>NZ_NAAD01000001.1:0-300000 GCF_002093115.1 Geothermobacter hydrogeniphilus | reverse complement strand
CAGATCATCAAGCACCTGGTCATAGTCGATTTCGGCGCTCCCCGACAGCAGGGTCTTGATACGTTCACTCAGGCTTTTGCCAAAATCGAGATCGAGATCCCCCTGGCCGAAAAAAAGGGTCGCACGGAACAGGTCCGCGTCCCTGAAACCGAGCAGTTCCTGCAATTCCAGCAGGTAGGCTTTCTTTTCCAGCGAACGCCCGCGGGGCGAGGCCTTGCCCGAAACCTGCCGCCGGGTCTGGTAGAGCTGATCGGCCCATTCGAGCCCGACCTCGTCGGTCATAAGATCGCGTTGGACACGCACACTGCCACCGGCAAGTTCGAATTGCAGGGCTCCGCGACAGGCGCCGCCCCGTCCCCAGGGCAGATAACGTTTTTTATCCCGAACCCCGAACAGGATTGCCGGCACCGCTTCCATCAGTGTCGACTTGCCTGCCTCATTGGGCCCCAGCACCAGGTTCAGACCACGGCGAAATTCAAAACAGCGTCGCGAGAAGCGGCCGAAGGACTCAAGGTCGATGGAACGCAGGATCATCGCGCTCCTCCCTGGAAACGGACCATCACTTCTCGAAAAGCCTGCTCGATCTCGTGACGCGAAACGTCATTGTCGGCAGCGGCCAGCAGCGACCGGAAGCGCCTGACACAGGCCCCCCGCACCGTCTCCTCCTCGGCGATTGCGGCGATAAAGTCCCCCTGCAGCCAGCGGGTTTCGTCGACCAGTTCGAGGTAGTCGAAGCGGTTCTCGGCGAAGGCGGCCAGATAGTCGCGATCAAGGGCCCGATCAAGAACTCCCCGCAGGCAGAGTCGAACGATCGTCCCCTCTCCGCCCATGGCGGCAATCGCTTCGGCAATGTCCGTATCGGTCATCTGCCCGTCGACCTCCAGTTCCAGTTCCAGCAGCTGACGGCTCTGCACCTCGACCGGCTCCATTACCGCCCGGCCCGGTTCAAGGTCAACAATCAGGGCGTGACGCGGCCCGTTCTCCCCGAACCGCTTCCCCTCCGGAGAGCCCGGATAACAGGCACGAAGCCGGTTCCCATCTTCGAGTTGCTGGAACCGGTGATAGTGGCCGAGGGCGACATAATCAAGCCCCCATTGTTTCAGCGCCGGAAAGGTGAAAGGCAGATCCTTGCCGCGGTATTGCCAATCCGGACTTCCTTCCAGCGATCCATGCAGCAGGCCGAGATGGATCCCGTCGCCGGGTCTGCGGGCCATGCAGGCACGCAGCTCGTCGGCGCGTCCTGAATCCCAGCAGCAGGAATAAAGAAAAACAACATCATCACGGACCGTGACTCTGACGGGGCCGTCATTCCGCACCAGTTGCAGCGCGCCCTTGAAACGTTCGGGATGATAAACCGACTCACCGGCAAGCAGATAGTCGTGAGTCCCCGGCAACAGCACCGGCAGAATCCCACGCTGGACAAGACGCTGCAGTTCGCCCTCGACACACCCGATCAGCGCCCGCTCGGGAGACGGGTTGTCGAACAGGTCGCCGGCAACCAGGAACAGATCGACCTCGCGCTGGATGGCAAGATCGATCACCCGACGGAAGGTACGGACAAAGTCCTGCTCCCGGACGGCGCCGAAAGAACCGAGAGCGGGAAAGGACGCGCCGAGATGGAGGTCGGCGGTATGCAGACAACGGATCATGGGGATTTATTCTCCCTGGTAAAACTCGGGATAGTAACAGACATTGGGGGAACAGCCGGCACCGAAACGGCACCGGTGGGCCTGACGGGCACGGCGGCGGTACTCTTCATCCGGGAGATTTTCAGCCGCCAACCGGACAAAATCACGTGCCAGGGTGAGGTTGGCCAGCTTCATCGCCGTCGGAGCGCCTCGACCGACCAGCTTCAACCCGCGAATCCCGCCCGCCCGCAGATGGGGAATGGCGCACAGGCCGCAACCGTGGCGGCGGTTGCTCCGTGACCAGCTGCGCTGGCGTTCGACAGCGGCCTCGACAACGGTTGAGGAATGTTCATCCATCGGGTTGATTTCATAGGGGATTTCACATGGCCAGATTTTGTCCGGGCTGCTGTGATGAAAGCTGCACAGGCCCTCGGTGTTGGGACATTTACCGACCAGCAGGAAGGCGTCACAACCGACCTCGGGAACGTCCCCGGTAACAGCGGCCATTTCAGCAACAGTCAGGTGACGCGGCAGGACAACACTGGAAATCCCGGCCCGCTGATAGACACGGACGGCTTCGGAATTACCGAGATGCGCCAGGGTGCTGGCGTGAAACTCCAGCTCAGGGAAACGTCGATGCAGCACCCGCAACAGGCCGATGTCCGCCAGAATTATGCCGTGCAGCCCGGCGGCGGCGCATTGTTCAACCAGCGCAATCAGCAGCGGCCACTGCGGCTCGGTATAAAAGGGGCTGTTGAGCGTCAGGTAAAAATTCCGACCGGCCTGGCGGCAGGCGGAAACCGTCTGAAGAAAACGGGGAAAATCATCGAACTGGGCGCCACTGAAGGTGCGCTGATTGATCGAAGCGAGCGAACCATACTCCTGCCACCAGTTCGGGGGAATCACCCCGCCATAGAGTTCGTCAGCTCCGGCGAACAGCAGCGGTTCCAGTTCGGCCGGGCTGTCAATAGGACTGATCAGCTTCATGAACGATGGCGCCAGATATGTTCACGGCGGAAATCCCACCAGTCGCGTCCCGGTGACGCGGTCAGGGTTTCACCGACGATGACCAGGGTCAGGGCGGGACGACGGTTATCCGGCCCGAGATTGAAAAAGTCGCGGCCGGCGGTCAGATCGACAATGGTGTCGAGATCCCCCAGCAGGATCTCTTCGCCGGGCAGTCCGAGGCGGTGCAGCAGCGCCATCGGAACACTGCGCCCATACCCCCGGCGCAACTGGACAACCAGCTCTTCCAGCGGCAGGTTGTTCATGTAGATCAGCAGCGTCACTCCGGGAGCGGCCAGATCGGCAAGATCGGGAGCATTCTCGTCATCTCCCAGCGTGCGCGGCGAAGCGATGATGGCCCGATTGCAGACCCCGGGCAGATCGAGGGTTTTCTTCAACCGGGCGGAAGCGGCATTGGCGATGCCGACCCCGGGGATCACCTCGGCATTCTCACCAAGGGTATCAACCAGGGCCTGGAACGGCGCATAGAACGTCAGGTCGCCGGGGACCAGAAAGGCCACCGGCCCCTTTTGACGGCACGCGTCGATCAACGCGAGCAGTTCATCAAAATAGTAGTCAAAGGGGGAATGGATTTTTTTGCCCCGCAGCAGCCGGGCAAAGGTCTGGTCGAGAGGATCGGGCGTAAAAACCGTGGTCGCCTGTTCGAGCAGCCGGGCACCCCGCAACGTCAACAGGTCGGGGTCGCCGGGGCCGGCACCGATAAAAAAGACACGATTCATAAATTCTCACCCGTTTTCAGATAAAGAAGAAATTCCCGGTTGCCCTTGGGACCGAGAATGGGGCTGGCCGCCGAGGCGGCGACCACCAGTTTCAGCCCGGCGGCAAACTCGCTGATCCGGTTGACCACGCGGCGATGCTGTTCCGGATCACGGACAACGCCGCCCTTGCCGACCTTTCCCCTCCCGACCTCGAACTGCGGCTTGACCAGAGCAATGATCTCGGCCGGCCGCGCCAGCAGCGCCAGGGTCGGCGGCAGCACTTTCTCCAGGGAGATAAAGGAGGCGTCAATGACCGCCAGATCGGGCTTTTCAGCAAGGACGGAGGGTTCCAGGCGGCGGATGTTGGTTCGTTCCAGGTTGATCACCCGGGGATCATTGCGCAACGACCAGGCCAGTTGCCCGTAACCGACATCGACGGCATAGACCTTCGTGGCACCGGCCTGCAGCAGGCAGTCGGTAAACCCGCCGGTCGAGGCGCCGACATCAATGGCGACCCGACCTCGCACCACAACCGGAAATTGCGCCAGGGCTGCGGCCAGCTTCAACCCGCCACGTGACACGTAGGGGATGTCCTCACCCTTGAGCCGAATCTCGGCGGCAACCGGAACCTGGGTTCCGGGCTTGTCGACGCGATGGTCATCGACCACCACCTGCCCGGCGAGAATCAGCGCCCGGGCCCGCTCGCGGGAGGCAACCAGGCCCTTGTCGACCAGGATTTTATCAATGCGTTGTTTGCCGTTCATCGGCCATGAAATTAACATAGCGCCCCACACCCGGCAACCGCTTTGAGGGACTCCGGACAGCATAAACTGGCTGAATCAGGTTGATCCCGGACGAAAAATACTCTATACATCGCAGCGGTAAACCGGTGAAATAAAAGTCGTCCCGAATCAAGTAACCGGCAACAAAAAATTCGAGAAATTTTTCAGGAACAAGCTAAAGTAATTGGTAAGATCGTAATCAGGCATACGCAACAGCCCAGACAGTCCCCTCGACCGGGCGCGTCATGAACATGAATAAACCGGGCATACGCCCGACCAGCAAAGGGATCATCCATGAATGAACAGATCCTGGTGATCGACGATGAAGAGAGCATCCGTTTTACTTTTCAGTATCTGCTCGCCGACCGGGGATATACGGTCGATGTTGCTGAAGGTCCGAAGGACGCGTTGACGCAGTTGGAAGCAAAAAACTACGACCTGATCTTTCTTGACCTGCTGCTCGGAACCCATTCCGGAATTTCGGTTCTCAAGCAGATCAGGCAGATCGCCCCCCTGACGCCGGTGGTCATGGTGACCGGCGCCCCTGATGAAGACACCGTATCCGAAGCGATCCGCTGTGGCGCCTTTGCCTATATCCCCAAACCGGTGCGCCAGGAAACCCTGATGACCATGACCGCCAAGGCTCTCGATTACCGCGGCAAGCTCCGCAAAGATTCCTGACGGGCATTCAGCTCCATGAACCAGTCACACTACCAGGAACTCTTTACCCAACTCCCGGTCGCCATCTGGGTGGAGGACTTTTCGGTCGTCAAGAAACGGCTCGATGAATTACGGGAGATCTGCGGCAACAACCTGCTCGACTATTTTCGGGACCATCCCGAGGTCGTCCGGGAGTGCGCGGGCCTGGTGAAAATCGTTGAAGTCAACGACAAGGTCCTGGAGATCTACGGGGCCTCGTCCCGAAATGACCTGCTGACCCGGCTTGACCAGGTCTTCACGGAAGAAAGTTTTGAAATCTTTGGCGAAAACCTGGCGAGGATTCTTTCCGGGGAAACCCAATTCAGCACCCACTCCCCAAATCGCACCCTTGACGGCAGGACCATCCAGGTCGAATTGCGTATTATCCTGCCGGACACCTACCTGCATACCTGGGAAAAAATCTTTGTCGCCACCCTCGATGTCACCCGGCAATTCCAGGCCGAACAGGCCCTGAAACAGAGCGAGGAGCGGTTCCGCCTGCTTTATCGCAATGCCCCCCTGCCCTACCAGTCCCTCGATGCCGCCGGTCGCTTCATCGACGTCAACCCGGCCTTCGAGGAGATGCTCGGCTACCGCCGGGAGGAACTGATCGGCACCCGGGTGACGAAGCTGCTGACCGCCGAATCACAGAAGTTGCTGCAGGAACGGTTCTGCGCCTTTCTCGATGACGGCAGTGTCAAGGATCTCGAATTCACCATGCGGCGCAAGGACGGCACCCTGATCGACGTGATGGTCAAGGGCCGCGTCGGCTACGACCTGGAAGGCCGGTTCAAGCAGACGCATTGCCTGCTGACCAATATCACCGAGCAGAAAAAAGCCCAGACGGAACTGAAAAAAAGGGAACACAGCTACCGTCGCCTCTACGATCAGTTCCGCATCCTGTTTGACGGCATCCCCGATGTCTTGCTGCTGCTGACTGGCGATTCCCGCCTCACCTGGGCCAACGTATCGGCGTCCAAAGCGTGCGGCATTCCGGTTGAAGCCATGATCGGCAAAACCTGCCGGCAGCTCTTCGAGGAACACTCGGCGCCCTGCGATGTCGAGATGACCGAACGCTGCATCTCCGAGGGTGAAATCGGAACCTCGCTGGTCACCACTCCGGATGGCCGATCCTGGGGAGTCAGGGCGTTTCCGATCCGCTCCGAAGACGGTAAGGTCATTCAGATCATGGAACTGGCCCATGATGTCACCGACAAGATCAAGCTGCAGGCCGAAACCATGCGGACCGGACACCTGGCCGCCCTCGGCGAACTGGCCGCCGGTGTCGCCCACGAAATCAACAACCCGATCAACGGCATCATCAACTACGCCCAGATCCTGATCAACCAGGGGAAAAAGGAAGGTCGGCAGAATGAAATCGCCGAACGCATCGTCAAGGAAGGAGACCGCATCGCCACCATTGTCGGCAACCTGCTGAGTTTTTCCCGTGACCGGGTCGAAGAGAAACGGCCGGTGGTTCTGAACGACCTGCTGCAGGAAGCTCTTTCCCTCTGCGCCACCCGCCTGCGCAAGGACGGAATCAATCTTGAGTTGGACATCCCCGCCAACCTGCCCTGTCTGCTTGGCAAACACCAGAAACTGGAACAGGTTTTCATCAATCTGATCAGTAATGCCCAACACGCCCTCAACCAGCGTTTCCCGGCCCCCTGTCCGGACAAGAAGCTGATCATCTCGGCCCGGCCGCTTACCGGCAAAGGCATGTTGGAAATCGTTTTCCACGATCACGGCTGCGGTATTCCCGAAGGGGTTCGCGACCGGATCCTCAACCCCTTCTTTTCGACCAAACCCCAGGGCGAGGGAACCGGACTTGGTTTGAGCATCAGCCATGGTATTATTCAGGATCATGGTGGAGCCATCTACTTCGACAGCCTGCCGGGCGCTTTTACCCGGGTCATTTTGACCCTTCCCATCGCGGGATAAGGACCAGATGAACAAACGTATTCTCTGTATCGATGATGAAGAAAGTATCCGCCTGACCTTCGCCAGTTTCCTTGAGGATGAAGGCTACAAGGTCGATACCGCCGCCTCGGCCGACGAGGCGCTGGAAAAACTTGAAGCCGAACATTTCGACCTGATCTTTCTCGACATCCTGCTCGGCAGACACTCCGGAATCAACGTCCTGCGCGTCATCCGCAAACGCAAGCTGCAGGCCCCGGTGATCATGGTGACCGGAGCTCCGGAAGTCGATACCGCCGCCGACGCGGTCAGGCTGGGAGCCTTCGATTACATCTCCAAGCCGGTGCGCCAGGAGACCTTGCTGCGCCTCGCCAAACTGGCCTTGACCCATCAGGAACTGGTCGTCCAGAAAAATCGTTATCAGGCACATCTTGAAGCGATCTTCCGCAGTATTCGCGATGGTCTGCTCACTGTTGACAGCGACATGCGCCTGGTGGAAATCAACGCCGCCGCCAAGCAGATGCTCGGTATCGCCGGTGAATCGATCGGTGAAAACTTTGAACTGCTCGACGGTACCGACGGCCAATGCGCCAGACTGGTCCGCCAGACTCTTGAGACAGGTCAACCCGGTGAAATCTACCGTTGCGAGTGCCCCCTCTCCAGGGGCGGCATCCAGGTTCTGACTTTGAATACCGCCCCCCTGCAGACGCCGACCGGAAGACATGACGGCGTCGTGCTGTTGTTGCGGGACGAAACCCGTATGGTCAAGCTTGAACGGGACCTGCAGGACCGCAATCAGCCCGGCAACATGATCGGCCAATGCGAGGAGATGCAGCATCTCTACCGAATGATTCATTCTCTCGCGTCGATCGACACCACGGTGCTGATCACCGGCGAATCGGGAACCGGCAAGGAACTGGTCGCCGAGGCGCTGCACAACATGGGCGACCGTCGCAAACGTCCTCTGGTCAAATTCAATTGCGCCGCCCTGCCTGAGAGCCTGCTGGAAAGTGAACTTTTCGGCCACGTCAAGGGAGCCTTTACCGGCGCCGTCAAGGACAAGATCGGACGTTTTCAGAAAGCCGACGGCGGCACCATTTTCCTGGATGAAATCGGTGACATTTCACCGGCCACCCAGGTCCGGCTGCTGCGGGTTCTGCAGGACAAAATCATCGAAAAAGTAGGAGACTCCACCCCGATCAAGGTTGACGTCCGCATCGTCACCGCCACCAACAAGGATCTGCTGGAAAAGGTCAGCGCCGGAGAGTTCCGGGAAGATCTCTATTTCCGCCTCAATGTCATGAATCTGAAGCTCCCGCCCCTGCGGCAGCGGGGATCTGATCTTGACCTGCTGGTCCGCCATTTCATCCAGCAGTTTAATATCCGTTTCGGCAAACAGATCAGGGGCGTAACCGATGATGTCATGGCGCTGTTCAAATCCTACCCCTGGCCGGGCAATGTCAGACAACTCGAACACGCGCTGGAACATGCCTTCGTCCTCTGTCAGGACAGCCTGATCACCACCGCGCATCTTTCCTCAGATCTGACCAGCCACGGCGTCACTGCTCCCCAGGGCACGGCCGCGGGCTTCCGCGATGACCGCCAGGCCATTCTCGATGCCCTTGAGAAGGCCGGCGGCAACAAAACCCGCGCCGCGCAGCTGCTCGGCATGAGCCGCCGAACCATCTACCGCAAGCTTGAGGAATACGGGATCTGAATTATCCCTGAATCAGTGAGTTCCTTGTCGGCGGATAGCACAAGTCATTGATCTGCCTGAGCTTCCCAAAAATCACCAGCGAACCTATGGGTGCGCTTCAGATTTTTGGAAATCTCTTGCAGACCAAGCACTTGCACTCTACACCCAACAGAAACTCACTGATTCAGGTTATCCTGAACTGTGACCTGTGCCATGGCACAACTGTGCCTTGGCACAGGTCGTGACTGTGGCACACTGTCACAGTGTGACAGACCCTTATCAGGGCACATTTGCATACCCGACCTCCCTCGCAAGCCCGTACCCGTCCTATTTTATCTCTCACGAGACTCCCGGTTTTAAAGGCTTTTCCAAAACAACCCGGTCAATTTCAAAACTTTGACGATGCAACCGGCTCGATTGGCACTCTTCTTGGAAGTAAGTGTCGGTAACTTGACTTGAAAGCCCCTCAAGGCAGATTACTTACACAAGGAGGCCCCATGCTGAGAAAATCAGACGGATTCGAGGGCATCATCGGCAACTCGCTGCGCATGCAGAAACTTTTCAGCATCATCGAACGTGTCGCTGATGACGGTGAGAGTACCGTCCTGATTCATGGTGAAAGTGGCACCGGCAAGGAGCTTGTCGCCCGTGCCGTGCATTCCCGCAGCCCGCGCCGGGAGAAAAATTTCGTCCCGGTCAACTGCGCGGCTATTCCAGATGACCTGCTGGAAAGCGAATTGTTCGGTTACGTCAAGGGAGCCTTCACCGGCGCCACCCAGAATAAAATGGGACGCATCCAGTATGCCGCCGGCGGCACCCTGTTTCTGGATGAAATCGGCGACATGAAACCCTCGCTGCAGGCCAAGCTGCTGCGGGTCATCCAGGAAAAGGAATACGAACCGGTCGGTGGCGTCAAACCGGTGCCGGTCAATGTCCGCATTGTCGCCGCGACCCACCGCAACCTTGAACAACTGGTCGCCGAAGGCAAGTTCCGCGAAGATCTCTACTACCGTCTCAGTGTCATTCCCATCAACATCCCGCCGTTGCGCGAGCGCAAGGATGACATCATTCTGCTGCTTGACAGCTTCATTCGGGTTTTCAACCGCGGCAAACGCTACGGGCTCAAGGGGTTTACCGAACGGGCCCTGAACGCCTTGGTGAACTATCCCTGGCCGGGCAATGTCCGCGAACTTGAAAATCTCGTTCAGCGGCTGGTGGTGCTGCATGGCGGCGAATCGGTCGATCTCGAAGACCTGCCGGCCAAGTACGCCGCACATGCGGTTCAACCCGGAACCGCCGACCGGCGCAAGGAAGAACAACTCGACAACCTGGCACCGATCGCCCTGCACGAAGCTCTCTGGAACGGTGACGGCATCAACTTCAACGACCTTGTCGACGGTCTTGAGCGACAGCTGATCAGCCAGGCTCTGGCCCGCACCGGCGGCAACAAGAAGGAAGCCGCCCGTCTGCTCAACCTGAAACGCACCACCCTGATCGAAAAAATCAAGAAAAAGGAACTCGAAACCGGGATCGGCCTGCCCCAGGCCTCCTGCGCCTGAGCATCCAGGCCCTGCATGCACAGCCCCCGGCAGCGGATTAGCAGCCGGGGGCTTTTTTCGTAACCGGTCCCAAGGACTTTTCATCAACCCTGAGAAACGTCCCAACAGCGCGACTCAGTTCATGTCATCGAGGCTGATCAAAGTCTTCAGATGCGAGGCGCCCGCAGGCCGAGGAATGAGGCGTAGCGGCAGCTACTCCGCAATGACGAGGACAAGGGCAACGACGCAGATGGAGGCTTTTCATCAGCCCTGGCAAGTGTCAGGCGACCAGGTTGAGTTTCACCTTCTCCTGTATCTGCGCCTCACTGGCGGGCGTCACCAGGATATCCCTGATGCCGTACTTGATGGCCCGCAGCACCATGCTGCGGGTCCAGTTGGGACCGGCGGCAATCAACGGCATGCGCCCCTGGATACTGGCGTTGATCTTGATCGCCGCGGCGATTCCCTGTTCGCCGACATCTCCAAGGACCAGGAAGACCCCACGGGTTTCGGGGCCGTAACCGCCGACAGTCTCCTGCACATGCTGAAACCGGGCCGCGCAGTTCAACCCTTCGATCGCCCTGATAAACACCTCCGCCTGCTCTTCGGAATCGCTGCAGACCAGAATCAGCGGTCGGGCACCGGTCGAACCGGTCGCCACCGGGGAGGCGGATTCTCCCGCGCTCCCTCTTGCAGGCGGGATGATGCCGGTTTCAGTCGCCGCGGACACCCCTCCCGTGCTGTCGGAACCAGCCCCACCGGGATCTCCGGCCGTCTCATCAGCCCCCGCAACGGCCGGCGTTTCCGTCGACGCCGTCACTTCAGCAGCCTCGGCGTGCTGCAGGCCCAAAACATCGGCCGGAACGAAAAACTCTATCCGACCAAGCTCCTGTCCATCAAGCCGGGCGTCCCCGGAAGCGAGGAAGAATTCGACATCCTCGACCGGGTACTCTTCCCTGGCCTCAATAACCAGGGGATCAATGGTCTCCTGGTCCGTTTTGACAAAGCGCAGGTTGCCGGGATAGATATCATTGAAAACCGAGGTGCAGATCCCGGCAACAATATTGACAATCTCGCCGAAGGCATCCGAATCCTCGGCCCCGTATTCACCGCTCTGCAGGCGCTCCTGCAATTCGGATTCGGGAAGCATGATCAGGGTACCACCGAGATGGATAGCGGCCCCCAGGCTGGTCAACAGGTAACCGTCACCTTCCCTGTCCCCTTCGACCCGCAGGTGGGCCAGAACCTGGGTCCCGTCCAGACCGGCAAACAACTCCGCCCTGTTGGAACAAAAGTATTTTTCATTGCTGATTTCGAATGAATGCCCCAGGAAGCCCCCGACTTCTTCCTGAATTTTGGCATGAATCACCCTGAAAATTTTGACCAGTTTATCTTCACTGACCACAGGACCGGAACCGGCCGGGCCAGCCGGCGGCTTCGCAGACGGGGTTTCCGCAGCAGGAGCTGCACCTGCCCCCGCGGAGTCACCCGCGACGGCAGTCGTTTCGGTGGGCGCGACTACCGTCTGCCCGACCGTACCCACCTGATCTGCAGCGGTTGCCTGCTCAGGCTCGGCTGCCGTCTTCTCCGACTCGACAACCGGTGCCGCATCATCTCCCTCCCCTATCCCGAGAAGTTCATCCGGTACCAGCACCTGAACGAGTCCGACAAGATCCTTCCCCTGCAGCGTCCCCTTGCCGGTGACAAGACTCAACGGGCCTTCCGCCAGGGGATAGTCCTCTTTGGCAACAACTCGGAGTGGATTGACAACCTGCTGGCCGGTCTTGACGAATCGCAGTTTGTCGGGAAAAAGTTCATCGAACAGACCGGAGATAACGCCGGCCATGATGTTGACGATTTCGCCGAAAGCGTCGGCCTCGTCACCGCCGAACTCACCTTTGTCGATACGATCCTGCAGCTCTTCTTCAGGCAGCATGATCAAGGTACCGCCGAGGACCAGGGCGTCCTTGAGATCGAGCAGCAGCCAGGCGCTTCCCTCACGGTCCCCTTCAACCCTGAATTCAGACAGCACCTGCGGATCCTGCAGATTTTCGAACAGAGTCTCCCGGTTCGAGGTTATGACCTGGCAGTCACTGAACTCGACAGGCTGGCCAATCAGGGAGGAGATCTCCTCCTGGCCTTTTTTCAGCACCGCTCCAAGAACGGTATTGACGACTTTCCGGCGGTCCATGCTCCTGCCTAGGTTTTTCCGGCGTACTTGAATTCAAGCAGAAAGGTCCCCGCGGCCGTTTCAAAGGGCAGCAGCAACCGTTCAGCCCGGGATAGAAGGTTGACCTCATAACAACTTCCGGCGATCACCGACGGCACCGCCAGTTCGATTTCGCACTGCTGTTGCAAAAGTCGGGTCTTCAACCCTCCGGCAATCATATTGACCATTTCACCAATCGTATCCTTGACCTCGGCATCGACTTCAACCGGCGTTTCACCCAGCATTCCACCACAGATTTCACGCGCCACCTGTTCAGGACAATGAACAGCCAGCACCCCCCGCAGCCCGCCGGAGATCCCCAGCACGGCAGACACCGAATCGATCAGGCGGTCAGGACGGGCAGACCGCAGCCCCAGAGTTTCGACCTTCATCATGACCATAGTGGCAAAGACTTCCGTCGTCGCCTCGGCCAGCATGCCGCTGTAGCTCTCGACTGTGGACACATCGTCGAAACCGGGGCGGCTTACCTGCAGTGCGTTGTCGATCATCGTCCGGCTCCTGTTATCCTCGACTACCCGGAGCGGCATCATTCCGACTGTTCCTGCAGCTGCAGTTCCACCAGGAATTCTCCATCGGGCATTTTGAATGGCATCAGCACCTGGTCAGCGGCGGCATGACACTCGAAGGTATATTCTTCCCCGCCCACGGCGGATGGAATAGACAACTTGATGTCCTTGCCGTTCTCCGACAGGGAGGATTTAACCGATCCGGCCAGCATATTGGCCATCTCACCGATAGCGTCTTTGACATCATCGTCAACAGTTTCAACTTCGATGCCGAGAAACGTCCCGGTAATGGCCATGGCAACCTGGTTGGAGCAATGGATGGCCAGCATCCCCCGGTAGCCTCCGGCCATGCCGACCATGCCGCTGATGCCGCCGACAAAGACGTCACTACGATTCGGCAGCGGATCGCCCGGAGTCACCCGGGTCATCAACATGGTTTCAAATATTTCGCAGGTTGCGTCAATCACGCTTTTCGCAAAATCCACAATCCGCCTCCTAGAGTAAGGCACCCAGGGTGTCCTGAACCTGATCGGGAGTGAAGGGCTTCTTGATGCTTCCCTTGGCTCCGAGGTCGAGAGCCTCGCGCAGAATCTCCGACCCGGCCTCGGTGGTGATCATCACCACCGGGATATTCCTGATGCCGTCATCCTCGGCCTTGTTGCGGAGAAATTCGACCCCGTTCATGTTCGGCATATTGATGTCACTGAGAATGACATCGACATTTTCACCACTCAACACCTCCAGCGCCTCCTGCCCGTCACCGGCTTCGAGAATCGTCTCAAAATCGAAGCCGGCCTGGCGCAGCGAACGTGCGACAATCTTGCGCATGGTGCTTGAATCATCGATGATCAGTACTTTTTTTCCCATGGTTTGTCGGTCCTTTCAATAGGGGCGTTTTCGGGTTCAGGCCTGCTCCAGCAGCGAGGTCCCGGACACCGCGACGGAAAATCCCTCATCATCTATCAGGAAGTGCCAGACGATTTCGCTGTTACCGAGCGGTTCATCCGACGAGGGTTCGATTTCGGGCAGGCCGAGGCGATAAACCTGGCCGGGGATGACTTCGTTGAGGAACTGACCGGCCACCGTATTGAGCAGTTCGAGCAGGGCATCGTCGGCAAGCTGCTCGGTCAATTCCTCGACCGGCAGTCCGAACAGCGCCTCGGCAATACCGAGCAGCAGGTTGCGCGGCATCAGCAGCAGAAATTCACCCTGCACCGGATCGTGCATCAGCAGGCTCGCCCGAAGCATCTCACCCTCTTCGATGGGGGGTGGCTCCTGGCTCGGCAGGGCCTCCAGAAACGCCATATTTTCAATGGTTTCCGCCACGGCCTTGTGCATCGCCCTGGTCATCCGTTCAAGCATCGGAAATCTCCTTCAGCAGCGGCTGCAGCTTCTCCCGCAACAACGCCGGGTTGACAGGCTTGTTGAGAACACAGAAGGCGCCGAGTTTGACGAGTTGCTCCTCCTTTGCCGGGTTGCCGGCACTGGTGACAACCATCACCGGCACGTCGGTCAGGCGCGGATTGCCCTTGACCCATTTCAACAGCGTTTCACCATCCATGGTCGGCATGTTGAGATCGGTCACCAAAAGGTCGGTCGGCTGCTCCTTGAGCAGGGCCAGTGCTTCCTTGCCGTTGCCGGCTTCGCAGAATTCGACATCCTGAAGACCGACGATCTGCAGACAACGTTTGACAAACATGCGTGCCGTCTGGGAATCATCGGCAACAACGATTCTTTTCACGATTCGGTCTCCTGATTTTGAGTTAGCGATGCCTCGGCCTGCCGGAACAGCTCGGTTGCCTCGAGGATGATGCCCGGCAACTGTTTGGTATCGAACTCCAGATAGTCCTGATAACCCTGATCCAGCTGGTACTGCATACTGTCACTGCCGGTGCCGAAACCGTTCATCATGGCGATGATATCGCCCAGGTGGACGGCATAGACCAGCAGACGATCCTCCTCGGGCGCGCGTTGCGGCTCGTGATGAAAAGCGATCGCCGACTGCAGCGGCGTCGGCAGCTGCCAGCTTTTCGCCAGTTCCAGGCCGATTTCCGCGTGATCCATGCCGAGCAGTTTCTTCTCTCCGCCGAGATAGTTCTCGACATGACCGGCATCAATATCGCCGACCAGGTTTTCAGCACTGCCATGAAGAAATTCCGACAGGATCGCTTTGCCGATGTCATGCAGCAATCCGGCGGTAAACGCCAGGTCAATGGTCATATCCCCCCTGGCGCAGCGGGCAATCTCCCTGGCCGCAAATGCGGTGAAGAGGTCATGCCGCCACAACTCGCCGGCTGCCGCCTGGTAACCGGCCATGGGACGATTCATCAGGTTCCCGACGCTGTCGCCGATGGCAATGCAGGTCACCATCCGTTCACCGAGATACGAAACCGCCCGATCGATGGATGAAATCGGATTGAGCAGATCATAGGCGGCGGAATTGACCACCCGGAGCACCCGGGCGGTCAACGTCGCGTCGCATTTGACAATGTCGATCACATCGCCGAGCTCATGATCCGTGTCCGCGGTAATCTGCATCAGCCGCTGGGCATTGGCGGAAAGCAGCGGGGCCTTTTCAATGGCACGGCGGATTTCTTCGACAGCTTTTTGCTCAGTCATGACAAACCTCAGATCTTCCACTGGCCGCGGCCGGGACAAGAGATGGTCACTTCCCCGGTATCGACCGAAACGGTGACGGTCCGACTGTAATTCGCGCCGACATCTTCGGCGACCGGCCCCATGCCGTTGGCCCAGAGAATTTTCTTGGCGGCCAGGACATTGCGCTTACCGATATTGAAGGTGTCATTGGGGTCCATGATCGAGGCGCCGCCGGCCAGCTTGACGACATAGGAACGGGTATTGCTGTTGCCGCTGACGGCCGCCATCTTCTCCAGCAGGCGCGGCAGACCGGTGTCGGCAAAGTATCCGGGACGTTCACGCACCTTGGACGGATTGATTTTTGAATCGGGCAGGGCAATATGGATCATGCCGATCGTCCGGGTGCGTGGATCGAGCATGATAACCGCGACACAGCTGCCAAGAGCGTAGGTTTTGATCGCGCAACCGCTGCTTGCCGAAGCACCGAAATCGCCGATACCGAGAACCAGGTCACTCATGCCGCGCGCTCCGTCAACATACCGACCAGCAGAGGTGGAATATCATCCAGCGGAACCAGCCGTTTGGCTCCTCCCATTTCGAAAGCGACCTTGGGCATGCCGAAAACGACGCACGAGGCTTCATCCTGGGCGATATTCCGGGCTCCGGCCCGGGCCATGGCCAGCATCCCGCGGGCGCCGTCACTGCCCATGCCGGTCAGCATCACGCCGATGGCGTTGCCGCCGACGGACCGGGCGGCCGATTCCATCAGCACATCAACCGATGGACAGTGACCGCTGACCTTGGGTCCAGCCTCACAGATAACCTCGTATCGCCCGCCGCTGCGAATCACCCGCATCTGCTTGCCGCCAGGGGCGAGCAGCACCAGGCCGGGAGCGACCCGGTCGCCGGTTTTGGCTTCACGCACCTGCATGGCGCTCTCGCGATTGAGCGACTCGGCGTACATCTGTGTGAAGCCGGGCGGCATGTGCTGGGTAATGACGATACCGGGGAACCCGGCCGGCAGGCGGGTGATAATGCGTCGCGTAGCCTCGGTGCCGCCGGTCGACGCGCCGATGACGATAACTTTGTCGGTCGACTCGGCCAGAGCGCCGCCACTGGCTTTAAGCAGTTTCGGCAATTCCTTGCGACGATTTTTCCAATGGGAAACATCCACCGTCGCGGCCAACTTCACCTTGGCGCACAATTCAAGAATCATCGCCTTCAGTCCGCGCGCGACATCGGTGGTCGGTTTGGCGACAAAATCGACCGCGCCCGCGTTCAGGGAATCAATGGTGATCTGCTTGCCGCGCTGGGTCAGGGAACTGACCATCACCACCGGGATCGGGTACTGCGGCATCAGCCGCCGCAGGAACTCGACACCGTCCATGCGCGGCATTTCAACATCCAGGGTCATCACGTCCGGCCGCAGCCGGGCGATATGGTCACGGGCCGCATAGGGGTCGCCGGCGGTCGCGACAACCTCGATTCCCGCATCGCTGCCGAGTCCCTTGGACAAGAGCTGGCGGACCAGCGCGGAATCATCAACAATCAACACACGAACTTTTCCGGACATCAGACCTCCATCTTCTGATAGGCGGCCGGCAGCAGATAACGATAAAGAGTCTGGCTGCGGCCGAGGGTCTCGGAGTGACCGATGAAGAGATACCCGTCCGGCTCGGTCAGGCGATGAAACTTCTTCACCAGCGTATCTCGGGTTGGCTGATCAAAATAGATCATGACATTGCGGCAGAAGATAATCTGAAACGGCTTCTTGAACGGAAAGGTTTTGTTCATCAGGTTGAAACGACGGAACGTCGCTTCCCGGCGCAGGCTTTCATCAACCTGCCAGCGGCCGTCGGGCTGCTGACGGAAATATTTCCGTTTCAGTTCCGCCGGCATGTTGCTCAACTTCTCCTCGGGATAAAGCCCCTGCCTGGCAACAGCGAGCACCCGGTCGGAAATATCGGTGGCCAGGATACCGGCGTCCCAGCGACGGTGGTCACTGCCGAGGACCTCACGGATCAGCATCAGCAACATGTAGGCTTCTTCACCACTTGAACAGCCGGCACACCAGATTCGCAGATCGAGACGATTTTCCTTTTTCAGTCGTTCGACAACCGCCGGCAGTGCGGTGTTGCGGAAGTAATCGAAATGATCATTTTCCCGATTGAAATAGGTGTGATTGGTCGAAACCCGGTCGACCAGTTCGCTCAAGGCACGTTCGCTGGAATCATTCAGCAGATGCTGGTAATAGGCCTGGAAAGAATTGAAACCATTGCCGCGCACCAGTTTCTGCAGTCTCCCGACCAGCAGCGAACGTTTCTGGTCGGTCAGGTTGATCCCGAACCGCTCGTAGATGAGCTTGCGCATGGCGTTGAATTCATCATCACTGATGACCATCATGTGATTATGCCCGGCCGTCCCGTTTGACGCGACAGCCTGGCTCACCTGAGTCCAGCCCATGATTTCCGCCTTTCCGGGTTAGTCGGAATTTTTCGTCATCTGTTCAAGGTCTTCACTGTAGAGCAGCTTGCGCACATCAAGCAGGATCTTCACCTCTTCCTCAACTTTTCCCATTCCCTGGATATACTGTCCGCTCTCCGCCTTGGTGCGGGGCGGCGGTTCAATCTGTCCATCGGGGATATCGATCACCTCGTTGACCTTGTCAACCACCAGGCCGACGGTCTTGTCATCGACATTCACGACCACGATGCAGGTCCGCTCCTCGTAGGCTTTCTCCGGCAGATTGAAACGTTTGCGCACATCCATCACCGGGATCACGTTACCCCGCAGGTTGATGACCCCCTTGATGTAATCGGGCATATCAGGAACATCGGTGATCGACTGGATGCCGATGATTTCGGTTACGTAACGGATCTCGATGCCGTAATCCTCGTCGGCGATGTGAAAAGTCAGAAATTTCCCCCGCTGGGTATCCTCGGCAAGATCCAGAGGCTCTTCCGAAACAGCTGACGCGGTGTTGTTCTGCATAATCAGACTCCTTTGTTCTTTCATGCTTGACGTTGACCGGATCAAGAGTTTGTTAAGCCGTAACGACGGCTGGCATTTCGCCACCGGCGGGCTCGCTGTCCAACCGGCAAAGCCCCTGCTCCACCACATCGACCAGGCTGCCGATATCAAGAATCAGGCAGACATCGCCGTTGCCGAGGATGGTGCAGCCGGAAGCGCAGTTGACATTGCCGAGATAATTGGAAAGGCCCTTGATGACGGTTTGCTGCTGGCCGACGATTTCGTCGACAAAAAGACCGATGCGATCATCCTGATGCTCAAGAACAACCAGGGTACCTTCGTGAAGTACGAAGGAGTCGGGCTTCTTGCGAAGAACATTATGCAGTCGCAGCACCGGGACGAAATTCTCCCGAACCTTGACCAGCTCCTGGCCGTCGGGAGTATGGGTGATGGCTTCGGCCGTCGGCCGGAAGATCTCCCTGACCGACAGCAGCGGCAGAATGCAGCGGGTACGGCCGACCCGAATCATCAGCCCGTCGATGATGGCCAGGGTCAGGGGGATGCGCAACTTGATGCTCGACCCCTGCCCCGGTTTGCTGTAGACCTCGATCTTGCCCTTGATTTTTTCAAGATTCTGCTTCACGACGTCCATGCCGACGCCACGACCGGAGATATCGGTAATCTTGTCCGCGGTCGAAAATCCCGGCTGGAAGATCAGGTTGAAAACGGCGCGATCGCTCAACTCGGCACCATCCCCCTGCACCAGTCCCTTTTCGATGGCCTTCGCCAGGATCCGCTCCCGGTTCAGGCCGCGTCCGTCATCCTCCACCGTGATCCAGACCTCACCCTCTTCGTGTTTTGCGGAAAGCCTGACCACACCCTTTTCCGGTTTCCCGGCGGCAACCCGTTCTTCAGGGGATTCCAGCCCGTGATCAAGAGAGTTTCGCAGCAGATGAACCAGCGGGTCGGTAATCTGCTCGATAACCGTCTTGTCAACCTCGGTTTCCTCACCGGACAATTCCAGTTCCACCTTTTTCCCCGACTTGACCGAAAGGTCGTGAACCAGGCGTATCATGCGCCGGAAAAGTCCCGAAACCGGAATCATGCGGATAACCATCGCCATTTCCTGGAGTTCACGGACAATTTTGCTCATCTGCTGGCTGGCTTTATTGAAGTTTTCCAGTTCCAGCCCGACCAGGTCAGGGTTGTTGACCAGCATGTTTTCAGCAATAACCATTTCACCGATAAGGTTGATCAACTTATCCAGCTTGTCGAGATCAACACGGATGTCCTGGCGTTTGATCGTGCCGCCTTTAGGCGCCGCTTTGACCGCCTTGCCGACAACCGATCTGGCCGGCTTGACCACTGCGGGCGCGCTCGTTTCCGCGGCCGTTGTTTTTTCAGCGGCCGCCTTTTCAGCCTGCTTGACAGCCTGTTCTATCTGTTCCCGGGTGGCGATTTCGCAACCGACCAGGGCATCAACCAACGGCCGTGACTTGGTTCGCATCAGGGTGGCAATGGTCCCGGAAGCAACCACGCCCTGCTGGACCAGCAGATCGGCAAGACGCAGCTCCTCGGGATCGGGCGCCGGCGGCTGGTCGGTCTTGACCAGCAGCTTCTTCATCTCGGCCAGACAGTCTTCAAGATTTTCCAGTTTGCCCCTGCCGCCGTCAGCGATCGAACCAAGGCCGGTACGCAGCTGATCGACCATCTTCAGCAGGATATCGGCCGGCTTTTGCTCCCCGAAGTCACACCCCTGTTTGGCGGCATCAAGGACGGTTTCCATCTGGTGACTCAGCTTTTCCAGATCGGCAAAGCCGAAAAAACCGCAATTCCCCTTGAAACTGTGGATGTCGCGAAAGAGTTCGGCAAGACTGTCGCTGTTGCCGGGATCTTCTCCCCAGGCCAGCAGCAACTGCTCACTGTCTGTCAACAGTTCATCCCCTTCCTGGACAAATCTGGACAGCATCTCCGGTGTAATCAGGTCTTCCAGACCGGGCAGCTCTTCCCCCGACGCTTCCGTTTCAGATTCAACATCGGCGGCGGCAACATCGACTTGCGGCGCATGAACGCGCTCAGCCTTCTGCTGGGCTTCGCTGACCGCCTTTTCCAGCAGGGCGCCGATGCCGGCGGCTTCTTCCGACACCCCCTGGTCATCGAGATTCTTTTCAACGTAATCAAGCGCTTCCCGGGCAAAATCACACCCCTGGCACAGCAGATCGACATGGTCGGCTTCAAGCATGACCTTGCCGGAGCGGATTCGATCAAGAAGATTTTCCGCCAGATGGGCAACATGGGCGATATGGTCGAATTCCAGGAAACCGGCACTCCCCTTCATGGAATGAAAGAGACGGAAGATGGCATTCATAGTTTCCGGGTCGCCGTTGGTCAGGACAAAGACCTGGCAGGAGAGACAATCGCTTTCAGACTCGGCGAAAACGCAGGTCTGCAGCCCGGCACCGACATAACCTTCATCCAGCCAGCAGGGGGTCTCCATGCTCTTTCCGTGACGCTTGCAGGTCTTGTTGCTGCAATCAAGAACCGACCAGCAGTCGACTTTTTGACAACTCTGGCCCAACTCGATGATGGTCGGCTCGAGATTGTCGAGCATATCGCGGCTTTCCTGGATAAAGTCGTTGATAATTTCAATTTGATCGTCCGGGATATTGCCCATTGATTTCACCTCGTCAGCAATGATGCTTTTAAAGGTTTACCTGGTCCTGATTTCACTCCGCGTACTGATGCCGCGCAACCACCGCAAACAGTTCTGGTGCTGTCATTTCCTCATATCGACCGGCGACAAATTTCCTTTAACCTGAATCGGTGAGTTTCTGTTGGATGGAGAGTGCAAGTGCTTGGTCTGAATGAGATTTCCAAAAATCTGAAGCGCACCCACAGGTTCGCTGGTGATTTTTGGGAAGCTCAGGCAGATCAATGACTTGTGCTGTCCGCCGACAAAGGACTTACTGATTCAGGTTTAACACCAAATGCGTGTTGAACACCGATGGCATCGGACGCCATCCGCGAACCTGTCAAAACTCCGTCCCGAGATCATCACAAAACCGAATCTTGCGGTTTAATCCTTTATTTTCAGTGAGTTATCAATTGGCACGCGAATGGCAGACGGTGATCGCAGGACAAAACCATGAGATCTTTATCCAGACGACATACGTACGTTTCCTTCTTCCTGCTGCTGATCATCATCGGCCTGCTGCAGACGTCCCCGGCGGCTGCGGGGGAAGGGAAAAAGTCGGTCCTCAACGATCTTTCCAGCCGTTCGGATATGGGGATCAGTCGGGTCACTTTCGATTTTGACCGGCTGCCGAACTACGATCTCAAGACTTCGGGGCAGAGAATTGACCTGATTCTGAAGCACAGCGCCGCGGGAATCGGGCTGAAACACCTGCCCGAGGATGACAAGATCATCAAGGTGTTGGTCGCCCGCGACCTCGACAACCTGATTGTTTCGCTGCTGCTGCGCCGCATTCCATCGCACGTCGTTGCCACCCCGGATGACAACCTTCATCAGTTGAAACTCGCCATACGCTGGGATGACGCCGACACGGTCCGTCCCGGGATCGTCTTTGACCTTCCGGATATGCCGGCAGTCCGTAAAAACGGTGTGCAGCTGAAACGTACCAGCCTGGCCAGGTCGCACTACAAGGGAAACTGGACCGCTTTTCTGCAACGCTCCCACACGCCGATTCGACTGCAGGTCAGGCCCGCCTACAGTCTTCCCGACCATGCGGAACTTCCGGATGACGGACTGCGTGGCAAATATCCTGAACAATGGCGTATCGCCCTGCGCAAAGCCGACTGGCAGGAGCTGCAGAAGCTGACAGCCGGCGCGCCGACGACCGCTGGAAAACTGCTGCGCGGCGAGGCGTTGCTGCGCGGCGGGCAGCCGGAACAGGCTCTCCAGGTGTTGCGCGAAATCAAACTGTCAGATCCGCGGGGAGTGCCGCAAGACCGCCTCCATTATTTCCTGGCTCACGCCCAGGTCCGTACCGGCCAGCCTTACGCGGCCCTGCTCAGCCTCACCCAACCGGGGGACAATACGGGCCGGAACACGTCCTGGCAGCCATGGATCGCCCTGCTGCGCGCAGAAGTCGAACTCGGTCTCGGACACGCTGACAAAGCACTTAAAGCCCTGGCCGCAATCTCCCCGGGAGACAATGAGAAATTACGTCTTATCAAGGAACTGCGTCATGCCGACAGCCTGAGTCTCAAGGGTGACTACCCCGCCGCCATGAAGGCCTACCTGTCTCTGCCCGAAGAACTGACCGCCGAACGCGGGTTCAGTCTCGCCCAGCAGGCACTCTGCTGTCAGATGACCGAAAATTACGGTCGCGCGCGTGAGGTATTCAACGCCCTGGCCCACCTGCTACCGGCGGGCGAAGACAGGGCCCTGGCCCGTTACGGCGAATTGACCTGTTATGAAAAGCAGAGTCGCTCGCTGGTCTACCTCGACAAACTGGAATCTTTGCGCTGGGACAATGACGGTAGCGAAGTTGCCTATCGGGTGATGATGAAACTCAGTGACCTGATGGCGCCCGGCAAAACAGACGCGGCGATCCGCAGGCAACTGAAAGACTACCGTCTCGTGGCCGAAAAAGCCCCGATCATGGACTTACGCCAGGAGGCCGGCATCAAGATCGCCATCCTGCAGCATCTGCAGGGCAACAACGAATCCGCCATCCATCAACTGGAAAAAAACCTGAGGGATTTCAAACGCGGCAGCCTGCGCAATGAAGCGGTCTCCCTGCTCGGCGAATTGTTGCCGCCGACCATCACCGACCAGATCCGCAAGGGACGGAATCTTGACGCCCTGGTACTGGTGGAAAGAGATCGCAGCCTGCTGATTCAACAACCGCTGTCCTGGGATTTCCTCTACCAGATTGCCCTTGCCTACGATCGACTGGAACTCGACAGCCGCGCTGACAAGATTTTTCTCTATCTCTACGACCGGGCAAAGGACAGGAAACAGAAAGCGCGGGCCTGCCTGCTGCTGGCCCGAAATTATCTGCAACTCGGCGAGCTGGACCTGGTCGAACAGTACAGTGAACGCTACCGCACCCTGCAACCGCGTGGCAGTGACCTGGCTCGTTCCTGGCTGCTGCAGTTGCGGGCGCGTGTCGCCCGGGACGGTACCAAAAATGCCGTCGCCTGGTTCGACCGGCAGAAGGTCACCGCGGATTCTGAACTGGCACTCTACGCGGCGCAGCTCTACTGGGAACTGAAACGCTATGACCGGGTCGTGGAGAACCTCGACCGGGCGAAAAAAGAGACGACCAGGCTTCCGCTGCAGGCGGCACTTTGGCGGGCGGAAGCCTATTATCGCCTCGGTCGGAAAGAAAAAGCGCTGAAATATTTCCAGGATCTGTTCAATCAGCCGGAAGCCGCCGCCCAGGCGCGATATCGGGCGGCGACCATCCTGCTCGACAAAAACAAGCTTGAAGCGGGCAGCCAACTTCTCAAGGAAGTTGCCGCGGATACCCGCGACAAGCGGTGGAGCCGCCTGGCTGCGGACAGACTGCTCAGCCTGACCATGTAGAACCAACCTGACTGTTGAAGGGGTACACCGATGGCCGGACCGGTATTTTTCGATACCAGCATGCAGATGCTCAGAAAAGTTATCGAGCTGCGGCAGAAAAGTCAGCAGGTCATTGCCAGTAATATCGCCAACGCGGATACCCCCGGATACCAGCCGCGGCGTCTCGAATTCGAAAAAAGCCTGGCACGGGCGGTATCCGGCGGCATGAACCAGAAAGCGACCCGCCCTGAGCATCTCTCCACCGACGGCACCCTCACCGGCATAACCGGTGAGGTGGTCACCGAAAAGGGGGCGGTCAATGTTGATCAGGAAATGATCAAACTGTCGGAGAACCAGATTCTTTATGAAGCGGCGGTGCAGATGCTGAACAAGAAACTCGCCCTGCTCAAGTACGTAACCCAGGATGGGAGATAGTCATGAACATCTTTGACACCATGAAAATCAGCGCGTCAGCTCTCAAGGCGCAACGGATCCGGTTAAACGTTATCAGTTCCAACCTGGCCAACATTGAAACCACGCGCACCCCGGAGGGCGGACCCTATCGGAAAAAGAATGTCGTCTTTCAGAGTACCCGGCTTGATTTCGGTGATCGTCTCGACCAGGTGACCCGCAAAGGGGTGCAGGGGGTGAGGGTCCCGGCCATCGTCGAGAGCAATCGCATGCCGCGACGCGTTTTCGACCCGGGGCATCCGGACGCCGACAGTGACGGCTATGTCGCCAAACCGGACATCAACCCGGTGGAGGAAATGACCGATATGATGAGCGCCACCAAGGCCTATGAGGCCAATGCCAATGTTATCAAGGCGGCCAAACGGATGGCCTTGAAAGCCCTAGAAATAGGACGTTGAGGATAAGTCATGGAAAAAATTTCGCTGCAGAGTCAATTGCTGCCGAAACTGACCCCGGGCGGACCCGCGGCAAAAAACCCGGCGGAAAAATTCGGCAGCGCCCTCGGCAAGGCCCTGAACGATGTCAACAAGATCCAGGCCAAAGCCAATGACGGCATCAAAAAGCTGCAGAGTGGCCAGGACGCCAGCCTGCCGGACGTCATGCTGAGCATGGCTCAGGCCGACATTTCGATGCGTCTGCTGGTTCAGATGCGCAACAAGGTGATCGAAGCCTACCAGGAAATCATGCGTATGCAGGTTTGACCTGAAACCCCTGTCTCATTCAGGTGAACTGTTCAACTTGCGATGAAACGGAGAGTTTTGACCCATGGCTGAAACCACGACCGAGACAACCAACACCAACCTGCTGCAGAACTGGCCCACGTCGCGCAAATTGAGCCTGGTCGGCGTCGCCCTGCTCTGCCTGATCTTCTTCGCCGTCCTCATTATCCAGGCACGGATCGCCGATTACAGCCTGCTGTTTGCCAATCTCGACGGCAGTGATGCGTCCGCAGTGGTCGACTGGCTGAAGGACCACAAGATTCCCTATGAGTTGAAAAATGACGGGCAGGCCATTTATGTCCCGGCGGACAAAGTCCACGAAAGCCGCCTGCAACTCGCCGGAGCGGGACTCCCCCAGGGCGGTGGCGTCGGCTTCGAGATTTTCGACAAGCAGAGCTTCGGCATGACCGATTTTGTGCAGAAGGTCAATTATCGCCGTGCCCTGCAGGGAGAGCTGGCACGTACCATCTCCTCCCTGGCGCCGGTGGCCGGAGCCAGGGTTCACCTGGCCCTGCCCGAACGACGGCTGTTCAAGTCGGAACAGCAGCAGCCCTCCGCTTCGATCATTGTCAAGCTGACCAATGGCCGGCGATTGAGCCAGTCCCAGATCAGCGGCATTGTTCACCTGGTCGCCGGCAGTGTCGAAGGGCTTGAACCGGAACAGGTGACGATTGTCGACGCCAGCGGAAAAATCCTCTCCAAACCGGCCGCCGACGTCGGTGAAGACGGCACCTCACCGGCGATGCTCACTCACCAGGCGAGCATTGAACAGCGCCTGGAACGTCGAGCGCAATCACTGCTTGACCGGGCCCTCGGTGCCGGCAACTCCCTGGTCCAGGTTACAGCCAGCATCGATTTCAGCAAGCATGAACGGCTGGAGGAAATTTACGACCCCCAGAAAACCGCCGTGGTCAGCGAGCATGTGACCGAAGAAAAAGGCGCGAGCGAAACCACCGGCGGCGTTGCCGGCGTTCAGGGTACACTCGACGGCGCTCCGCCCGTGACCAGCACCACGCCATCGAGCCGGACCGATGAAATCACCAATTATGAGGTCAGCAAGATTGTCAACAAGCTGGTGGAACCGGTGGGCAAACTGAAAAGCCTTTCCGTCGCCGTTCTGGTCGCGGATCGCCGGGTGACCGGCGCAGACGGCGAAACCAGCTTTGAACCCCGCGATGCCAAGGAACTGGCGGCCATTGAAAAGATGGTACGCAGCGCCCTCGGCATCAACCAGGACCGCGGTGACGTGATCAGTGTCACTTCGATGCCCTTCGAAACCGACATCCTGACCGAACCGATTCCCGAAAGCAGTCCCCTCGACCACATCAATGTCTTTATGCCCCTGATCAAGTATGCCCTGCTGAGCATCGCCTTCCTCATCGCCTACCTGGTCCTGGTCCGGCCGATGGTCCGCAGCCTGCGGGGCGGCAGCGGGCCGGTTGCGCAATACAAGACCGTTCAGGAGATGGAGCAGGAGATGATCGAAGGGGGAGAAAATCGGCTGCTCGCCGCCAAGGACCCGGCTGAACGCCTGCGGCGCCAGCTGATGAATTCCGAATCCTCGCCGACCCAGGTGGTCAAGGCCTGGCTGCAGGAGAATTGACATGATGGTCGGCGACAAAAGTTTTTCCAAGCTGACCGGGGTCGAGAAGGCCGCCGTGCTGCTGCTCTGTCTCGGCGAGGAAACCACCACCAAGGTGTTCGAGGAACTGCCGGATGACGATGTCCGCATCATCAGCCGCTGCATGATGAACATCAGCCACGTCTCCGCGCCCCTGGCCAAGGATGTGATCGAGGCCTTCAAAAAAGATTCCGCTGAATACACCGGCCTCTTCGTTCAGGGGCGTGAATTCGTCCGCAAGGCGATCTCTTCGGCGGGCGACCCGGCACGGGTCAACAGCCTGATCGAACAGGTAGAAAACACCGCCGATGAACGCCCCCTGGAAACGATCTCGCTGATGCAGCCGCGTATGGTCGCGAGCCTGCTGCAGTCGGAACACCCGCAGACCGTCGCCCTGATCCTGTCGACCCAGAAACCGGAGCATACCAGCCGCGTGGTCAGCTTTCTTCCCGAAGAGCTGCGGGCCGACATCATGTACCGCATCGCCCGCATCGACAAGGTATCCCACGAGGTCATCGCCCAGATCGAGGAGGCACTGCAACGGGAAATCGGCGTCGTCAATGAAGGAGACCAGCAGCAGGTCGGCGGCATCGACAAGGTGGTTGAGATCCTCGGCCGCATGGAAGGTGGACTGGACCGGGACATTCTCGACAGCATCGACGAGGAAGACACCGAACTCGCCGAAGAAATCAAACGCCGCATGTTCACCTTCGAAGACCTGGGAGAGCTGGATAACCGGGCCCTGCAGACCATCCTGCGGGAAGTCAACAACGACCAGCTGACCATGGCCCTGAAGAGCTGCTCTGACGGCGTCAAGGACAAGATTTTTGCCAATATCTCCGAACGGGCCGCCTCGATGATCGAAGAAGATCTCGAGGCCATGGGTCCGGTTCGGCTTTCGGAAGTGGAGACCATGCAACAGACCATTGTCGACATCGCCCTGAAGCTCGAGGAAGAAGGTCAGATCGTTATTGCCGGCCGCGGAGGTGGTGATGTCCTTGTCTAAAGTGCATCGAGCGCAGGAATTCGCCAACCTGCAACAGGTACATTTCGCCGACTTCGGGTCCGTTTCACCGGGCATGCCCACGGGAGCGGAGGTGGGCGGATTTGAGCAACCGGCGGCAACCGCCAGCAGTGAGGAAGCCTTTACCCGCGGCCGGCAGGCGGGAATCAGGGAAGCCGAGGAACGCTTCGAACAGGCCGCCAACGCCCTGGCCAAAGGTCTCGAAGAAATCAGCCGGCTGCGTGAATCCATTCTCAGCAACAGCAGCCGCGACATGCTGCGCCTGGTCCTGACCATCGCCCGGCAGGTTATTCACCGCGAAGTGACCGTCGACCCGGAAATCGTCCTGTCGACCATCGACATGGCCCTGCAGGCGGCGGTCGATTCCGACAGTTTCCTGGTCAAGGTCAACCCGAAGGATCTGGCCCTGGTCGAAGAACGCAAACCGCTTTTTCTGGCCAGCATCAAGGGTCTGGAAAACATCGTATTCAAGGCTGACGACTCGATCGCCTCCGGCGGTTGCCTGGTCGAATCAGATCTCGGGCAGGTTGACGCGACCATCGACGGACAGCTTGAAGAAGTACGCAAAACTCTGCTTGGGGCCATAGAGGAATCCTGATGAAACGCCTGGTAGCGCAAATCGAAGGGTTCAACCCGATGCGCATCTGCGGCAAGGTTACCCAGATTGTCGGACTGGTGGTCGAAGGATTCTGCCCCACCGCCGCGGTCGGCACCCTGTGCCAGATCGAACCGTTGAACGGCGGCGCTCCGGTCAGTGCCGAAGTGGTCGGGTTCCGCGGCAACCGGGCCCTGCTGATGCCCCTCGGAGAACTGCGCGGCATGGGACCGGGAAGCCTGATCCGGGTCTGTCGTGACAGCGCTTCCCTGCCGGTCGGCCCGGGCCTTCTCGGCCGTGTCGTCGATGCCATGGGCCAACCTCTGGACGGCACCGCCCTGCAACGCTGCGACCGGGAGATGCCGATCTACGCCCTCCCCGCCGGCCCCCTGGAACGCAAGAAAATCGACCGGCCGCTCGATCTCGGCGTCCGCGCCATCAACGGGCTGCTGACCTGCGGCATCGGGCAGCGGATGGGGATCATGGCCGGGTCCGGCGTCGGCAAGAGCGTCCTGCTCGGAATGATGGCCAAACAGACCCGGGCCGATGTCAACGTCATTGCCCTGATCGGGGAACGAGGGCGCGAAGTCCGGGAGTTCATCGAAAGCGATCTCGGTCCGGAGGGGCTGGCGCGTTCCGTGGTGGTGGTCGCGACTTCGGATCAATCGCCGCTGCTGCGCATGCGCGGGGCCTTTGTGGCAACAACCATTGCCGAATATTTCTGCCGCGAGGGAAAAAATGTTCTGCTGATGATGGATTCGGTGACCCGGTTCGCCATGGGCATGCGCGAAGTCGGACTGGCCATCGGCGAACCGCCGACCACCAAGGGCTACACGCCGTCCGTTTTCGCCACCCTGCCGAAACTTCTGGAGAGAGCCGGAAGTTTCAAAGGCAAGGGCAGCATTACCGGGCTCTACACGGTCCTCGTCGAGGGCGATGACATGAATGAACCGGTGGCCGACTCGGTACGCTCGATCCTTGACGGACATATCGTCCTGTCGCGAGATCTGGCCGCCCGCAACCATTATCCAGCCATCGATATCCTGGCCTCCGCCAGCAGGGTGATGCGTGAAATCGTTGACGAGGAGCAGATCCGGGCGGCGGGACAGATCAGAGAGATTCTGGCAACTCATCGTGAGGCTGAAGACCTGATCAACATCGGCGCCTACGCCGCCGGCAGCAACCCGAAAATCGACCACGCCATCGCCAAGATCGAAGCGGTCAACCGCTTCCTCCGCCAGGGGATCAAAGACCAGGCCGACCTGCAGTCGACCATCAGCGCACTGCGGGATCTGGCTGCCGACAAACCGCAGGCGCCGCCGCAACCGACCCCGCCACTGCAACCGGCAACGACACCGGCAAGACCGGTACAGACAGCTCCCCCGCCATCGGCGTACAGCTGAAAGGATTAAATCATGGGTAAGGCCTTCAAACTTCAATCGGTGCTGAACTATCGGCAAATCATCGAACGTAAAGCCCAGCAGGTGCTGGCTCGCGCCCTGACGCGCCAGGGGGACCTGATGGCGCAACTGGCCCGCCAACGGGCCGAGCTCGACTACCTGACCAGCGATTTCGAAAATCGCAAGCGGCAGGGGCTGTCAATGGCCGACCTGAACCTCTACCGTTCCCACATCCGTTATTCAGAACAGCAGCTGCGCAGCCTGGAGAAGGAATTCGAACAGTCGAATGCCGAGGTCTGCAAGTGCCGGGAAGAACTGATGCGCAGCTGTCAGGACCGGCGGATGGTGGAAAAACTGAAACAGAAACAGGCCGTTCAGACTCGACGGGAAAACCTGCATCGGGAGAACCTCAGTCTCGACGAGATCGCGCTGCGCGAACGACAGGGAGGACTGGCATGAAACAGCTCTGCCTGCTCCTGCTGCTGGCACTCTGCCTGGTTCCACGACCCGTGGCGGCAGCCCTGCCGCCCGAGGCTGACGGGATTGCCAGTGTCGAGGAACGCCGGTTGCTGGCAGCGATCGAAGAGCGAAAAAACCGCTTTGCCGAAAAGGAAAAAGCCCTGCAGTTGAAAGAAGAGAAATTATCCAGCCTGGCGATCGAACTTGATCGACGACTGGAGGAGATGCAGAAACTGCGCAAACAGATCGCGGACCTGCTCAAGCAGAAGAAACAGGCCGAGAACGAACGCATCAAAGCCCTGAGCCAGATGTATGAAAAGATGGACAAGGCCAAGGCGGCCGAGCTGCTCGGCAAAATGGATTGGGATCTGTCGCTGGCGATCATGAGCCAGATCAAGACCAAGATCCGCAGCAAGATCATCAGCCAGATGGATCCGCAGTACGCCCTTCACTACACCAAGGCTTACTCCACCCTGAAACAGGATTGATTCAAGGTGGTTGACCATAGCCCGTCACGGACGGGAGATCTCAGACCCGCACTGGTGTTGAAACGCTCACCGCACCAGGGTCACACAGAAAGGAGGTGAATACCATGGAAGCCATCCCGTTACTCAACATCAATGCCGCACTCCCGACAACTGCCGGCATGGAAACAGCAGCTGCCGCCCCGCAACCGGGGACCGGATTCGAGCTGCTGCTGGGCACCCTGACCGGTCAACTGCAGAAGGAGGACCTGACCAGGATGCTCGACGACGGCCAGTTGCTCGCCCTGCTGGCAGGCCGGGGGCAGGGTGGGCAGGCCATGCCGCAGTTGCCGCAGGATCTTATCGCACAGCTGCCCGAGGAGATGCAGCTGGCGATTCGCAGGCTGCCGCAACAGGGCCTGCTGCAGGGACTGCAACCGGTCGGCGGAGTTCCGAACGTTGCGGTCCCATCCGGACAGGTGGCAGAACCACAGCTGCCGACAACAGAAAAACCCGGCATCACTCCTGAATCGGCCCAGATTGTCAAGGCCGAGGAAACCACCGGGTTCAAACAGCTCGGGCTGCCGCTCGACAAGCCCTTGCCGACGACAACCCCGGCGCAGGCTTTCCCGGAGCAGCCACAGCCCGGGAAGCTGCAGCAGACGGCAAACGGACCACCCCTCGATCCGGTCAAGGCTCTTCAACCGGTATCGCAGACCATCGAACCCGTGATCCCGACGCAGACCGGGGCCGTTGAATCCGGCGACCCACGTTTCGGCAAATTGCTCGGCAAACTTGCTGAATCCAACCCTCAACGGAAGGAGGCGTCAACCGTACCGGCAACGCCACCGCGTTCTGAAACCTGGCTCTCCGGAGTCCAGCAGCTCCAACCGGCAGCCGATGGGAGCAACAACCCGTTCGGTGATCTTCTGCAGAACCAGGGCCGTGATCCGGGCGATCAGGCAAACGATCCGCCGCGCATCGAGCCCTCCCATCTGCAGGCGGGATTCAACCTGCACCGGCAGGCGCCCCAACCGGTCACTCCGTCGGCACGGCCTCCCACGGCAACGATCAGCCTGCCGTCCGGACGCGTTGTCGAGGAAAAGGCCATTTATGAACAGGTTGCCGGCCACATCCAGGGCAGCCGCAACGGAAAGTCCGGTCATGCCAGCCTGCGGCTGCACCCGGCTGAACTCGGTGAAGTCAAACTCGACCTGAGCGTTCATCATGACCGCGTCAGGGCGGAGATTCACGCCCAGAACAGCCAGGTGCAGGGAGTGCTGGAACGCAATCTTCCCCGTCTGCGTGACGCCCTGGAACAACAGGGACTGCACATCGAATCGCTGCAGGTCAGTGTCGATTCCGGACACAGTCAGACCGGGAACTGGCAACAGCAGTTTGCCGGACAGTTCCAGCAACATCGTCCCCCCACTCCGCATCAGCCCTACCGACAACCCGGGCTGCCGCAGGAGTTGGAGACGACAGTCGAACCGAACCGACCTTACCGTCATGGTCAAGGTCTCAGCCTGCGGATCTGATCCGCGTGGAAAGGAGCAGCAATGGCAACCATCAACGGCATCGGCAGTCAGGCGAACCTGGCCGCCGCTACCGGCAATATCGCCAGTCAGGCCCTCGGCAAGGAGGATTTCCTCCAGCTCCTGGTCGCCCAGCTGCAGAACCAGGATCCGCTCAACCCGGCTGATGCCACCGAGTTCACCGCTCAACTGGCACAGTTCAGTTCACTTGAGCAGATGTTCACCATGAATGAGTCATTGCAGAAACTTTCGTCCCTGAGCGGAGATATGGAACGCCTGTCGGCGCTCGGCCTGATCGGGCGCGAAGTCACGGCGCAAACCGACCTGCTGAAATTCGAGGGCGCACCGATCGAACTCGGCTATCGCCTGCCCGATTCGGCGGCCCGGGTCACGGTCCATATCCTCGACGCCAACAACAACACGGTCGCCACCCTGGCACCGCCGAGCAAACTGGCCGGCGAACATTTCCTCTCCTGGGACGGCACCGCCGACAATGGCGTGACCGTTCCGAAGGGAAGCTACCGGTTGGCAGTCAACGCCCTTGACAGCGAAGACAGGACCATTGAAACCGTCCCCCTGGTTCGCGGTACGGTTTCCGGCGTTGATCTCGATCCCTCAGGCAGCAGCGTAGTCACCGGAAACGGCAGTTTCCTGATGAGCAAACTGCTGAATGTCAACGGAGGCTCGCCATGAGCAGCCCGATCACCATCATGCCGACACCAATCGGCCGACCGACGTCCCGCCCGACAACCGGAACCGGGCGGAATTCGGAGGTCAGTGATACACGGTTCGAATCTCTGCTTCAGGACCGCATGGCGGGGCAAAACGTCAGATTCTCCCGTCATGCCGATCAAAGGCTGCAGCAACGCGGCCTGCGGATCAGCGGGGAGCAATCGCAACGCCTGCAGCAGGCGATGCGGAAAGTTGCCGACAAGGGCGGCCGTGACTCGCTGGTGCTGCTCGACAACCTGGCGCTGGTGGTCAGCGTCCCCAACAACACGGTCGTCACGGTCAGTGACCGCGGCAGCCTGCGGGAGAATGTCTTCACCAACATCGATAGTGCGGTCATCGCCTGACCGCCCCAACCGAACCGGTCCTCACGCGAGGAGGTTCGTGGGCCGCCGACCGACAGACGCGGCCCTACGGAGGAACAAAACATGGGAATCGCAAGCAGTCTCTTCAGTGGTGTTTCCGGCCTGACAACCAACGGCAACGCCATGAGCGTCATCGGCAACAACATCGCCAACAGCAACACCATCGGTTTCAAATCGAGCCGTTCGATTTTTGCCGACCTGTTGTCCAGCACCATTTCCGGCTCCGGCGGGCAATCACAGATCGGCCGCGGCTCGGGCATGTCGGTGGTTGACAACATCTTCAGCCAGGGAACCTTCGAGAACACCGAACTCAATTCCGACCTGGCGATCGAGGGACCGGGATTCTTCATGGTCACCGACCCGAGTACCGGCGAGCTGCGCTTCACCAGGGCCGGCGCTTTCCGTTTCGACGCGGACGGCTATCTGATCAATCCCGAGGGCTACAATGTTCAGGGCTATATCCTCGATGACCAGGGCAATACCGTCGGCGACCTGACCAACATCAAGGCCAACACCCGCTCCTTCAGTCCCGCCAACCAGACAGCGATGGTCACCCTGAACACCAACCTCAATGCCAATTCCCCTTACGTCGGTCCCTTCGACATCAACAATCCGGCGACCACATCGAACTACGCCGCGTCGATTCGGGTCTTCGACTCTCTCGGCCAGACCCACCTGCTGACCACCTATTTCACCAAACTCGATCCAGCCACCAATCCACTGCAATGGGGCTGGTATGCCACCATGGATGCCGGTGAACTCGGCGGCACCCCGGGCACCCTGCAGCAGGTCGGAACCGGCACCCTGCAGTTCGACACATCCGGCAACCTGGTCACCCCCACGGTCGGCACAACCACCGCCGGCGCTCTGACCTGGGGCAACTCGGCGGCCCAGAACCAGCAGATCAACATTGATTTCCAGACCACCCAGTATTCGAGCGCCTCGGTGGTCGTCGCCCAGGAGCAGGATGGTTTCGGTACCGGCACCCTGGTTAAACTCAACATCGATAATGACGGATACATCATCGGCAACTTCAGTAACGGACAGCCGCGCAAACTGGCCCAGATCGCCCTTTCAAAATTTTCCAACCCCGGCGGACTGAGCAAAGCGGGCAACAATCTTTTTGAAGCCAGCGACTCATCCGGCCCGCCGATCATCGGGACCGTCGGTTCCGGGGTCGGCAAGATCTTCACCAATTCCCTGGAGCAGTCGAATGTCGACCTGGCGCAGGAGTTCGTGAAAATGATCACCACCCAGCGCGGATTCCAGGCCAACTCGAAAATCATCACCACCACCGATGAAATGCTCAATGACCTGATCAACCTGAAGCGCTAGGAGACTTTCGGGCTTACTCTTCGGGTCAAAATCATGACCCCGTTGCGGGCCGACAACCTTTCCGGTTGTCGGCCCGGCTTATTTTTCGCAGAAAATAAATTTCATAACCGCCTGTTTTATCGGCTGTTTACAACGCGATGATGTTGTCAAAAAATCAACCCCAAGTGGGTGGCATGTCTTTTGATATGGCACCACTGCAGTTCGTTTGTTGTTACGTTGAAAACCGTCAGAAATTCTTGAGGACAACATGGACCTGTCAACCATTCTCGGAATCCTCGCAGCCTTCGGTCTGATGTTCGCCGCCATGTCGAGCGGCGGCAACATCGGTATTTTCATCGACATCCCGTCGGTCATGATCGTCATCGGTGGAACCGTCGGGACGGTGCTGGTGCACTTTCCCTTCGGCGACGTGTTCAGTTCGATCAGTGTCTTCAAAAAAGCGATCCTGCACAAATCGGTCGACCCCAAGGAACGGGTCAAAACCATGGTCGAGTACGCCGGCAAGGCCCGCAAGGAGGGCGTTCTCTCGCTGCAGTCGGTACTCAACAACATCAACGATCCGTTCCTGGAAAAAGGTTTGCAGATGGCGGTCGACGGCCAGGAACCGGACACCCTCAAGGAACTGCTCGACCGGGAGATCGACTACATCCAGGAACGTCACGACAAGGGAGCGGATATCTTCATCGCCATGGGCACCTACGCCCCGGCCATGGGCATGATCGGCACCCTGATCGGCCTGGTGCAGATGCTCCAGTCCCTCAACGACCCATCCTCCATCGGCCCGGCGATGGCGGTCGCCCTGCTGACCACCTTTTACGGCGCCATTATCGCCAACGTCTTCTGCATGCCGATCAGCGGCAAACTCAAGGGCCGTTCGGCGACCGAAGTCCTCGACAAATCACTGATCGCCGAAGGACTGAAGCTGATTCTCAAGGGCGAGAACCCGCGCATCATCGAACAGAAACTGCATGCCTTCATCGCCCCGAAACTGCGCGAAAGCAACTTCAACAACTGATAACCCATGGCCAGAAAACAAAAAAAAGCGGAAGCCGGAGCACCGGCATGGATGGTCACCTTCAGTGACATGGTCACCCTGTTGCTGACCTTTTTCGTGCTGCTGCTGTCGATGGCACGCCTCGACAAGATGAAGTTCATGGATGCCGCCGGCTCCCTGCGTGGCGCCTTTGGCGTGCTGGGTTCTTCGGACAAGGCCGAGGTCACCAAGCCGCGTATCATCGATGTCGCTCCGGTCTACGACGACCTGGTGAGCCGGGTCTACAAGCGGGTCCTGGCTCACCTGCAGCGATTGCGGATCGACCGTGAAATCGAACTGGTCAAGGATCGCGGCGCGGTCGTGCTGCGGGTCAACAGCGCCATCCTGTTCGATCCCGGGCAGACCAGGGTCAAACCGGAGGCCGAAGTGATCCTGCAGAAAATTTCCGAACTGGTCCGGCCCCTGCCGATGAGCCTGCGCATCGAGGGGCATACGGATGACATCCCCAGCCGTCATGCCGCCGTGAGCAACTGGGATATCTCGGTACAGCGTGCTGTCAATGTTTTGAAATTCATGGCCAAACGCAAGTTGATGCCGCTGGAGCGCATGTCCGCGGTCGGATACGGGTCGATGCAGCCGGTCGTCCCCAACGATTCACCCGAACACCGGGCCATGAACCGGCGCGTTGAATTTGTTCTCGAAAACCTCGGCAACTATCGGGAGGACCTTCCCTACCTGATCGATGCCCAGGACCAGCTACCCTTCTAACCGGACGAGGTTGATATGGCCGACAAACCTGAAAATGCTCCCGAGGGGGGCGGTAAATCAAAAAAGATGCTGCTGATCATCATTATCGCCGCGGTGGTACTGATCGGCGGCGGCGTCGCGGCTTTCCTGCTGCTGAGCGGCAACAGCGATGCCGACGCCAAAGCTGAACAGGCGAAAAAGGATGCCGAAGCCATCGCCAGCACCAACATCGGCCCGATGGTCAACATCGAATCCTTCATCGTCAATATTCTCGATGATTCCGGCACCCGCTACCTCAAGGCCGCCATGACTCTCGAAGTCACCTCCGACAAGACGGTCGAGGAGATCAACCAGCGCATGCCGCAGATCAAGGATGCCATCCTGCTGCTGATCGGCAACAAGTCCTTCAGCGAACTGCAGGATCTGCAGGGGAAAATGCAGCTGCGGGCCGAACTGAGCGCAAAGCTCAACGATCTTCTCAAGAGTGGTCAGATAAAACGTATCTACTTCACCGATTTCGTCGTTCAGTAGGAGAACCACGTGGAACGCATCCTGAGTCAGGAAGAGATCAGCGAACTGCTCACCGCCGTCAAACACGGCGACATCGAGCCCGAGCCCGAAGAGACCGCCTTCTCCGACAGCGGGTCCGTCTGTCGCCTGGACCTGGTACGGGCCGGGTCGAACAACGAACTGAGGCTCAACAACCTCGACCTGATCCTCGATTCGTTCGCGCGCAATTACGCGATCACCCTGACCAATCGCATCCAGCAGCCGGCCAACGTCAAACGCACCGCCATCTCTTCGATGGAATGTGAATCCTATCTCAACCATCTCAAGGATGGCGCAGCCATCGGCGTCTACAAACTCGAGCCCCTGCGGCACGGCATCCTTGTCGTCTTTGAATCCGAGCTTTCCTTTGCGATGGTCGAGCTCCTGCTCGGCGGCAACCTCGGCACCAAGTCGCGAACGGCGCAACGGCCGCTGACCTCCATCGAGCTGAATATCCTCGACAACAGCATCGGGGATGCGTCTCTCGACCTGGTCAAGGCGCTCGGCGACCTTGAGGAACTCACCATTGAGCCGCAGGGGATTCAGAACAACCCGCGCATGGTCAACCTGATTCCCGCCGACGCGATGACCATCGTCGCCAAACTGAACGTCGAAATGAACGGCGCCAGCGGTCAGATGCACCTGGTCATCCCCAATTCGGTCATTGACCCACTGCGCGAGAAACTGCAGGCCAGGGATCAGCCGGACAACCTCGGGGACAACGGCTGGCAGAAGCACCTGCGGAGAGAACTGCCCCTGGTCCAGGTCGAGATGTCGGCAGAACTCGGAACCATCAACCTCGAAATGCGTGATTTCATCAACTTCCAGGTCGGCGACATCATTGACCTGCCCTGGAGCCCGTCCGAACCCCTGACCATTCATGTCGAAGGTCGGCCCAAGTATTTTGCCCAGGCAGGTATCCGCAACGGCAACAAGGCCGTACGCATCTCGGGAATCTATCAAGAGGGAGCAGAGCATGGAAACTGATACTCGAAACACCACAGACGCCGGCAACGGGGATCTGAACGCAGGCACCGTAAATCCGCGCAGCATCGACTTTCTGCTCGACATTCCACTGAATGTCTCGGTCGAGGTCGGTCGGTCGCGCATCCTGGTCAAGGAACTGCTGCAGATGCGCGAAGGCTATGTCATCGAGCTGGACAAGCTCGCCGGAGAGCCCCTGGACCTGTATGTCAACTCGAAACTGATCGCCCGCGGCGAAGCGGTGCTGGCCAATGACAAGTTCGGCCTGCGCCTGACCGATGTCATCAGCCCGGCGGAACGCATCGAGAACCTCGGCTGATGAAAAGGATTCTCTGGATCGTCGGGCTGCTGCTGACGCAACCGACCCTGGGATTTGCGGCGGCGGACAGCTCCAGCGGCGAACTGCTGAGCAGCGGCATGCGGGTAATCGGCACGCTGGTGCTTATCATCGGCCTGGTGCTGGTGATCTATGCCCTGGCAAAAAAACGCTTCAAACTCCTTCCCGGCCGACACCAGGGAGCCATCCAGGTACTTGAGATGCGCTACCTGGCCCCCAAAAAAGCCGTCGCGCTTGTCAAGGTCCGAGGGCAGGAACTGCTGCTCGGAATCGGCCAGGAGCAAGTCAACCTGCTGCACCGGCTGGACACTCCGACAGACTTCGAAACCACTCTGCAGGATCAATTGAAGGAGCAGGCGTGAAACGAATCCTTTTCATCCTTGCCATTCTTCTCATTCCGCCGGCCGCGCATGCCCAGGGCCTGCCGACCATCACCTTCGGCATCGGCGAGGCGTCAAGCCCGGGAGAGGTGTCCACCGCCCTGCAGATCCTGGTGGTGCTCACCATTCTCTCCATCGCCCCGGCGATCCTGCTGATGACCACCGCCTTCACCCGCATCGTGGTCGTCCTCTCCTTTGTCCGGCAGGCCATGGGAACGCAGCAGATGCCGCCCAACCAGGTCATTATCGGCCTCTCGCTGTTTCTCACCTTCTTCATCATGGCGCCGGTCTTCAACCAGATGAATGACACCGCTCTGCAGCCCTATCTGGCCAAAAAAATATCCCAGGAACAGGCCCTGAAACGAGCGCTGGCGCCGATGCGGGAGTTTATGTACCGACAGACCGATGAGAAAGACCTCGCCCTGCTGGTCAATATCGCCGGCATCGATCAACCTCAGGATCTGACCGATGTTCCGACCGTGGCGCTGATTCCGTCTTTCATGCTTTCCGAATTGAAGCGGGCCTTTCAGATCGGCTTTCTCATCTATGTCCCTTTTCTGGTGATCGACATGGTCGTCGCCTCGGTCCTGATGGCGATGGGCATGATGATGCTGCCGCCGCCGATCATCTCTCTGCCCTTCAAGCTGCTGCTGTTCGTACTGGTCGACGGCTGGGGGCTGGTGGTCGGCTCGCTGGTACAGAGTTTTCACTGACGCAGGTCGCCGGCTGAGACCGGGGACAGGAGGTCGCAACGGACCTCGCGCCTCGGACCTCGCGCTTCGCGCCTGCAATCCGAAAGGATTGCCCATGTCTCCCGAAATGGTTATCGATGTCGGCCGTCGCGCCGTAGAACTGGTCCTGCTGCTTTCAGCACCGATGCTGATCTGCGCCGTGGTCGTCGGCCTGGTGATCAGTGTTCTGCAGGCCGCCACCCAGATCAACGAGCAGACGATGACCTTCATCCCGAAAATCGTCGCGGTTCTGGTCGCGTTGGTGCTGTTCGCGCCCTGGATGATTCAGCTGATGCTGACCTTCACCAGGGAAATTTACGGCAACATCAATCATCTTGGTGGTTAGATCGCGTCATGACCCTGCCGCAGCTGTCCGTTGAAACCATCCAGGCATTCCTGATCTGCCTGGTTCGGGTGGCCGCCCTGATCGGCACCCTGCCACTCTACAGCGGCGGGCAGACACCAATGCGGGTGCGCGCCGGACTGACGGTTATGCTGACACTGATGATTTTCCCGCTGGTCCGGGCCACCCTGCCGCAGGCCTCGATGGAACCGGTCTCGCTGCTGATCCTGCTGACCGGGGAAGGCATGTTCGGACTGATGGTCGGTTACCTGGCAAGGTTCATCTTCACCGCGGTGGAACTCGGCGGAACGGTGATCGGCTACCAGATGGGGTTTGCCGCCGCCAACGTCTTCGATCCCCAGAACCAGCGTCAGGTCTCGCTGATTTCGCAATTTCAGAATGTTCTCGCGATCCTGATTTTTCTCTCCCTCAACATCCATCATTACTTCATTCGCGCGTTGGTCAATTCCTTTGAGATGCTGCCGCCGGGACATTGGGATTTCTCCGGAGGTGCCGTCCCCTACCTGCTGGAGCTGGCCGGAAAAATGTTCGTCCTCGGCATCCAGCTCAGCGCTCCGATACTGGCGGTGCTGCTTCTTTCGGGACTGGTGCTCGGCATCATGGCCAGGGTTTTTCCGCAACTGAATGTGTTTCTGCTCTCCTTCCCGCTCAATATCGGCATCACGTTTCTGCTGATGGGCTTGACCCTGAACCTGATGGTGGCACTGCTGAACCAGGAGTTTTCCGATCTCGAACAGCGCTTCCGACTGCTGTTCGAAGCGCTCTAGGATTCGATTATGGCTGAAGAGCAGGACCAGGAACGGTCAGAACAGGCAACAGACAAGCGACGCGAGGAGTTCCGCAGCAAGGGTCAGGTGGCCCAGAGCCGCGAAGTTCAGACCGCGATGCTGCTCACCGCGATGCTGCTGATGTGGTTCTTTTACCTGCCCTTCTTCTGGCCGCGGCTGCAGAAACTGGTGGCCGGCATCTGGAGCCGGTCCGGTGAAATCAGGGTGAACCCGGAATCGATGTATGACCTCGGGATGGCCATTTTCGGACAGGTCGCCATGCTGCTCGCTCCGATCATGCTGCTGGTGCTGGTGGTCGGGGCCCTTTCCAGCATCATGCAGATCGGCTTTCTGCTGACCGGCAAGCCGATGGAGCCGGACCTGAGCAAGCTCAACCCGATCCAGGGAGCGAAAAAGTTCATTTCCAGGCGCTCGGCCGTCGAGGTCATCAAATCACTCGCCAAGGTCGGCCTGGTGGGGGTGGTTGCCTTCAAAACCGTCTACAACGAATTCGGCAACAGCATCCTGCTGGTTGATATGCCGCCGTCGGAGACCATGCGTTTTCTCGGTCGGACCGCCGGTCTGGTGTTGTTCAAAAGCTGCGGCGTGCTGATCATACTGGCGCTGTTCGATTACCTGTTCGTGCGCTGGGAGATGGAACAGAAGATGAAAATGACCAAGCAGGAACAGAAGGAAGAGCTCAAGGAAACCGAGGGTGATCCGCAGCTGCGGGCTCGGGTGCGCTCCCTGCAGCAGGAAATGGCACGTAAACGGATGATGAGCGAAGTGCCCAAGGCCGACGTGGTGGTCACCAATCCGACCCACCTGTCGATCGCCCTGAAATATGACCGCGCAACCATGGCCGCCCCGCAGGTCATCGCCAAAGGCGCCGATCACTTGGCGATGAAAATCCGCGAGATCGCCCGTGAAAACCGGATCGTCATGGTGGAAAACAAACCGGTCGCCCGGGCGCTTTACAAGCTGGAAATCGGGCAGGCGGTACCGGAGGAACTTTTTACCGCCGTCGCCGAGATCCTCGCCTACGTCTATGGATTGAAGAATTAATAATTTTAGGAGACGGGTATGCTGGCACTGCTGAAGAATCAGAACCTGGCGCAGAAGGTGCTGCGCAATGACGTCATTGTCGGATCCGGAGTGGTAATGATCCTGATGGTGATGATCATTCCCCTGCCCTCGCTGTTGCTCGACCTCTTCCTGACCCTGAACATCACCGTTTCCCTGGTGATCCTGATCATCGCCCTGTACACCACCCGGACCCTCGATTTTTCCAGTTTCCCGTCCCTGCTGCTGGCGACGACCCTGTTCCGGCTGTCGCTCAATGTCGCCTCAACCCGGCTGATCCTGCTGCACGGGCATGAGGGTGCCGACGCGGCCGGCACGGTGATCAAGTCCTTCGGCCAGTTTGTCGTCGGCGGCAACTACGTGGTCGGCATCGTCATCTTCTGCATCCTGGTGGTGATCAACTTCATGGTCATCACCAAGGGCGCGGGAAGGGTCGCCGAGGTCGCCGCCCGGTTCACCCTCGACGCCATGCCGGGCAAGCAGATGGCCATCGACGCCGATCTCAACGCCGGGCTGATCGACGAGGAAACCGCCCGCAGCCGCCGCAAGGAGATCGCCGAGGAATCCGACTTCTACGGCGCGATGGACGGCGCCAGCAAGTTCGTCCGCGGCGATGCCATCGCCGGCATCATCATCACCCTGGTCAATATCGGCGCCGGTTTCGTCATCGGAGTGCTGCAGAACGGCATGCCGGCCGTCAGCGCCGCCCAGACCTACACCATCCTGACCGTCGGTGACGGCCTGGTCGGCCAGGTCCCGGCTCTGATCATTTCCACCGGCGCCGGCATCCTGGTTACCAGGGCCGCCGGCAGTCGGGATTTTGGCACCGCCCTCAAGGGGCAATTGACCCTCCATCCCCGGGCCCTGTGGCTGGTCAGCGGCATCCTGCTGGTCTTCGCCATGATTCCCGGCCTGCCCCACATTCCTTTCGTGCTGATTTCGATCGTCCTCGGATTCATCGCTTTCCAGGTACAGAAAGCCCGGGAGCGTTCCCTGCTGGCCGAGGCCGAAACGGTGGAAGATGTGGAAGAACAGGACGTTGAGGTCGATTTTGATGAGCTGCTGCATGTCGACCTGCTTGAACTCGAAGTCGGCTACGGCCTGATTCCCCTGGTCGATTCAAACCAGGAGGGTGAACTGCTGCCGCGCATCCAGGCGATCCGCAAACAGTTTGCCATGGATATGGGCTTCATCATTCCGCCGGTCCATATCAAGGACAACCTGCAGCTCACGCCGAACCAGTACAGCATCCTGCTCAAGGGCGTGAAAGTGGGTGTCGGAGAAGTGTTCCCGGGTCAATATCTCGCCATGGATCCGGGCACCGCGACCGAGGTTATCAAGGGGATAGAAACCACCGAACCGGCCTTCGGTCTGCCGGCGGTATGGATTTCCGAAGACAAGAAGGATCGCGCGCAAATAGCCGGATATACAGTGGTTGACTGTGCCACGGTGATGAGTACCCACCTGTCCGAGGTGATAAAAAATCATGCCCACGAGCTGCTTGGACGACAAGAGGTACAGAACTTGCTGAATAGTCTTTCCAAGACCTGTCCGAAACTGGTCGAAGACCTGGTACCCGACATTCTCAACATCGGACTCATTATGCGCGTCATGCAGAATCTTCTCAAAGAACACGTCAGCATCCGGGATATCCGCACCATCCTGGAAACAATGGCCGACTACGCGCCCCATACCCAGGACGCGATGGTGCTGACCGAGTATGTCCGCGGCGCCCTGGCCCGCTCCATCAGCGACCGGTACGCTGTGGACGGGAAAAATCTCAACCTGATCACCCTCGACCGCGAGATCGAGGAAACCCTGCACAACGCCATTCACACCAGCCAGGAGGGAAGCTACCTGGCACTCGAACCGGGCCTCGCTCACAACATTATCGAACGTCTCAGCGACCTGGTCGCCGGAGCCGGCGGCGGCAATGTGCCGGTGCTGCTGACGGCCCCGACCATCCGCCCCCATGTCAAAAGGTTGACCGAGCGCTACCTGCCGCAACTGGTGGTGCTCTCGCACAATGAAATCGCACCGCAGATGATGGTGCGTTCCCTGGGAACGGTGAGCCTCAATGCAGGTTAGAGTTTTCGAAGCCGAAACCATGCCGGCGGCCCTTGCCAAGGTCAAGGAAACCCTGGGCCCGGACGCACTGATCCTCTCGACCCGCACTTTGCGTAAAAACGGCCTCGGGCTGCTGGGCCGACCGAAGGTCGAAATCACCGCCGCTGTCGAAACACCCGACCAGCAGCCGCAGACCGCCGCCGCGAACTACACGCCCGCGGCGCAAATCACAGCTGAGAAAAAGAAAAAAACCGCCCGGGCCCTGGACGATATCAATTACCGGGATATCTGGAAACAGAAGAAGGTCATCGATCCATTGGAAGCAGAGTTGCACGACCTTCGCGAAATGGTCGCCCGCCAGGATATCGGCACCCTGCGGGAAGAAATCGATGATCTGAAAGCCATCATCCGCCAGCTCAGCCTGCGGGAACAGCAGCCGGTTGCTGCCGTCCCCGCGACCCGGACTTACACCCCCGCGCCGCAGCCGGCGAACGAAGTCGATCGGCTGATCGCCGATCTGACCGGGCATGACATCGCGCCGGACACCGCTGAAACTCTGGCCCGCTATGCCGGAGACCGGCTCGACCCGCAGCAGTTCGGCAATCCGGCCCTGCTCGACCAGTTCTTCCTTGACACCATCGGCGAACTGGTGGAATTCGCTCCGCCCCTGCCCTCCCGCAAGGGACAGCAACGGGTCGCGCTGGTCGGTCCCACCGGAGTCGGCAAAACCACCACGGTCGCCAAGCTGGCCGCGGAATTTCTCCGCAATCAGTCGGGAAAGGTCGCCCTGTTCACCATTGACACCTATCGCATCGCCGCCATCGAGCAACTCAAGGTTTACGCCGAGATCATGGAACTTCCGGTCGAGGTGATCTATTCCCCGCAGCAGTTGCTGGAGGCCTTTACCCGCCACAGCGACAAGGACCTGATTCTGATCGACACCAGCGGCCGCAGCCATCGCGATGAGCAGGGCATGGCCGAACTGGCATCCTTCCTGGTCCCGGAAACGGAAACCGAAAATCACCTGGTGCTGGCAACCGGCACCCGTGGCCGGGACCTCGGCGACATCGTCGGCAGTTTCAGCCGCATGCCGCTGCATCGACTGATCTTCAGCAAGATTGATGAGGCCACCCAGCGCGGCGCCCTACTCGACATTCCGCTGCGCAGGAATCTTCCCATTTCCTATCTGACCAACGGCCAACGCGTCCCCGAGGACCTGCTGGTGGCCGAACCACGACTGGTGGCCGAATGTATTCTGGGCAGGCAATAGAGGTGAAATTCATGACTGTAGTTCAAGGACACTTTGATCAGGCGGGAACCCTGCGCAACCTGCAGCCGCACATGGCAACCAAGGCCCAGGCGACCACGCCGGTTCCGTCGACACCCCGAGTGGTGTCGGTTACATCGGGTAAAGGGGGCGTCGGCAAAACCTCGCTGGCTGCCAACATCGCCGTTTCCCTGGCACGCTGCGGACAGCGGGTGCTGGTTATCGATGCCGACCTCGGCCTGGCCAATATCGATGTCATGTGCGGGTTGACTCCCAGGTACAACCTCAATCACTACTTCAGGGGGCAGCAGTCCCTGGAATCGATCATGATCAACGGGCCCGCCGGAACCAGTATCCTGCCGGCCGGTTCCGGAATCCAGCAGCTGACCCATCTCAACAGTGCCCAGAAACTTCGTTTTCTGGAAGATCTCGACGCCCTGCATGAACGCTTTGACATGGTTCTGATCGATACCGAGGCCGGCATTTCGGAGAACGTCACCTACTTCAATGTCGCCGCCCAGGACATCATGGTCATCACCACACCGGAACCGACCGCCATCACCGATGCCTACGCCCTGATGAAACTGCTATCGACCCGTTTTCATCAGAAACATTTCCACCTGGTGGTCAACCAGACCCATGGAGACGATGAAGGTCTCGAAGTCTACCAGAAGCTGACCATTGTTTCGAACCGCTATCTTGATATTTCCATCAATTACCTTGGCTGCATCCCCCAGAACCAGCGCATGCAGGAAGCGGTACGCCGACAGAAACCGATTGTCGAGCTGTACCCCGGCCTGCGCATCAGTTCCGCCTTTGCCGGACTGGCCCGGACGCTGATCGAGTCGCCTCGTGACCGGGATCCCAAGGGAACCATGCAGTTTTTCTGGAAACAATTTTTCACAATGAATAAGGGAGGTGAGTCATGAACAAAACCGCCACCTATCGCGAAACCGGAATGTTCGACAAGGATGAACTGATTCGATCCCATCTCCCGATGGTCAATTTCCTGGTGGAAAGGATGGTGACCCAGGTCCCGGCCTTCGTCAGCCGCGACGAGATCTGCAGCGCGGCCATGCTCGGTCTGGTTGACGCCGCCAACCGCTTCGATCCGGCCAAGGGGGTGCTGTTCAAGACCTTTGCCGAACGACGTATTCGCGGCGCGGTGCTTGACGAGGTGCGGCGCATGGACTGGTTCTCCAGGACCCTGCGGGAAAAACACGCCAGGGTCGCCAGAACCATTGACCGGCTGGAGAAAAAATTCGGTCGTGCTCCCGAAGAGGAGGAGGTCGCCGCCGAACTGGAAATCAGCCTGGAAGACTACCAGACTCTGCTCGGCGAGGTTTCCCATCTGGGCTGCATCAGCCTCAACGAATATCTCGACGACTCCGGAACCGGCCGCAGCATCATCGACAACCTTGAAGATGAAAAGGGCAAAAGTCCCCTGGAGGAACTGGAAGCGAGTGACCTCACCCGGGAGATGGCGGCACACATCGAAAAACTGTCCGAGAAGGAACGCCTGGTGGTCGCGCTCTACTACCACGAGGAACTGACCCAGAAAGAGATCGCCGAAATTCTCTGCATCTCGGAAGGGCGCGTTTCCCAGATTCACAGCCAGGCGCTGATCAAGCTCAAGGTCAGGCTTTCACGTCGCACCAGCATGCCCCCTTTCCCGAAAAAATAGTGCCGAGGAGGACGCCATGCTGAAACCGGAAATTCTTTTTTTCATGCTGCTGGCCACGGTCACCCTGGCAATGGTTTTGTTCGGCTTTCTGTACTGGAAGCTGAACCGCGTCAACCGTGAACTGCTCGATATGCGCAACGAGGTCAATGGCGACAAGACCCGCCGGAAGACCGAACAACCCTCCTTCGATCAGAACCTCGCCCTGGCCGAGCTGAAGGCCCGGATCAACAACAAACGCCCCGAGGTCGCGGTCCCCGACAAGTACCGCTACATCACCTCATTGGTCGCCCAGGGACTCGACTCCGGGCAGATATCCCAGGTCCTGCAGATCGGTCGCGGCGAAGCGGAACAACTGGTCAGCCTGGCCAACCTGCGTCGCGGAATGCATTCCACCCAGGGGAGTCCGGCATGAAGGATGTCGCCTACAACGCCGGCCTGCTTTCAGCGGTGTCCGGGGCGATGGCCAGGCTGCAGGCCCTCGACGTAGCGGCCAACAATCTGGCCAATGCCAAAACCATCGGCTTCAAACGGGATATTCCCGACTTCGAATCCCGGCTGATCCAGGCCCAGCGGGGTCGCAGCCGTGACGGTCTGGTCACTATCACCCGGCTCAAGGAAACCCGCATCGACCGCAAACAGGGAGATCTCGAAACCACCGGCAACCCTTTTGACCTCGGCATCGACGGCCCCGGGTTCTTCAAGGTCCGGACACCGGCCGGTGACCGCTACACCCGCCAGGGCAACCTGACCCGCGACAACCAGGATCGACTGGTGACCCGCGAAGGCTACCCGGTCCTCGGGGCAAGCGGCCCGATCATTGTCAGCGGTGACGGCGAAGTGGAAATCAGTGAAGATGGTTCGGTGCTCATTGACGAACAGGAAGCGGGGGTCATCACCCTGTATGAATTCCCCGCCGGCACCCCGCTGGAGAAGGTCGGGGACGGGTTGTTCATCGCTCCCAAAACGACCGCCCCGACCACGGTGGCCAACCCCAGGCTGATCCAGGGTGCCCTCGAAGCCGGCAACGTCAATGTGCTCAGGGAAATGACCCGCATGGTGACTTACGAGCGCGAATTTGAAACCTACCAGAAGATGATCAAGGCCTACGGGCAGTTGGCCACCAAGGCCGCTGAACTCGGGGCATTCTAACCAGTGAGGAGTCGAAAATGATCAAGGCACTGTCGATTGCAGCCTCCGGCATGGAAGCGCAGCAACTCAACATGGACGTGATCGCCAACAACCTGGCCAATGTCAACACATCCGGGTTCAAGAAAAGCCGGGCCGATTTCCAGGATCTCCTCTACCAGACGATTCGCAATGCCGGCGGCAACACCAGCAGCGGTACCGAAATCCCGACCGGCATCCAGGTCGGACTGGGAACCCGCACCGCCGCGATACAGAAAATTTTCACCTCCGGCGACATCACCCAGACCGGCAATGAACTCGACCTGGCCATTGAGGGCCCCGGCTTTTTCCAGGTTGAGATGCCTGACGGCGAAACCGTTTACACCCGCGCCGGAACCCTGAAAAAGGACAGCACCGGTCGCCTGGTCACGTCCGAGGGCAATCCGATTGTGCCGCAGATCAGCATTCCCGAAAATGCCACCCGGGTCACCATCCATGACGACGGCACCGTCGAAGCGTTTCTCGACGGCAGTACCGAGGGCACGCAGGTGGGGAATATTGAACTGGCCAACTTCAGCAATCCGGCCGGATTGATGAGTCTCGGCCGCAACCTGCTGCAGGAAACCCCGGCCTCGGGCGCGCCGACCACCGGAACACCCGGTCTGCTCGGCCTCGGCACTATCTCCCAGGGGTATATCGAGGGCAGCAACGTCAGCGTCATGGAAGAGATGGTCAACATGATCGCCGGACAACGGGCCTACGAAATCAACTCCAAGGCGATCAAAACCGCGGATGAGATGCTGCAGATGACCAACAACCTTGTCTAGAAAGCCGGCTGAGATGAAACTCTTTATCACGATCTCAAGTCTGCTGCTGATTCTGCTGGGAGCATCCGCAAGCCAGGCCCTGACGGTCCGGTTTCACCCTCAGGCCGTTGTAGACGGCGAGGATGTCACCCTCGGCGCCATTGCCTCGATCACTCCCGCGGGAAAAAGATCCCGCAGCCTGGCGGGAATAAGTCTGGCCGCCGCTCCCGCCCCCGGCAGCGAACTGCGAATGCAGAGCCGCGACCTCTGGGCCAGGCTGTGCAGGCTCGAACCGGACCTGGCCGGCGCCGACCACCAGGGGGCCGATGTTGTCGTCATTAGACGCGCCGGTGTCCCGTTTGGACCGCGGAAGGTGCAGACCCTGCTGGAAAAATACCTGCAATCCCAGCAGCAACGCTTCCCCGGCATGACGCTCAACCTGGTCAACCTCCAGTTGCCGCGTCCCTTCGTGCTGCCGAAAGGCACACTGCGCACCGAAATCAGACCGTCCGACCCGGACATCCTTCACAGCCGCAGCTTCAATATCCTGTTCCGGGTTGAAGACCGGCCGGTCAGGAACCTGACCGTTCGCGGCCAGATCGAAGCACTGGCCGAGGTGCCGACCATGATTCGCGACCTGCCGCGAGGATCGATTCTCAGGGCGACTGATCTGCAGTTGGTACGCCGAAATATCGTGCCGATGCGCAACCCTTGTCTCGACCTGAACCAGCTGATCGGCAAGAAAACCCGACGCAGCCTGCGCCGGGGACAGCCGCTGACACGCTCGATGGTGATCTCACCGCCGGTCGTCAAACGAGGCGAAATAGTAACCATCTCTCTGCAGCACGGCGGCCTCAGCATTTCAACCAGAGGGATCGCCCGGCACAACGGGGAAATCGGCGACACCATCCCGGTCCGCAACAGCAATTCGCAACGGGACATTCTCTGCAAGGTGATTGCTCCCGGCCAGGTCAAAGTGGGGTTCTGACCATGAACAAGCTGATGATTCTCTGTTTCCCCCTGCTGCTTGCCGCCTGCGCGACGACGAAGCCTCCCGAACCCCTGCGTCAGTCGCCGGCGGTACAGTCCCGCCAGTACCCCCCGGCCGAACAGCGCAAACCGACCGGGTCGATCTGGGCGGATCGCGGCAGTGACCTGTTCACCGACCTCAAGGCCCGTCGGGTCGGCGACATCCTCACCGTGGCCATTTTCGAGAAAGCCAGTGCCAGCAAGGAAGCGACCACGGCCACCGACCGCACCAGCACCGCTTCGGCGGACATCACCAAATTTTTCCGTTTCGAAAAGGATCTCGCCAACCTCGCCAGCGGGATCGACCCGAGCAACCTGATCAGTGCCAGTTACAAGAACGATTTCGAAGGGAACGGTAAAACCACCCGCAAGGAAGACCTGATCGCCACCCTGACCACCCAGGTGATCGAAGTTCTTCCCAATGGCAACCTGCGCATCGAAGGGAACAAGGCGGTCACTGTCAACGAAGAAACCCAGTACATCCAGTTGACCGGCCTGGTGCGCCAGAGCGACATCACCCCGGGCAATATCATCGACTCCAAGTATATTCTCGATGCCCGCATTGCCTATACCGGCAAAGGGGTCGTCAGCGACAAGCAGAGACCGGGCTGGATGACCAGGGTCCTGGATAATGTCTGGCCCTTCTGAGTCGACCGGAGGACGACACATGCGTACCATGAAATGGCTGATCATACTTCTGCTGTTCCTCCCCGGAACTCTGCAGGCGGCGCGAATCAAGGATATCGCTCGGCTCGAAGGGGTGCGTTACAACCAGCTGGTCGGCTACGGCCTGGTGGTCGGACTCAACGGCACCGGTGACAGCTATAGCACCGAGTTCACCACCCAGACCCTGGTCAACATGCTCGAGCGGATGGGAGTCACGGTTGATCGCAACAAGGTGAAGGTCGACAATGTCGCCGCCGTCATGGTCACGAGCGAACTCCCGCCCTTCACCAAACCGGGCAACAAAATAGATGTCACCATCTCCTCCATCGGTGACGCCGAGTCGATTGCCGGCGGCACCCTGCTGATGACACCTCTCAAGGGACCGGACGGCAAGGTCTACGCCGTCGCCCAGGGACCGGTGGTGGTCGGTGCTCTCTCCTTCGGCGGCAAGGCGGCCAAGGTACAGAAGAACCATCCCACCGCGGGACGGATTCCCGGCGGCGCACTGGTGGAAAGAGAGGTCCCCTTCCACCTGCCGAGCAGCGACAAGCTCACCTACCGGGTTGAAGAAACAGACTTCACCACGGTCAGCCACATTGCCGACGCCATCAACCGCCGCTTTGGTCCGAACACCTCCCGTCCCGTCGACGGTGCCAGTGTCACGATTCGGGTCCCCGATGACTACCGCGGCCGGATGGTCAAGTTCCTTTCCGAAGTCGAAGCCCTAGATGTCAAAACCGACAGCCCGGCGCGCATCGTGGTCAATGAAAAAACCGGCACCATCGTCATGGGACAGGACGTCCGGATCGACACCGTGGCCGTGTCCCACGGCAACCTCAGCCTGGTGATCAGCGAGTCGGCCGATGTATCGCAACCGGCACCCTTTGCCAGCCGCGGCCGAACCGTCGCCGTTCCGAAAACCGATATCGAGGTCAACGAGGAGGACGGCGAACTGGTGGTGATGAACATGGGCGTCAGCATTTCGGAAATCGCCCAGGCGCTGAACGCCATCGGCGCCTCGCCGCGTGACCTGATCGCCATCCTGCAGGCGATCAAGGCGGCCGGAGCCCTGCACGCGGAACTGGTCGTTCTCTGATGCTTTCGCAACGAGCGGATTGCCGCGCAACAAGATCTGCAGCAGACGCTGAAGGACACTTCAGATGAGAATCAATAACGCATTGCCCGTTGTCTCTCTCAGCCGCATCGATGCCGCCGCATCTGCCGGCAGGGAGGAAAAACTGCGGGCCGCCTGCCGGGAGTTCGAAGCCCTGTTCATGCAGCAGATGCTGAAAGGCATGCGGGCCACAATCCCGCAGAGCGGACTGCTTGAAAAGGACGCCTCTCACGACATGTATACCGATCTGCTTGATGCCCAGGTCGCCCGCGGGGTGGCCGAGCAGCATGGCGGGATGGGGATCGCCAATGCCCTCTATCGGCAATTGCAGAAACTTGAACACGGCCCCGTGAGTCCGTTGCCAAAAGAATCGCCGATCAGAACGGATAGATCAGGGGGGGGGTAAATAAACCCGTTTTCTGATGTTTTTTGCTAAACTCTCATCGCCCGACAACCGAAAAGAGCATCAGGGAAAGCCCCATGCGGCTTGTTAGACAGCCCTGAAGCGGCCCGGACGATCCTGTCCCGCGGGGCATTGAAACAAAGGTGGATGTTATGACCGTTAAACTGAATACCGGCAAGCCAGTTGCCCGTCTTGACCATCTTGACCGCCGACAGAAGCCGGACGTCAAGGATAAGAAATCCAGCATCGAAACGCGGCAGACCGACCAGGTCAAGATTTCGGCCTTTGCCCGCGAAGCCGGACAGGCCCGTGAGTCGGGCCCGATCCGTGACAGCCGACGGGCCGACAGGATCGCCGCGCTCAAGGAACAGATCGCCGATGGAAGCTACCAGCCCGACTCCCGGGCGGTCGCAACCAGCCTGCTCAAACACATTCTGAAGGATCGCTGAGCGATGACCGGAACCCTCCAGCAATACCGTAAACTGCACCGACTGCTGCTTGATGAGCGCGAATACGCCATGAACCTCGACCTGGAGGGGCTGCAGCGGACGGTGAAGGAAAAAAGCGCCCTGCTCGGCGCCCTGCCCCCGACCAGGGAAGATGAGCTGACCCCGGAACTGCGTGAACTGGCAGCAAAGATCCAGAAGGAAAACCGACGTAACGCCTACCTGTTCTGGTCATCTTTGAACTGGGTCCGCGAGACGATGAATTTCTATAGCCGGCAGATTGCCAACCCGGCTTACGGAGAGAGCGGCAGACAGATCACCAACGTCAACGGCGGCAGTCTGCTCTCAGGGAAGGTCTGATATGGGCGGTCTGCTTGCGGCACTGAACGCATCCAAGACCTCGATCACCACCCAGCAGAAGGCGATGGAGGTCGTCGGCAACAATATTGCCAACGTCAACACGCCCGGATATTCCCGCCAGACGCCGACCCTGACGCCCTTCCCCACCCTTTCCATGGGTGATTTCTTTATCGGCCAGGGGGTGCGGGTCAGTTCCATCGAACGCGCCGGCGACGCGTTTCTGACCAAACAGATCCAGACCAAAACCGCTGATCTCGGCATGGAAAGTTCCAAGGCGAGCCCGCTGGCAAGTGTCGAACGCACCCTGCCGGTCGACGACACCGGCGTCGCCGCCGAAATCGACCGGTTCTTCGATGCCTGGCAGGAACTCTCGACCAACCCTGACGGCCGTGTCGAACGCGATCTGGTGATGCAGCATGGCGGACTGGTCGCCGACGCCTTCCTCAACACCTACAATGACCTGCAGAGCGTATCGACCAACATCGACAACGCCCTGGTCTCGAAAATCGACGGGGTCAACCTGAAATTGAACCAGGTGGCCGAACTCAACAACCGTATCGCCACCGTCGAGCTTTCCGGCAACAACGCCAACTCGGATCGCGACCGACGTGACCAGCTGGTCAAGGAACTGGCCAACTCGCTGGGCGTTCAGGCCCTGGAAGACAGCCGCCACATGGTCATGCTGCAATTGCCCGGCGGTCTGCCGCTGGTCGAAGGCACCGAGGCGCTGCAGATCGAAGGAGTACCGACCGGCAGCACCCTCAAGCTGCAGTTGAAACTGGGCAGCACCATCATCGACCTGCCGCGCGAAGGAATGGGTGGAGAATTTCGCGGGCTGCTCGATATCCGTGATCAGCTGGTTCCCGACCTGCAGGGCCGGTTGGACCAGCTGGCCTATGATTTCGCCACGGCGATCAACACCCAGCATCGGGCCGGAAGTGGTCTCGACGGCATCAGTGGTCGTGATTTCTTCAACCAGCCGGCAGCCGTTGCCGGAGCCGCGACCTCCCTGTCCATGGCCTTCAGCAACAACGATTTCGTCGCCGCCGGAGCGACCATGGCGCCGGGAGACAACACCAACGCCCTGCAGATTGCCGGGCTGAAAGCGACACCGATGGTCAACGGCCAGGACAGTTATACCGCCTGGTACGGAAAAATGGCCGCCACGGTCGGCATGGAAGCGAGTCAGAACGAACTCTCCCTGTCCGGGCTGGAAGATACCCTGACCCAGTTGAACAACGTCAGGGATTCAACCGTCGGCGTTTCCCTGGAAGAGGAAATGATTTCCCTGATCCAGTACCAGAAGGGTTTCGAAGCTTCCGCCAAATTCCTCGGTACCGTCGACGAAATGATGGACAGCATCCTGATGATCAAGAGGTAAGCCATGAAAGCAACCATGGGCACCACCTATCATACGCTCCTTGCTCATCTCAACCGGATCAACCGCACCCTTGAAGACCTTCGTGTCCAGAGCGCCACCGGCAAGAAGATTAACAAACCCTCGGACGATCCGTCAGCCATCCGTCCGATGCTGAACGCGCGGACCCAGATCAAGAGCTCGGACCGTTTCATCCGCACCATGGATTCCGGCCTCGACCAGATCAACAGCATGGACGGGCACCTGTCGCACATGAACGACGTGCTGGTGCGGCTTAAGGAAATTTCCATCGCCTCCATCAATGACAGTCTCGATTCCCAGAACCGGCTCACCTACGCCGAAGAGGTCAAACAGCTGCGCCAGGAGATGTACGACAGCGCCAATGCCCAGCTTGACGGCAAATATCTTTTTTCCGGGTTCCAGGTTCACACCAAGCCCTTTGTCGACAATCCGGCCTACGACCCGGTACTCGACCCGCGGCCGGTGCTCTACAACGGCGACAGCGGTGAATTCAACCTGGAAATCGGACCTTCGGAGAAGGCCAAGATCAACCTGACCGGCAACGAGCTGCTGATGGGCGATGCCGATTTCGACGGTGTTACCGACCCCGGCGCGGTCGATATCTTCGCGGTCATGGCGTCCGTCGAACAGGCGCTGCGCAACAATGACCCGGCCGCCGTCAGCGGCCAGCTCGACAATATCGAAACAGGCCTGGAACAGATTCGCAGCAACCAGAGCCTGATGGGAAACGCCGGAAGGCGGCTGGAGACCGCCAAGGACCGGATGGAGCAGACCAATATTCAGATGCAGACCATCCTGTCCCGCTACGAAGATGCCGACCTGGTCGAAACCATCACCAACATGACCCAGCAGGAAACGGCTCTGCAGGCGGCCCTTTCGGTCACCGGGCGCCTTTCGCAATTGTCAATTCTCAATTATGTCTGATAAACTGTTCGGCCACAGACGGCCTGACTTTAACCTGAATCCGTGAGTTCCTGTCGGATGGAGAGTGCAAGTGCTTGGCCTGAATGGGATTTTCAAAAATCTGAAGAGCACCCGTAGGTTCGCTGGTGATTTTTGGAAAGCTCAGGCAGGACAATGACTTGTGCTGTCCGCTGACAAGGGGCTCACTGATTCAGGTTTTATTAACCTTTCGGTCACCTTCGACCGATAAGCCATGGAGGGCAGCAATGCTCGTACTGACAAGAAAATGCGGCGAAGGAATCATCATCGGTGATGACGTCAAAATCACCGTGGTCGATGTTCGCGGCGGCAGCATCCGGATCGGCATCGACGCGCCGCGCAGCAAAAAAATCCATCGTCTCGAAGTCTATGAACGCATCAAAACCGAAAACAGGAAGGCGACCCAATGGCAGCCGACGGATCTGCAGGAATTAACCAGGAAACTCGACACCACCAGAAAGCAGCCCCGGCCATGAAGATCAATGGAACCCGCTTCGGCGATATTGAATACAGTTCGGAAAACACCATCCACTTTCCGGACGGGCTGATCGGCTTTGAGGACCTGCACGACTTCATCGTCATGCCGAACCGACAGGAAAGCCCCCTGTTCTGGATTCAGAGCGTTGACGATGCCGATATCGCCTTTCTGCTCACCGATCCGAACAACTTCTTTCTCGACTACAACGTGGTCCCGGACAAGACCGAGCAGGGCAAACTCAAGGTGTCCGGCGCGGATGAATGCTATGCCCTGGCGGTGGTGACGATCCACGATGACAAATCGGTGACTCTCAACCTGGCGGCTCCGATCATCTTCTCGCCGGAGACCAACCGGGCCATTCAGGTCATCCTCGAAGGGGCCCCCTACAACACCCGCACGCCGTTGCCGCAGATCGCGTCCTGAGCCGGCGCGCGCCCGTCACCCGGGATGGAACACGACGTGATACCGGCCCTGCGCCGCATCCCCTGCTGAACAAAACCTGAATCCGTGAGTCCCTGTTGGATGGAGAGTGCAAGTGCTTGGTCTGAATGAGATTTTCAAAAATCTGAAGCGCACCCACAGGTTCACTGGTGATTTTTGGGAAGCTCAGGCAGATCAATGACTTGTGCTATCCGCCGACAAGGCACTCACTGATTCAGGTAAAAGGCCGGGCTTCCGATCCTCGGATTCGGCTGCCCGGCTTTTTTATGACAACGGGAGTGAACCATGTCTGAATGCGTATCGGTCGATGGCATTCCAATCGGAAACGGCCATCCCTGCTACTTCATGGCGGAAATCGCCGGCAATTTCGGCAACGAGGAAGAAGCTGTCAGGATCGTCGATGCCGCCGTCAGAGCGGGCGCCAGGGCGATCAAGTTCCAGACCCTCGACCCCGAAACCATCACCACCCGCTCCAACCGCTTCGACATGGAGGCGGTCGGCACCCGGCTGCAGTACGAAGTCTTTGCCGAAACCGCAACTCCGGAAACTCTGCAGCTCTTCCTGGTCGACTATTGTCGACGCCGCAACATCACGGTCTTCTCGGCACCCAGTCACCTCAAAGACCTGGACCTGATCTCCCGCTTCGACAGCCCGGCCTACAAAATCGGCTCCGACCTGGCGACCCATATCCCCCTGCTGCGGGAACTGGCAACGACCGGCAAACCGATCTTCCTGTCGACCGGCATGTGTACCATGGCCGAGGTTGAAACCTCCGTCAACGCGATTCAGCAGGCCGGCAGCAGCCCGGTGCTGCTGTTCCACTGCGTCTCCAACTACCCGGGCAACCCCGCCGAACAGAACCTGCTGGCGATGGTGGCCATGAAGGAAAAGTTCGGCTTGCCGACCGGTTTCTCCGATCATACCATCGGCATCGACATCGCTCGGGCGGCCATCGCCCTCGGCGCCGACATGATTGAACGGCATTTCTGGGTGGAAGGCAACCTGGAGGGTCCGGATCGGCCTATCTCTTCGGATGAAAAGGAATTTTCTCGATTGGTACAGTCCTCGCATTATATCGCTGCAGCAAGGGGGAACGGAGTCAAAAAACCGACTCCCGACGAATTGCGCAACATGCGGACCAACCGGGTCAGCATCATCGTCATGGAGGATATCGCGGCCGGATCGCTGCTGACCGCCGCCAACCTCGATATCCGCCGCCCCGGCGACGGACTGCCGCCCCGGATGTGGGACGAGGTCATCGGTTGCCGGGCGGCAACCCATCTCAAGGCCGAGCAGCCTTTGCGGCCGGAGCATATCAGCAGGGAGTGACGATCATCCATGAAAGGGAAACAGGTCCTGGTAACTGGCGCTGACGGCTTCATCGGCTCACACCTGACAGAACAGCTGGTTCGCCAGGGAGCCCGGGTCCGGGCCCTTTCCCTGTACAACTCCTTCAATCATTGGGGCTGGCTGGAATCAACCGACATCCTCGACCAGGTCGAAGTTGTCTGTGGTGACATCCGTGACCCGTTTTTCTGCAAGAAAATCACCGCCGGCATTGATACCGTCTTTCACCTCGCCGCCCTGATCGCCATCCCCTACTCCTACCAAGCGCCGGCCAGCTACATCGAAACCAACGTCAACGGCACCCTCAATATCTGCCAGGCGGCCCTCGAAAACGGCTGCCGGCGGATGATCCAGACCTCGACCAGCGAGGTCTACGGCACCGCCCGCTACGTGCCGATCGACGAGAACCATCCGCTGCAGCCGCAATCCCCCTACAGCGCCAGCAAAATCGGCGCCGACGCCATCGCCGAGAGCTATCACCGCGCCTTCGACCTGCCCCTGACCATCGCCAGACCGTTCAATACCTATGGCCCGCGGCAATCCGCCCGCGCCGTCATCCCCGGCATCATCAGTCAGATTGCCGAAGGACAGCCGGAACTGCGTCTCGGCGACCTCACACCGACCCGAGATTTCACCTTCGTGGACGATACCTGCCGCGGCCTGCGGGCCCTGGCCGCCAGTGAAGCCACCCTCGGTGAAACGGTCAACATCGGCTCCAACGATGAAATTTCGATCGGCGAACTGGCGCGTCTGATCAGGGACATGATGGGCAGCAGCATCACCATCGTCAGTGATGAACAACGGCTGCGTCCTGAGAAGTCCGAGGTCTTCCGTCTCAGATGCGACAACAGCAAACTCAGGGAGCTGACCGGTTTTGTCCCCGAAACCAGCCTGAAAAAGGGGTTGGAGAGAACCATCGCCTGGTTCACCGATGAACGGAATCTCGCCCGCTACAAAGGGGGTATCTACAATGTGTAAACGAGCTGTCATCCTCGCCGGCGGCCAGGGAACCCGTCTGCGTCCCTACACCGTGGTGCTGCCGAAACCGCTGATGCCGGTCGGCGACTACCCGATCCTCGAAGTGATCATTCGCCAGTTGTCCCATTTCGGCTTCAAACACATCACCCTGGCGGTCAACCACCAGGCGGAAATCATCAAGGCCTATTTCGGTGAAGGGGACAAGTGGGGTATCAGGATCGACTACTCCCTGGAGAACATCCCGTTGAGCACCATGGCCCCGCTGAAGCTGATTGACGACCTGCCGGAAAACTTCCTGGTGATGAACGGCGACATCCTCACCGACCTCAATTTCGGCCTCTTCTACAAGTACCACGTCAGTCACAAGCATCTGTTCACCATCTCCGCCTTCAACCGCACCCAATGCAGCGAATACGGGGTGCTGGAAGTCGATGAACAGGACTGCCTGTGCGGATTCAGGGAAAAGCCGGTGATCAACTACGATGTCAGCATGGGCATCTACATGCTCAACCGCAGGGCTCTCGACTTCATCCCTGACGCGAAGCCCTACGGTTTCGACCACCTGATGTACGACATGATCAAGGCCCGCAAACTGCCCCGCATCAAGCGCTTCGACGGTTACTGGCTCGACATCGGCCGGGCTGACGATTACATCCAGGCGATCGAGGAATTCGATCAGCTGAAGGCCCGTTTCCTGCCATGCTACTCCTGACCGGCAGCCGCGGCTTCATCGGTCGCGCCCTGACCGCACGACTGCGACAGCAGACGCTGGCGTACCGAGAGATCAACTCCGAAAGGGGCGGGGTCACCCGACCGGACAATTTCCGTCCCTTTACCGCCTGCGGGATCCGCCACGTCATTCACCTGGCGGCACGGGTTTTCGTTCCCGACAGCTGGCGCGAGCCGGGAGCCTTCTTTCATACCAACCTCACCGGCACCCAGAACGTTCTCGAATTCTGCCGCGCCACCGGCACCGGCCTGACCTTTGTCAGCGCCTATCTCTACGGCCCCCCGGAAAAGCTGCCGGTCGCTGAAGATCATCCCCTGCACCCCGACAATCCCTATGCCCAGTCCAAAGCCCTGGCCGAGCAGCTGTGCGGATTTTACGCGCGCGAGTTCGATGTTCCGATCACCATCCTGCGCCCTTTCAACGTCTACGGACCGGGCCAGGACAAACGCTTCCTGATTCCATGGATCATTCACCAGGCCCTGCATGAAGAACGGATCACTCTCAGGGATCTGCAACCGCGTCGGGATTTTGTCTTCGTCGACGACCTGATCGACGCGCTGCTGCTGACCTTGGCCCCGGCTCCCGGACTGACAACCCTGAACATCGGTTCCGGCACATCGGTCAGCGTGGCGGAAACCGTCACCCTGGTCCAGTCGTTGCTCGGCACCGACAAGGAGGTGACAACAGAAAATGTCCGCCGGAAAAACGAGCTGGACGATGTCGTCGCCGACATCAGCCGGGCAACCGGGATGATCGGCTGGCGACCGAAAACCTCTCTTGAGCAGGGGTTGAAGAACATGATTGAAGAACTGCACACCCCGAGAGGGGCCAGACAAGGAGAGCCCCGTGCTGCCGGCAGCTGAACATCGTTCGTCGCCGGTCGCGGCACCGCCGGTCAGCGACAATGAACGGCTTGGAGTCATCATCCAGGCCCGCATGGGTTCAACCCGGCTGCCCGGCAAGGTCTTGAAACCGGTCGGCGACAGTCCCCTGCTCGGCGTCATCCTCCGCCGCCTGGAGAGACTGCAGAGTCCGGCCGAGATCATCGTCGCCACCAGTGAACTGCAACGCGATGATCCGGTTGTCAACTTCTGCCTGCAAACCGGCGTCCGTTGTTTTCGCGGCAGCGAAGAGGATGTCCTCGATCGTTATTATCGCTGCGCAACCGGATACCGGTTCAGCCAGATCGTGCGACTGACCGCCGACAACCCCTTCGTCGATGTCGCCGAACTCGACCGCCTGATACGGCGACATCTTGACTCTCAAGCCGATTACAGCCATTCCTTCGCCAGCCTGCCGGTTGGGGTCGGCGCCGAGATCTTCAGTTACCGGGCTCTGGAGGAAAGCTTCAACCACGGCCATCTGCCGCATCACCGCGAACATGTCAACGAATTCATCCAGGAGCGCCCCCGGGACTTCAGGACCGTCCACCTGCGTGTTGCCCCCGCCAAGCATCGGCCCGACATCCGACTGACCGTCGACACCCCTGAAGATTATCGTCGCGCCTGCTTCATCGCCGCCAACCGCCCGGCCGACAGCGTCACCACGCCCGAGGCGATCAATCTCAGTGAACTCTTTGCCGAACGGGCGGCCGAAACAACACCGTCCGACCTGCCGTGATGCTGATCCTGTGCGTCGAAGCGTCCCACCGCAAGGGGCTCGGCCATCTGTTCCGGGCAATGACCCTGTGCCGCCATCTGGAAGTCGAGAATCTCCCCTGCCATCTGCTGATCAACCATCATCCCCCTTCCCTGCGGCTGCTGACCGAACGGGGCATCAGGCATTCGGTCATCGACCTTGACGATCCGTCCCCCTGGGAACGTGACTGGATCGACAGGCTCGGGGCACGGGCCTGGATCGATGACCGTCATGACACCTCCGAGGCCCATGGCCTGCGCATCGCCGCAGCCGGCATTCCCCTGGTCACCTTCGACGACCGCGGTCCCGGCGCCGCTCATGCCGACCTGCATTTTGCGCCGCTGGTCTTCAACGACCGAACCCGGCTGCGGGGACGGAAAATTTTCACCGGCCCGGAGTTCCTGATTCTGACACCGGAGATCCACGACCAACGGCGGCCGCGCAAACAGCTGCAGCAGCTGATCGTCTCCCTCGGCGGCAGCGACACCTACGGCGTCACCCTCAAGGTCCTGAGGCTGCTCAGGGAGCTTGACCAGCCGGCGACGATCCACACCGGCCCCGCCTTTGCCCATCGGAACGAACTGCAGAGGCTGGCGGACCGGCCCTGGCCGATCCTGGAGCAGGTCGACTCCCTGGCGGCGACCTTCGCCGGCTTCGATCTCGCCATCACCGGCGGCGGGGTCACGCCCTTCGAGGCCAATGCCGCCGGTCTGCCCTGCCTGGTGGTCGCCAACGAGGACTTCGAGGTGGAGGTCGGGGAGTACCTGCAGCAGCGCGGCAGTTCCCTGTTTCTCGCCCACCATGAGCAGCTCAGTGTCCGTCAGCTGCGGCTTGGCCTCGACATTGCACAACAGACCCTGGAAACCATGAGCCGCCGCGGCCTGCGTCAAAATCCTGACCGCGGCGCGATGAATATCGTCCGGGAAATCCGTCATGTGCTCTGAAAAAACGGTCGTCATCCACCAGCCCGACTTCCTGCCCTGGCTCGGCTTCTTCCAGCGTCTGCTGTCCGCCGACCTCTACCTGGTGCTCGACAACGCCCAGTTTCTCAACAACAGCAGGAGCTGGCACAACCGCGACAAGATCAAGACTCCGCAGGGCGAACGCTGGCTTACCGTCAGTGTCAGGAAAACGGCACAGAAAACCCCGATCAACCAGGTGCTGCTGGCCGACAACACCGACTGGCGGGGACGTAATCTCTCGCTGCTCAAGCACCATTACCGGCGTGCCCCGTTTTTCGACCAGATCTATCCGGAACTGGAACATCTCTACCGGTCTCCGGCGACAACCCTGCTCGATTTCAACCTGCGCTCGATCAAAATGCTGCTGCGCCTGTTCGCCATCGACATCCCGCTGCGCTTTGCCGGCGAACTGAACCCCGCCGGGAGCAGCAATGCCATGCTGGTTGATCTGCTGAAAAAAACCGCCGCCGACCGTTACCTGTCGGGGAACGGCGCCCGCGCCTATTTCGATCCGGAGCCCTTTCGGAAGGCCGGGATCAAGGTCTGCTGGCAGAGTTTCCGCCACCCGGTCTATCCGCAGCTGCATGGTGACTTCATCCCCGGCCTGAGCAGCATCGACCTGTTCTTCAATTGCGGGATCGAACAATCCCGCGCCATCCTGCGATCCACCATGGAAGGAGTGCGGTCATGAACATCCTCGCCATCGGTGCCCATTTCGACGATATCGAACTCGGCTGCGGCGGCGCCCTGGCCAGACACATCGCCCAGGGGGACAAGGTCTACGCCTTCGTCGCCTCGACCTCCGGCTTCACCGGCTACAATAAGGAAATGATCCGCTCCAACGAAACCGCTCTCAACGAGGGCCAGCGGGCGATGGAGATCCTCGGGGTCGAACTTTTCTGCGGTGACTGCGAAACCTTCGCGGTCGAGTTCACCGAAGCCCTCAATGTCCAGATTCTCCGGATCGTCGAAGAAAAACATATTCACCGCGTCTACACCCACTGGGACAGTGACATCCACCATGACCACCAGGCCCTGGCCAGGGCCTCTCTGCACAGCTGTCGCCACGTTCCGCGCATGCTCATGTATCGCAGTAACTGGTACCACTCAACCACTGATTTCAAAGGTAATTTTTATATCGACATCACTGACTTCTGGAGCACCAAGGAGGCGGCCGTCAAAGCCCACACCTCGGAGCTGGAACGCACCGGCTACAAGTGGCTGCGGTTTTTCAAGAACGAGGCGGAAAACGCCGGCCAGCGGATCGGCGTGCCTTACGCCGAAGTTTTTGAAGTGGTGAAGTGGCTCGAACCCTGATCCTTCATTTCATTCGCATGGGCTGAACAGGAGACCGAAATGACAGCAAGCAAGCGCGAGCGGGATGTCAACACCCTCTGCTCCTTTCTCAACTTCAACACCACCTGGGAAGCGGACATGGGCGACGATTTTCTCCGCTATCGCCGGGCCTGGCAGGAAAACACCCGCCATAAAACCCTGACCCGCTTCCCGATGCATCTCGATTTCGACCTGACCAACGCCTGCACCCTTGCCTGCCCCTTCTGCCCGCGCACCCAACTGGTCAGGCAGGGCCGCTATCCGGGAACCTACCGGATGCCGTTCGAAGTCTATGAAAAGGCCCTGCGCGAGGGCGCCGAAAAGGGCCTGCTGGCGATCAATCTCAACGCCGGCGGGGAGCCGCTGCTGCACCCCGACCTGCCGCGGATGGTGAAGCTGGCCGCGGATCTCGGCATTCTCGACATCATGCTGCATACCAGCGCCGTCCACCTCGACGAGGCCATGGCCCGATCGCTGATCGAAGGCGGTCTGACCAAGCTGATCATCTCCTTTGATTCGCCGATCCCGGAGCACTACGAACAGCTGCGCAAGAATGCCCGCTTCGACGCAGTGGTCGCCAATATCAACCGCGCCATTGACCTGAAAAAGGAATTGCGTTCCCTGACGCCCTTCATCCGCATCAACATGGTGCAAATGAAGGAGAACCACCATGAACGGCAGCAGATGATCGACTTCTGGCGCGAGCGGATCGACGGCCTCGGCTTTCTTGAATACATCAACTACTACCAGTGGGACGACCGGGATCGCTACGTTCATCCGGTCCGCTACCAGGAAGATTTCGTCTGTGAAAAACCCTGGCAGCGGCTCGGCATCGCCCATGACGGCCGCATCAAGTTCTGCCACCTCGACGACCTCGACGAGGTGACCCTCGGCACGATCATTGACACCCCCATCGAAGAGGCCTGGCAGGGTGCGCAGATGCAGGCCTACCGCGAACTGCAGCAACAGGGACGCATCAGGGAGATCGATCTCTGTTCACGCTGCAGTACGCCGATGATGCCGGAGGAGCCATGACCGTGACAACCACCACTGAAACTGAAAAGGTCACCGATTACAGCCGCCGCGGCGACATCGACGCCTACCTGGGACAGTTGCAGGGTGAAGCCTTCCGCCGCTACCGAAAAGAATGGCGTCAGGCGGAAAAGGAATTGCGATTCTTCCCCTACCCCCTGTTCCTGGTGGTCGAGACGGTCAACACCTGCAATCTCAGCTGTGCCATGTGCTTCCGCAGCCGGACGCCGAGCCCGCAGCCGGCGATGATGTCCCTTGACGATTACCGTCGGCTGATCCGGGAAGCGGGCCGACTCGGCTGTCCGTCTCTTTCCCTCAACCTCAACAATGAACCTCTGCTCGACCCGCTGCTGGTTGAACGGGTCGCCCTGGCCAGAGAAGCCGGGTTCATCGATATCCGCCTCAACACCAACGGCATCCTGCTGACCCCGGAGAAGTCGCGGGCGCTGATCGCCGCCGGACTGACGCGGTTGTCGGTCAGCATTGACGCCGCCAGTGAGGAAACCTACCGCCGCATCCGCACCGGCGGCGACTACCGGCGGCTGCTGAACAACCTGGAGGCTTTTGTCGCCATCCGCGACGAACTACAGGCAGTGTTGCCGGTACTGCGCTGCACCCTGGTCAAGATCCGTGAAAACGAACATGAAGTTGATGCCTTCATCAACGACTGGCAACAACGCGCAGATTACGTTTCGATTCAAAGTTACGTTCCGCACAGCAATGATGATGAATCGATGACGCTGCACCCGGATCAGCAGGCAAAGAGTGCCAACGTGACCTGTTCCCAACCCTTTGAACGACTGGTGGTCACGGTCGACGGCAACGTCCTGCCCTGCTGCTCGCCACAGGGGGCGGAGATCGTTCTCGGCCGCTGGGACGACACCGGCCTGGCGAAGATCTGGACCGGTCCGCAGGCGATGAATCTGCGGCGGATGATGCGGAGCCGCTGCTGGCATGATCACCCGGTCTGCAGTTCCTGCCTGAACGGCACCTTCGACGGCCACGAGAACCAAGAAACCGCCCTTCCGGAAAAGGAAACAACATGAGAAACGGACGCGTCCTGTTCATCATTCATGACAACTACCAGGATTTCAATTACTTCCCCCTCGGGGTGGCCTACCTGGCCGCCGTCCTGCGCGATGCCGGGGCGGATGTCCAGGTCTACTGCCAGGATCTCTACCACCAGTCGAACGAGGAGCTGGCCGCGTATCTCGACGACAACACCTTCGACCTGATCGGCATCGGCTTCCTGGCCGCTCGTTTCAAGGAAACCGTTGAAGAGCTGTGCCGGGTCGTCACCCGGCACAAGAAGGAGGCCTGGCTGGTACTCGGCGGCCATGGACCATCGGCCCTGCCCGCCTACATGCTGCAAAGAACCGGCGCCGACGTGGTCGCCATCGGCGATGCCGAGCAGACGATCGTTGAACTCCTGCACGGCAGAATCTCGGGAACCCCGGCCATCGGCGACATCAGGGGAATCGCCTGGCGCCGCGGCAGTGAAGTTCACCACAACCGGCCACGTCCCGCCATCCGCAACCTCGACAGCCTGCCGCTGCCGGCCTGGGAGCTGTTCCCGATGCAGGACTATATCGGCAGCGTCCACTTCGCCGGGCAGCCGGAGAATGTCGACCGCAGCCTGGCGCTGATTTCCTCCCGCGGCTGTGTCAACGCCTGCAGTTTCTGCCACCGTCTCGAAAGCGGCTACCGGGTGCGAAGCGTTGACAACGTGCTGGATGAACTGCAGCTGCTGATCGAACGCTACCGGATCGAATATTTCCTCTTCCTGGACGAAATGTTCATCCTCAACAAGAAAAGACTGCTCGAATTTGAACGCAAACTGGATCAGCGCGGCATGCAGATCCGGTTCTCCTGTGCCGCCCGGGTCGATATCATCGACCGTGAGGTGGCCGGCATTCTGAAACGCTGCGGCTGCCGGTTCATTACCTTCGGCATCGAATCGACCAACGACAACGTCCTGCGGCTGATGCGCAAGAACACCACCCTTGAGAAGAACATCAGGGCCGTGGAAGCGGTCAACGAAGTCGGCGGCATCGGGCTCTCTCTCAACCTGCTGTGGGGAAACGTCGGCGATACCGAGGAAAGCCTGCGCACCAACGTCGAATTCATCAAGCGCTACAACAACTACCAGCAGGTCAGAACCATCCGCCCACCGACCCCCTATCCCGGCAGCGCGCTCTACCAGTACGCCATTGAGCAGGGCCTGCTGACCGGCCCGGACGATTTCTTCGACCGCTTCAGCAACTCGGATCGCTACCTGGTCAACTTCACGGACCTTCCCCTGGACCGGTTCTACCAGCTGCTGCTGGAGGCGAACCGCGACCTGATCCTCGATCATTACCGGCACACCGGGGGTGACATGGTAGAGGCGCAACGACTGATCCGGGAGTTCGAAGACCTCTACAACGGCCGCAACGACCATTTCCGCGGCGCGCGGGACTACACGCCCCGCCAGCGGCTGCAGAGGATCTGAGACGATGGCGCGGAACAGACCGAAACACCGTCGCACCAAATCCACCGGCACCATGCTGGAACGTCTGCGCAAACGCACGCCGCAGCAGCGGGCGGACCTGCTGACGCGAACCTTCCAGGCCAACCTGACCTTTTTCAAACGCCGCGATCCGGCCCTCGCGAGCCTGCTTGAAAGCGGCGTGCAGAACCCTTACCAGGTCAGCATCAATGACCATTTTCTTGATCTGATCGACACCGCCAGCAACCTGCTCTGTCATCCGCAGAGCGGTCTCGACAGCTTTGCCGAACAGCTGGGCGACTGGCACCACCCCGGATGGATCGATTTTCTCGACCCCCGGCTGCGTCATTTTCCGCAGGATGAAAACCACGGCCGACAGCTGATGGCGTTCAGCGCATCGCTGCTGGCAGCCTTTCCCCAATTTGAAGAGCGCCTGGCCGAAGGGCGGTTCCAGCTTCCTCAGATCGAAAACGGCCGCCGTTTTTCCCCGGCGGTGGTCTTCGTCGGTATCTTCCACGGCCTGCACATCGACCATTATCTCAGTCGGACTTCTGTCGCCGATGTCACGCTGATCGAACCGGACAGGTTCAAGTTCCTGGTCTCCTGCCATTTTCTCGACTACGCCCGGCTCGAACAACGCTGCGGCAATCTGCAACTGCACATCGGCGACCCGGTCCCGGATACCTTCCTGCAGGCAACCCTCACCCGCAGCTGGATCACCAGCACCGTCTGGCTGCGGGTGTTGCCCGGCTACCGGCTCCCCGAAATCGACGGGATTGTCGAACGGCTGCGGCTGGCCTGGCTGGCCCTGACCGATGCCTGGGTGCCGGCCGACCGCGAACTGCGCGCCCTCGCTCACGCGAAAAAGAACCTGGCGGCAGGGTTGCCGATGCTGACCTCGGAACCACAACCGGGACCGGAAACCAGGATTGCCGTGGTCGGCGCCGGTCCCTCACTGGCCGGCGACCTGGCATGGCTCAAAAAGCAGCAGCAGCGGATGATCATCATCGCTGCCCATACCGCGGTCCGGGTCTTGCTGAAAAACGGCATCAGGCCCGATTTCCAGGTCAGTCTCGATCCGGAATGGGATGACGCGACCCTGCGGCGGCTCGACCTTGACCGCCGCATTCCGCTGCTGGTGAGCAACCACAAGGACCCGGCTATTCTGCGACAGTTCGATCTGCCCCTGCTGGTCGCCGTCGACGGTCTGCCGCAACCAGTTGCCTTCAACTATCAACTTCCTTTCGGACTGCAGACAACCGGTAACCTGGCCCTCGCCTTCGCCTGTGCCTGTCATCCGCATACCCTGCTGCTGCTGGGCATGGATTTCGGTTTTCGCGACAGCGAACGGATTCACGTCAAGGGGGGACATTTCGATGAACAGGCGCATCAGGGCGTCGAAATAACCGGCAACCGGCAGCTTCCGGTTGCCGCCAACTTCCCCTCACGGCAACCGCTGCTGACCCGCCCCTACTTCAATGACGCCCGGCTGCTGGCCGAAAAGACCCTGCGTCGACTCGAAGCAGGGACACGCATCCTCAACCTCTCGGACGGTGCCCGTATCGCCGGCGCGGACGCAGTCCGCTCGAATGAACTTGAACTCGATCCCTGGCCGGGCAAGGACGCGGCCCTCGCCGCTCTCAGGGCCGCCTTTGAACCACCCCACAGAGGGACACACTGGCAACCCTTTACCGCGGGGACCGACCAGACGGCAGACCTCCTGGCCATCGGGCTGCACCGCCTGTTCGACCAGCAGACCATCAGTTGGAAAAACCTGGCCTCGACCCTCAACCGTGCCCAACACGACCTCTTCCAGACATGCCAGAGCGGAACGATACCGGATCTTCGCCCCCTGCCCTACCTGCGGATCATCAAGGACCTGCTCACCACCTGGTTTCGTTTCATGGTCGCCACCCGCACTCCGGCGGAAACAGCAAGTCTTTACCGCAAGGGACGCGCACTACTGCTGAAAGCCGCCATGGAGTGGGACGATCAGCGACAGCCGGAACATCCACCGACCGAGGCTGCGACCGCTTCAAACACCCCTCGACAAACCTCTTCCCGGCCTCGGCTCGAATAAAAATTCACCTAAACCTCCAGCCCCGGGCGGCCGATATGTCTTTCTGAACGCGGGGAATACCAGGCCCAGGAGGTACAAAGTTTCAGGACGCGGCCCCCCCATGGACGTTCACTTTCATTTGAACCGGGCACGGAAGCCCACCAACACCACCTTCACGGAGGAAAATTACAATGGCACTGACAATCAACACCAACGTCGCTTCTCTGAACGCCCAGCGAAACCTGAACAGGTCCCAGAACGCCCTGGGAAAATCGATGCAGCGTCTCTCGTCCGGTCTGCGCATCAACAGCGCCAAGGACGACGCCGCCGGCCTCGCCATCGCCAACCGGATGACGTCGCAGATCCGCGGTCTCAACCAGGCCTCCCGGAACGCCAACGACGGCATCTCCCTGGCGCAGACGGCTGAAGGCGCCCTGCAGGAAAGTACCAATATCCTGCAGCGTATCCGCGAACTCTCCCTGCAGTCGGCCAACGACACCAACACCTCGTCCGACCGCGCTTCGATGCAGGCCGAGGTCGGCCAGCTGCAGAGCGAACTGGACCGGATCGCGACGACCACCACTTTCAACGGTCGCCGCGTTCTTGACGGCTCCTTCACCGGTGCCACCTTCCAGGTCGGCGCCAACGCCGGTGAGACCATCTCCTTCAACATCTCCAGCGCCAAGGCTTCCAGCCTCGGCCACATCGCCACCGGCACCGGCACCACGGTCACCGCCAACACCACCACCGGCATGACCATCGCCGTCGGCTCCGGCGCCGCCACCGGCATCGCCTCCAGCGCCAACTTCGCCCACGCCACCGACACCACCTACCGCGGCGCCGATTCGGCCTACGCCAAGGCGGCGGCGATCAATGACGCCGGCATCGCCGGGCTCTCGGTCTCGGCCAAGACCGAGATCGCGACCACCACCTGGGCCAACATCGGCGGCACCACCGGCGACACCTACGGTCTCGACATCAACGGCGTCACCGTCTACACATCCGGCACCGACGTTTCGGGCTCCGCCCTGACCGTCACCGACGTCCGCAACGCCATCAATTCCGTCTCCGACAAGACCGGCGTGGTCGCCTCCGACGACGGTACCAACCTCACTCTGACCGCCGCCGACGGCCGCAACATCGTCGTCACTGAAAGCGGCACCGCCACCGGCTTCGCCGGCAATGGTACCGTGGGCTCGTCGGGCAGCGTCAACCGCGGCAAGATCAGCATGGACGCCACCGACACCATCACCGTCAGCGGCGGCACCGAATCGGGACTGACCAGCATCGCCAAGGACACCGCCGGGGTCGATTCCATCGATATCTCAACCGCCGCCGGCGCCCAGACCGCCATCAAGCGGGTCGACGCCGCCCTCGGCGCCATCGACCAGATCCGCGGCGATCTCGGCGCGGTGCAGAACCGCTTCGAAACCACCATCGCCAACCTGCAGAATGTCGCCGAGAACCTCTCCGCCGCCCGTTCGCGGACTCTCGACGCGGATATCGCCCAGGAAACCTCGGCGATGACCAAGAACAACATCCTGCAGCAGGCCGGTGTTTCGATCCTGGCACAGGCCAACCAGGCCCCGCAGCTGGCCCTCTCGCTGCTGAAATAATCAGGTAAACCGGGTATGGGGGCCGGGCGCTCCGGCCCCCGTTTTTTAACCCGGGGCATCTGATGAGAAAAAATTTCAGCGAAGGGAGTCAGGCATGAAAGTCGAAGCGATCGCACCCGGGAACGTCGGCGCACCGCCCAAATTCGAGATGGCCGAACAGGTCGAACAGGTCGAACAGGACCGGCAGGTCGCGCGGGCACTCCCCGATGCCGAAAAGAAGGAACAGAAAGTCAATTCGGAAGAATTGTTCGACAAGATCAAGCAGATTACCAGCAACGGCCAGTACAGCATCCAGTTCGAGATGAACAAGGATGTGAACTCCCTGGTGATCCGCATTGTCGACCGGGAATCAGGTGAACTGGTCCGGCAGATTCCCAGCGAAGAGCTGCTCCGCTCGTCCAAAGCACTGCAGGACCTTCGGGGGTTGATGGTCGACACCGAAAGCTGAAGCAGCACAGAGGGCATTCTTCATGACGATCAATTTCAACGGGCTCGCAACCGGCATCGACACCACCACCCTGATCGAAGGGATCATGGCGGCCGACCGCAAACCGATCGACCGCTTAAAGTCGGACAAGGAATACCAGAGTGCCCGGCTCGACGCCTATGGCGTCCTGAGCGGTTCCCTCGACAAGCTGCTGACCGACGTCAAGGCCCTCAATTCCAGCGACAACCTGCTGGCCAAAAAAGCCTCCTTTACCGGGGAATCCCTGGTCACGGCGACAACCACCACCAAGGATGCCATCGAAGGCAGCTACCAGATCCGTTCCTACAGTTTCGCGCAGGTTGAGAAGGATGTCAGCCAGGGATACGCCGACAAAGCCGCAACATCGTTCGGAACCGGGACCCTGGTCATCACCACCGGAACCACCACGCCGGTCAGCCACAACATCACCATCGACAGCAGCAACAATTCTCTCGAAGGGATCGTCAAGGCGATCAACGATGCCGGCATCGGCGTCAAGGCCGCCATCATCAACGATGGCACCAGCACCCCCTACCGGCTGGTGGTTTCCGGCACCAAGGCCGGAGACCCGGCCGACGTCGGCTTCACCATCGACGTCAGCGGTCTGACCGGCGGCAGTTATGCCAACCCGATTTTCACCGAAACCCAGCCGGCAAGCCAGGCCCACATCTCGGTTGACGGGGTCGATCTTTACAGCAACAGCAACGTTTTCACCGATGCCATCCCCGGCACCACCCTGACCCTCGACAAGGCCGACAACGGTGCCACCGTCAGTACCATGACCATCCTCCAGGACAAGGACGTGGTCAAAGGGAAAATCCAGAATTTCGTCAACAGTTACAACCAGATCATGACCTTCGTTTCGAGCCAGTCGGCCAAGGACGGCAAAACCGCCGGTCTGCTGGCCGGCGACTCGGGGATGAACACCATCAAGCGTCATCTGCAGAATATTCTCACCAACATGGTGGACACCGGCGGCAATTTCAAAAGCCTGGCCGAACTGGGGCTCGAAACCCAACGCGACGGCACCCTGGTTCTCAACAACGACACCCTGGACAACGCCCTGGCAACCGACCTGGACGGGGTGGTCAGCCTGTTGGCCGGAAACGGCACCAAGGACGGAATTTCCGTCCAGTTCGAAACCTACCTGAAAGCAATGACCGACAGTCGCGAAGGGTTTCTCGCCAGCCGCCAAAACAGCATCAATCGCATTATGGACCGTATCGACAACCGGATTACGCAGATGCAGACCCGGCTCGACCAGCGGGAAAAAACCCTTCAGCAGCAATTCAGCGCCATGGAAGAACTGGTCAGTGGGCTCAATGCCCAGGGAGACTACCTCACCCAGCAGATGTCGATGCTGGCGAACATATGGAGTTCTAAAAAATGAATGCCTTCTGGAATCAATACCAGCAGAACCAGGTGAACCAGGCAACCCCCGAGCAGATCCTGATCATGCTCTACGACGGCGCGATCAGAAACACGGTGCAGGCGATCCAGGCCCTGGCCAACGCCGACCGGGTCCGCAAGGCGGAATCGATCAGCAAGGCCATCCATATCGTCACCACCCTCTCCGACACCCTGGACCACGAGATCGGCGGCGAAATTGCCGAGAATCTTGACGCGCTCTATAATTTTATCATCCGCGAACTGACCAACGGCAACCTGAAGAACGACCCGGCCCCCCTTCGGACAGTCGAGGATCTGCTGCGGGACCTGCGCCAGACCTGGAGCGAAGCGATTGAAATCCGCAACCGTGAACTGGCGGAGAAGCGCCAGGAGGCCGCGCCCCCGGAACCGGCGCGCAGGTTGACCGCCCAGGCCCAGGTTTAGGATCAGCAATGAACACAACTGATGAAATTGCCGCCCTGCTGGCGACCTGCAACGCCCAGTACCTGAGCATGGCGGGCTTCATGGAAACACTGCTGGAAGAAATCACCGGCAACCGGCCGCTGGTGATCCGTGAAAAACTCAAGGAACTGGAAGCATTGCAGGCCGAAGCCGCACGTCTCGACACCCGGATGAAACAACGCGTCGAGGAGAGCGGGATCTCCGTCCTGCCGCAGAAGCTGGTCGAACAGCGCCGGGAACTGCTGAATCGAATCGGTGAATGCAACCGCTTGCTGGTTGATAAACTGGAAGGTAAAATGTCGGTGATGGCCGACGAACTGGAGCGCAACCGCCGCGGCAGAAGCGCCCTCGGCAAATACAAATCGACCGGCCGCAAAGGGACCACCTTCCACTATACAACCTGATCTGCAATCGGGGTGGGAGCCCCTGCAAACCTCCCAGGATGGGATTGATTTATGGCCCCGATCGATCTTCTCGCCGAATGTCCGCTGGTCCGCATCAACGTTCCGTTGATCGGTCGACGGATGCTTGCGCTCGACTGCACCCCCGAAGAAACCATACCGCCTTTTTTCGAGGTGACCTTTTCCCCCGGGCAGCTGCCGATCGACGAAATCGATCCCGGCGGCCAATGTACCATCTCCTTCGATGTCGGCGGCCTGGTGTACGTGGTCCGTGCCAACATCGACAAAATCATCCCCCCCCGACGCCTGCGCCTGGCCAATGTCCAGAGCTACAGCAACATGCAGAAACGGGAGTTTTTCCGGGTTGATACCGAAGTCTCCCTGCTCTATCGCAGCGACAAGGAACCGATTCAGAAACGGGTTTCCAACGCCCGGGTCAACCTCAGCGGCGGCGGTATCCGTTTCCCGGTCGAAGGCCGCTTCCGCATGCGCGACAAGGTCGATGTCAAACTCTGTCTGAAAGGCTTCCCCGAAGTTGATGCCGAGTGCGTCGGCCGCGTCGTCAGGATCGATGAAACCGACAACGGGAAAGTTGAAATCGCCCTGGCCTTTGTTGAAATCGCCCCGCGGGACCGCGACCGGATTATTTCCTACTGTTTCGCCCAGCAACGGGAACAATTGCGCAAACGGGTCAAGGTCAAACCGGAAGAGAGCCGTGATGACCGATAATCTCATGGTCGGCCTGACAGAAGGGGCCTTGCTGCGCGTCACCATTCCCCTCTCGGGAGGCACACGCCGGACCCTTGACGCGGCGGTGGAACGTATCGATCAGAACCTGACAGTCTGCATCGACGGATCGGAGACCGGGGTTCCGCCTGCTGTAGATACGGAGAACTGGGTCATCACCAGAGACCTCGGAGAGTCCGTTCTCCTCTACCGGGGCCGGCTCGAACACCGCCTCGCGCCGCGGCGTTTTTCCCTACGGATCGAATCCGTCGTCCAGCATGCCGCCACCCGCAGCGCCCAACGCATCGATGCCGAAATCCAGATCCGCGAATGGACCGGCTCGGCCAGATGGTCACGACTGCGCAAAGCCCGGACCCGCCAGGTCACTCTCAGCAACCGAAGCATCCGTTTTATCGGGCCCGACCACTTTCATCCCGGGCAGCAGCTTCACCTTGAGATATCCCTTCCCGGACAGCCCCGGAGCAGGGTCAATGTCACCGGCGACGTCATCCGCTGCCAGCCGCTGGAACTGTCCCGCTATGAAGTCATTGTTTCCTTCACCGATCTCAGCCAGGAGAACCGGGATCAACTGGAAACCTTTTTACTCACCCGCCATTTCCGTTCCATGCACAACCGCGTCAAACTGCTCGGCGAAGTTCTCAGTCCCAGCCTCGAACAGCACGAAGAGTCATCGGAAAACTGATTCCACCCCGGCGGCAGAAAAAACCGAACTTAAGTTTTTCCCGGCGGCGGTCGATGTGAAGGGTGATGACTCTTATCAACCCATTGGCAGCCGCCAACACACTTGTCCCGGCCGCCGCGACGATCAATCTGCGGGAGAGCCGAGATCAGCACCTGCGACGAGACCAGGTGGTGCGGGCTACTGTCGCCGAGGGAGGGTTGGAAAAGGCGGTATTGCAGCTGGGGGGCAGGAAATTCCTGGTTGAAACCGAAACCCCGCTGATGACGGGACAGAAACTCTCGCTGCAGATTGTCGAAAACTCTGAAGGGGTGGAACTGCGGCTGCTGACATTCAGCCTGTCGGACCGGGTGCGGCAGGTCCTGCATCTGGCGGGTCAATCATTCGACCTGCTGCCCCTGCTGGAAGAACTGGCCGCGCCGAATCATCCCCTGGCAGGGGCTCTCTCACCCGCGGCCAGGGATGCCCTCCAGGGAGCGTTGCTCTTTTTCAGTGGTCAGACGGAAGGAACCGAGGGACGTTTTCTGAAATCCCTGGTCAGGGTGTTGGGGCTTGACCTTGAGCAACGACTGCAACAGGACCCGGCCGAGGCCCCCCTGGCCAACCTCAAGGGCGCGGTCCTGGAACTGCTTGACCGGGTTCAGGGGCAGGACAACCCGACTGCGGACCGCATCCGGCATCTACATCAACTCATTGAAGCGACACAGATTTTCCGCGCGCGGCTGAACGAGGATGGCTTTCTGCTGCTCCCCCTGCCCTTTCCATTTCTTGACTACGGTTACCTGCTGGCAGAGCGACACCCGAGGGGCAACGGGGACACGCCCCGGTCGGGCGGCATGCTCAGTCTCTACCTGCAGCTCAGCTCCATCGGCGCCCTGAATATCAATATGCTGTTCGATCAGCGGGGATTGACCCTGAGGATCAGGACCGAATCACGGCAGAGCATGGCATTCCTGGAGGGCTACAGGGACGAACTGGAACAACGGCTGCAGCCCTGGCGCCTCGCCGGATTGAACTTCAGCAGTGACGCGACCGCGCCCCAACAGCACCTGGTCAACCTGTTGAGCGGCGGTCGCAGCACCGTCTTTGACACGAGGGTTTGAGATGGACACGGTATCGGCTGAAGACAGAGCTGTTGCCCTGCTTTACCGCAAGAACCATGACCGGGCCCCGAAGGTGGTGGCGGGCGGCCGCGGGGAGCTGGCCAGAAAGATCGTCCAGCTGGCGGCAGAATCGGGCGTCAATATCGTCTCCGATCCCGACCTGGTCGAACTGTTGTCACGGGTTCCGACCGGCGACGAAATCCCCCTCGAACTCTACCAGGCCGTTGCGGAACTGCTGGCCTTTATCTACCAGGTCAATCAGGATCATGCCCGAAGCGCTCAGACTGAGATCGCAGTTAGGTGAAATCGCGTTTTACTGCAATTCAAAAAACTACGGCAGCACACATCCCATTTTTCCGGACATGATTCAACCCACCACAACAAACATTGTTATTCCAGATCGTTAAAAGATTTCCCTTGCCCAAACCAATTCATTAGAAATATAATTACGTTTTATTACTACCTGTTTCAGGTGATCATTTCAGGAGGAGACATGCTGCCAACTCGTTTCGCACTACGGCCGACCGTCCTGGCCGCGCTCTGCCTCTGCCTTCTGCTGTCCGCCGGAACAGCCCGGGCCGCCGAGTTGAGCCCGCTTGATCAGAAGGCGAAAAAGCTGGCCCGACAGTGTGCCGACAAGATAACCCGGCAGTTCGATCTGCTGCTCACCTCCGGCAGACTGACCCTGCCGCAACTGTTCGACACCTTCTATATCCCTATTCCGGGAACCGACCCGCAGAAATTTCACACCCAGTACGACCGCCTCACCGATGGTGTGCTGCTGCCGATTCTTGACTCCTGCCTGGCCGCCGACAAACGCTTCATCTTCGTCGTCGCCGTCGACCGCAACGGCTATCTGCCGACCCACAATTCCAAATATTCCCAGCCGATGACCGGTGACGGCGATCATGACACCAAGTGGAACCGCACCAAGCGCATCTTCAACGACCGCACCGGGCTGGCGGCGGCACGCAACATAAAACCCTACCTGCTGCAGCGCTACAGCCGCGACACCGGAGAAGTCATGACCGACCTCTCGGTGCCGGTCTGGATCCAAGGCCGTCACTGGGGCGCGGTCCGCATCGGCTACATGAAACAGTAAACAATTCCACGTCCATTATCATTTTGTCCCATCGATTGAGGGACGCAACTGTCATCAGGAGGAGTGTCGTATGTTCAACAAGATCGCCGTCAAAGTGGCGGTACTGGTCAGCGTCGTGCTGCTGATCGTCATTGCTGCCGGATCGTTCTATATCATTCAGCAGCAGAGTTCCAGCCTCGAAGACCAGCTTCTGGAGAGGGGCAAGATTGAATCCCTTATCGGGGCGAAACTTGTCGGCAAAGTTCTTGAGGAGGCCATCGACAACGGCGTTTTCAGCGTCAAGGACGCCTTTGACCACGATTACCAGCTGATCCCCGGTTTTACGCCGCCCAAATACCACACCCGTTACGATTCCTATATGGACAAGGCGATCCTCGCCATGGAGGACGAGTTCACCAAGGATGAATCAGTGGTTTTCGCCGTCGCCGTCGATGTCAACGGCTACCTGCCGACCCACAATACCCGCTACCAGCAGCCGATCACCGGCGACCAGCAGAAGGATCTGGTCGGCAACCGCACCAAGCGGATTTTCAACGACCCGGTCGGCATTGCCGCCGCGCAGAACAAACAGCCGGCGTTTCTGCAGGTCTACCACCGGGATACCGGTGAAACGATGTGGGATATCTCCAGCCCGATCATCGTCAAGGGTAAACATTGGGGCGGATTCCGCATCGGCTTCTCCCTGGAAAAAACCCGCATGGCCCAGGCCAGGCTGAAGGCGACCCTGCTGATGATCATGCTCGGCACCCTGGTGGTCTGCGTGATTGCGGTTTTCCTGGTGGTCAACCAGTCCCTGAAGCCTCTGCAGGAGTTGACCGCCCACGCCGCGGACCTGGCCGGCGGCAAGGTCAATCAGAAAATCGAGGTCAAGGGCAAGGATGAAATTGCCCGGCTGGCCGATGTGCTGGAACGACTCCGGGTCAGCATCAAGCTGGCAATGGAAAAACTCGCCAGGCGATAACCTGGAACAGGGATCAAATAGAACGAGCGGCTGTCTTTCGACAGCCGCTCGTATATTTCTTATCTCATTCTCCTGCTTACTGTTCTGCAGCCAGGTTTTTCCGGTACACATCCAGGTCCGCGCCGGAAAAACAGCAGAAAACAATTCTTGAAATCATTTCCGTCCTTTCAAGAAAACCACGCGCTTCACCGATCGCAATCGGACAGGCCCGCGCAACGGGAAAACCGTAGACCCCGGTGCTGATCCCCGGAAAGGCAATGCTCGTAAGGCCATGCCGTTCGGCCAACTCCAGGCTGTTGCGGTAACAGGCTGCCAGCAATTGTTCCTCCTGGCGATCCCCGCCATGCCAGACCGGGCCAACCGTATGGATAACGTACCGCGCCGAGAGCCGAAATCCCGGGGTGATCTTCGCTTCACCGGTCCGACAGCCGTTCAGGCTTCGACAAGCCTCCAGCAATTCAGGCCCGGCGGCGCGGTGGATCGCGCCATCGACCCCGCCACCGCCGAGGAGAGTTCGATTGGCCGCGTTGACAATCGCATCGACCTCCAGTGAGGTGATATCGCCCTGAACGATCTCAATAGCCGCCATCTCAACCTCCTTCTCCCAGCAGGCTGATGAAAATCTGTTGTGCTCCAATGTACCGTCCGGCACACCCTGTTCCGAGGGGTTTCGGACGCCTGGCAGCGGGACATTTCTGCTCAGCCCGGAGAACACGACTTTTTCATCACCTTGCGAGTGACCCCGGCAACGGCTTACAAGCTTACTCCGTATATCTCCTCAGCACGGGCGCTTTCCATGACGCGCAGGATCGGCGGACCGCCATCGGGCAGTTCGGGACGGGTCTTGACAAGTTCCCACAAGCGGCCATCGGTCGGATCCCTGTAGAGCTTTCCATCCTCGACTTCAGCAAGGAGCTGCAGATGGTTTCCGACAAGCCACAGGATACGCTGCCAGGTCGCGTCTTTCTCCATGCGGCTGCCGGTATCGATCCAGAGACCATGCAGCAGGGTTTCACGCGGCGTCGGCTTCAGTTCCTGTTCCATCTCCATCGTTCAATCGCCCTCTGAAGTTCGTTGCTCAGGCGCTGAAGCTGATATCGACATTCAGGTCATCGGCAACAACGGCCAGGCCCTGCTCAAAGGTGGACAGGTCGGTTCCTTCCGGCAACTGGACATGGATATCCATAATATAAAGGATGGTACCACTGCCGGGGGACGGGCTGACCTGCGATTTCAGATCACAGATATTCAGCCCCTTGTCGGCCAGGAACTGGCTGACTTTATAGACGATGCCGGCCTGGTCGACCCCTTCGACATGCAGCACCGAGCCAGCCCGCGCGACCGTGGTTCGCCCGCTCCGGTTCCGCAACGGCCTGACAAAGGCGGAAATGCCCTTCTCCTTTTCCAGCCGACGGCATTCACGTTCCAGCAGCTCGGTCATCTCCGGACGATCCGCTGAGAACAGCAGGATCAGGGTAAATTCGTCGGCCAGCTGCGTCATGCTGGTTTCTTCGAGATTGCAGCCGTTGTCAAACAGGATGCGGGTGACATCGGCGACGATCCCCGGACGATCCTCACCGAACGCGGTCATGATGAAACGATTTTCCATTCCTTCCTCCTCGTAAAAACAATCCCCCGGTTCCGGCCGGGGGACAGCGGTGCTAACGTCGGGTATCCTTCGGCGCGAGCTCTTTCAGATAACGATAAAAATCGGAATCGGTGGAAATAACCAGCCGACCGTTCTCCCGGATCGTCTTTTTGTAGGATTCAAGGGTTCGCAGAAAGGAGTAGAATTCCGGGTCCCGATTGTAGGCACCGGCATAGATCGCAGCCGCCTCGGCGTCCGCCTTGCCGCGTATTTCAAGAGCCTTGCGCAGCGCCCCGGAGGTAATGCCCTTCAGCTCACGGTTCATCCGGCCGAGGATCTCGGCCTGTTCACCCTCCCCTTCGGAGCGGTACTTGGCCGCCACCTTCTTACGCTCGTTGATCATCCGCTCATAGACCCGCTTGCGGACCTGTTCAACATAATTGATGCGCTTGATCTGCACGTCGATCAGTTCGATGCCGTATTCCGGGGTACTGGCCTGGGCCTTGGCCAGCAGACCGGCAAGGATCTCCTCACGACCGACCAGTTGTTCGGGCCGGATCTCGACCCCTTCGACGACAAATTTTTCCGCTTCCTGCTTCTGGGGCTTGTAATCTTTGCCGCGCACCAGTTCAACCAGCAGCCGTTCGGAAACCGCGTCCCTGACCACCGAGTCGATAATGTCATCCAGGCGGCTCTGGGCGCCCCGTTCGGTAGCCACGGTCTTGAAAAAGAGCAACGGGTCAACAATCCGCCAGCGGGCGGTGGTATCCACCCAGATAAACCTCTTGTCCTTGGTCGGGATCTGGTTGGGATCACCGTCCCATTTCAGAATCCGTTTTTCAAACCTGTTGACGTTCTGGATAAAGGGAATCTTGAAATGCAGACCGGGCGTGCTGACATCACCGACCGGCTTGCCGAACTGGGTGACAATCGCCTGCTCGGCTTCATTGACAACGTAAAGACTGCTGCTGGCCAGGATAACGGCCAGCGCCACGACAACAATCAGGATCGGGGCTTTCATTTGCCACCCCCTTTCGTTTCCGCGCGCAGCGGCAGCAGCGGGAGCGCTCCGGTACCGGCTCCGTCCATGATATAGATCTCCTTCAATCGGGGCAGCACCTTTTCGAGGGTTTCAAGATAGATTCGTCTGCGGGTGACTTCCGGCGCTTTGTGGTACTCGGTCAACAACGCCAGGAAACGGTCGGTTTCACCGCGTGCCTTGTTGATTCGTTCGACCGCGTAGCCTTCGGCTTCCTGCACGGTTCTCTTGGCCGTGCCACGCGCCTTCGGCACCTCGCGATTGTACTGTTCGCGGGCCTTGAAGATAAGGCTCTCCTTCTGCTGCTCGGCCTCGTTGACCTCGTTGAAAGCCGCCTTGACCTGGTCCGGCGGGGTCACATCCTGGAACTTGACGGTGACGATACGCACGCCGATATCGTAATCGTTGAGCGCCTGCTGCAGGTCCTTCTGGATTTCGGTCGCCAACTGCGCGCGTTCAGTGGTCAGCACCGCGCTGACATTGGAGTTGCCGATCACCCGTCGCACCATCGCTTCGGACAGGTCGCGAATGGTTTCAACCGGGTCCTTGATGCGGAAAACATACTTGAACGGATCGGCGACCTGGTACTGCACGATCCACTCGACATCGCTGACGTTGAGATCCCCTGTCAGGGTCAGAGCTTCCTCCTCCAGCCCCCGTTTGGTGTAGGTCGTCCGCACACCGGGATTCACGGTCCGGAACCCGAACTCGGCCTTGAGAACCCGTCCGGTTTTTACCAGGTAGACCTGATCGATACCGAAGGGAAGCTTGAAATGCAGGCCCGGCTCGGTATAACCGACAAATTTGCCCAGCCGCAGCAGGACACCAGTCTCCTCGGTGTCGACCTCGTAGAAGCTGTTGAAGGCGCCAAAACCGAGCACCAGCAGCACGATGACTATCAGCAGCTCCTTTTTCGGACGAAAATTATTCTTGATATGCTTACCGATCTCGACAACTTTCTTTTCAAATTCATCGCCAGGAGAACCCTGGCCCCAGTCGTTCATAAATGCTCCGTGTCGTTGGAGGTTGTCGGTCGTCCGGGAGACCTGGTCTCCTGGTCGAACAAGGCGTCAATCGCTTCGAAATCAAAGCGTTTTTCAGCCAGTTCACTGATCAAAGCTATTTTGTGAGTATCTTCAGCGGTCAGCTTGGAAACATCTTCCTTGATGATTTCAAACACCCTGGTCGATGTCCGCCCGGCACGCATGTACGGGATACCGCTGGTTTCGATGATCTGCTGGGAGATGGCGCTGACCTCACCCGTTCCGGGAATGATGATCCCGGCCAGCTTGGTACGCCATTCGGGGATCTGATAGAGATTCGCCAGGGTGACGATCAACTCATCCCGACTGCTGTTGACAATAACCAGGGTTGAATCCTGCAACAGCCCCGCGACCCGCTGGGCGCTGGCCGCGCCAAGCTGGACGTGATGAACGATCCGCTGCGCCTCCTCCTCGTCGGCATGCAGTTCGATATCAAGCACCCCGGCAATCCGCCGCAGAGTCGGGTTGGCCAGGATCGGCTGATAGTTGAAACCGCCGATCAGCTTGAGAGCATGGTCGGCGAAAGCGCGTTCCAGGTAATCCAGGGTCCGCTCGCGCTTGTCAGGTATGATCTTATTCACCAGCACGGCCCTGACATCGACCTGTTCTTTCTCGAACAAGGCCAGGTTCATGCAGACGCTGTCGACCACGTTGCCGAGTCCGCCGCCGGTCACCAGCATCACCGCCGCGCCTGATTCCGCGGCCAGGCGGGCGTTGTTGCAGCCGAGCAGCGAACCGACGCCCGGATGACCGGCGCCTTCGATAATCAGGAAATCATTTTTGGCGTCAAGTTCCTCAATCGCCTCGAGCATCCGTTCGGCGATCAGGCCGCGGTCAATCTTGCCGTCCAGAACGCGGCGGGTATCGCCCGGTTGCAGAACAAAAGGTGACATCAGCCGCAGATCGTCTTCAAGGCCGAAAACCCGCGCCATGACCACCGCGTCCTTGTCGGCGCTGAGGCCACGGTAAAGTACCGGTTTCGGTCCGATCGGCTTGATGAAACCGACCCGCGGATACTTTTTGCGGGCCATGTGCATCAATGACAGGCTGGTGGTGGTCTTGCCGCAGTTCTGACTGGTGGCGGCAATGAAAATCTTTCGAGCCATTAACAGCTCATCCTTCCGGATTCATGGTTCGGGGTATAGATGCAGTGTACCACTGTGGACAATGAAATTTTTAAAATTCGGAACAAAAAACAGGAACCGGAAAGAAATCCCGGCGATTTCAGCAGCCGCAACCGCAATTATGACAAACTCGAAGGTTTTCATCCTCGGGGCGAATCATTTCCGGCGCGAAAGCGACGCGGTTGATCCCTCGCCGGATATCTTCGATCAGGTCACAGTCACGACTCGGGCCGATGATATGTCCGAGGCAGAGGTTGGAAATCCCGTCGGCCGGAGACCGAAGGCGAATGCTGTTGAGCAGATCACCGTACCCCCTGACCTCGATGGTCCGACTGTTGTCATCAACAATCCGCAACCGCACACCCAGCCCGGCCAACTCCGCCCCCTGAGACTCAAGCCGGGCGTTGATCAGGGTACGGTCGATCTCGTATGACCAGGTCTCCGTTTCAAAGCGACAGGGATGAAAGGCTACCGTCACCTCTTTACGCATCAGCCCTGCTCCAACCAGTCCACCGGACCGCATCCCAGGCGCAGGACCTCGGGTTGATCATTCACCAGGCTGATCACGGTCGAAGGCTGGCTGTTGAGGATGCCGCCGTCGACCACCAGGTCGAGTTTTTTACCAAGACTCTCTTCGATATCGGCGGGATCCTGAATAATTTCATCACCGGCCAGGTTGGCGCTGGTCGTTACCAGGGGATGACCGAGTTCCCGGACAATCGCGGTGGCGATGGGATTGTCGGGAATCCGGATGCCGACCGTTTTCTGCCGGGTCACCAGCAGATCGGGAACCACGCGGCTCGCCTCAAGAACAAAGGTATAGGGGCCCGGCAGGTGGCGTTTCATCAATTTGAAAGCGAAATTGCTGACCCGGGCATAATTGGCAACCTCGGAAAGGTCGGAACAGATGAAGGAAAAGGGTTTGCGGGCATCCCGCTGCTTGATCTGGTAGATCTTCCTGACCCCTTTTTTGTTGAAGATATCGCAACCGATCCCGTAGATCGTGTCGGTGGGATAGGCAATCACTCCGCCCCGGGTCAGGGTCTCGACAACCCGGCGGACGAGACGGAGCTGTGGAGTTTCAGCATTGATGGGCATCAGCATGATCGGGGCTCCTGACTATGACCTGAATCCGTGAGTTTCTGTTGGGTGGAGAGTGCAAGTGCTTGGCCTGAATGGGTTTTTCAAAAATCTGAGGCGCACCCATAGGTTCGCCGGTGATTTTTGGAAAGCTCAGGCAGGGTAATGACTTGCGCTATCCGCCGACAAGGGACTCACGGATTCAGGTATGAATATCGTCTGAATCAGCTGTGAGAATACACTGATTAACCGGCATCTGCAACAACCGCCACCTCCGCGCGACAGTGGTCAGAGCAGGTAACGCAGGCCTTCAAGAGTCCGCAGCTCGGCATAGATGGCCTCCATCTGGCCACGGCTGCTCACTCGGACGGTGATGGTCGCGCAGACATAGCGACCGCCGGAACTGGTCCGCGAACACAGGGCCTCCCGATCCACCGGAATCACCCGGCTGACCGCCTGCAGGACCTCGCGGCAGAAGCTTTCCTCACACGCCGTCTCACCGAAGGCTTTGAACTGGAAATCACAGGGAAAATCAAACAACTCTTCCGGGGAATCCGCCTGACCCACGATCACACCTCCCTGCGGATACCGGTATGACCGAAACCACCATCGGCCCGTTCACTGTCGTTCAGTTCGGCGACCTCGGCCAGTTCCACCCGGACAACGGGAGCGATCACCAACTGGGCGATCCGGTCGCCGCTGCTGATTCGAATCGACTCCTGGCCGAGATTGATCAACAGCACCCCGATTTCACCACGGTAATCGGAATCAATGGTCCCCGGCGCATTAACCATGCTCAGGCCATGACGCAGAGCGAGACCGGACCGTGGACGAACCTGACCTTCGAAACCGGGAGGGATTTCCAGCGCCAGGCCGGTGCGTACCAGGCAGCGTTCACCGGGCGTCAGCAGCAGGCTCCCGTCGATGACGGCATGCAGATCCATACCGGCGGCCCCGGCGGTCATGTAACGCGGCAAAACGGCATCGGGATGCAGACGAAGACAACGAACGACTGGTAATGACACGAAAACCTCTCAGTCCACCTGAATCAGTGAGTTTATGCCGGATGAAGAGTGCAAGTACTACTCACAGGCAAGGTACTCACGGATTCGGGTCCAGGTTTAGATCGAACATCGGAAAACCGCTCACCTCCAGCTTGCCGAGAAACTGCAGGTTGAGACTCCGGTTGGTGAAAAGTTCAGCGGCCAGGTGACGCACATCCTCTGCGGTCACCCGGTCAAACTGTTCAATAACGGTGTCAATTTCAAGTTGTCCACCAAGATAATACTGATTTTTGGCCAGCCGGCTCATCCGGTTGTCGGTGCTTTCCAGGGAAAGGATCAGGTTGCCCTTCAACTGCTCACGGATGTCATGGAGCAGGTCATCTTCAACCGGCTCTTCCTTGAGGCGCCGCATTTCCGCCAGCACCAGGCGGATGGCATCCGCTGAATCGGTCGGCGACGTGGCGGAATAGACCACCTGGCAACCACTGTCGACATGACAGTTGAGATAACTGTAGACAGAATAGGCAAGTCCGCGTTCCTCGCGGATCACCTGAAAAAGGCGAGAGCTCATGCCGCCACCGAGTATGGCGTTGAGCAAAAAACCGGCAAAGCGGTCGGGATGATTCTGCGGCAAGGCCCTGGTCCCGAGGCAGAAATGGACCTGCTCCAGGTCCCGGTGTTCAATACTGACCCGACGTTGGGGTTCAAATCCGCCGCCGCCGGCGGGAAGGGAGCCGGCGGGCAGACTCCCGAGCAACCGTTCAACATCATTGAGCAGGCGATCATGATTGACCGCCCCCGCGGCGCAGACCATCAGGTTTCGACCGACGAATCGCTGGTCGCGATAGTCAATCAGCTGCTGTCGCTGCAGCCCGGAAACGGTTTTCGCCGTGCCGGCCGTCGGCAGACCGAGCGGATGTTTTTTCCAGAACAACTGGCAGAAAAGATCATGGATGCAATCCTCGGGAGCATCCTCCACCATGTGCAGTTCCTGGAGAATAACCTTCCGTTCTTTTTCCACCTCTTCGGGATCGAAGGTCGAATCGAGGATGATGTCAGCCAGCAGGTCGAGCGCCATGGGCAGCTTGTCTCCCATGACCTTGGCATAAAAACAGCTGAATTCACGCGTGGTGAAGGCATTGAGAAAGCCACCGACCGCGTCGATCTCCCGGGCGATGGCACGAGCCGTGCGACGGGTCGTCCCCTTGAACAACATGTGTTCGACAAAGTGAGCGACGCCATTGTGCTCAAAAGGTTCGTGCCGGGAACCATTCGCGACCCATAAACCTATGGATACGGAATGGACTCCCGGCACGTATTCGGTAATGACCCGCAGGCCATTCTGCAGCGTCGTGGACTGAATCATGCCCCGCCGCTGATATTACTTCTCTTCCGGGACGGATTCACCAAGGGCTTCCTTGCGGGAGAGCTTGATTTTCCCCTGGCGATCGATACCAATGCATTTGACCAGCACCGAGTCCCCTTCCTTGAGGATGTCGGTCACGGCCTTGACCCGCTCTTTGGCGAGTTCGGAGATATGCACCAGGCCGTCGGTTCCGGGAATGATTTCGACGAAAGCGCCGAATTCCATGATCCGCTTGACCGTTCCCTGGTAAAGCTTGCCGACTTCCGGCTCTTCGGTCAGGTCGCGAATCATTTTCTTGGCGGCCTCGGCGGCAGCGGCATCGGAGGAGAAGACCTTGACCTTGCCGTCGTCCTCGATGTCGATCTGGCAGCCGGTCGCCTCGATAATACTGCGAATGGTCTTGCCGCCGGAACCGATGACGGTACGCACCTGCTCGGGCTTGACCTGGACGATGGTGATGCGCGGAGCGTTCGGCGCAAGTTCGGTACGCGGAGCCTGCAGCGCTTCGGCCATCTTGCCGAGAATATGAATCCGGCCTTCACGGGCCTGTTCCAGCGCCTGCTTCATGATCGCCTTGTCGACCCCGGTGATCTTGATGTCCATCTGCAGGGCGGCAACGCCGTCTTTGGTGCCGGTCACCTTGAAGTCCATATCGCCGAGATGATCCTCATCACCGAGGATATCGGAGAGAATGGCGATATCGTCCCCTTCCTTGATCAGCCCCATGGCGATACCGGCGACCGCGTCCTTCGTGGGTACGCCGCCGTCCATCAGGGCGAGGGAGGAACCACAGACGCTGGCCATCGACGAAGAGCCGTTCGACTCGAGAATGTCGGAGACCAGGCGGATGGTATAGGGGAAATCGTCATGCTCCGGCAGGATCTTGGCAACCGACCGCTCGGCCAGCATGCCGTGACCAATTTCACGCCGACCGGGGAAGAGCCGCATGCTGGTCTCGCCGACGCAGAACGGCGGGAAGTTGTAATGCAGCAGAAATTTCTTGAATTCCATGCCCTGGATATTGTCCATCCGCTGCTCGTCCATCGAGGTACCGAGCGCCACCGCAACCAGCGCCTGGGTTTCCCCGCGGGTGAACAGCGCGCTGCCGTGGGCATTGGGGAGTACGCCGACTTCACAGCTGATGGGCCGCACGGTGGTCATGTCGCGACCATCGATCCGTACTTTCTCTTTAGTGACCATCTGCCGTACCAGGCGTTTGGCGATGGCGCCGAGGATGCTGCTGATCTCTTCGGAGCGACCCTCGTACTCTTCGGCCAGCGCTTCCTTGACATCGGCCTTGACCTGGTCGATGGCAGCGTAGCGCTCCTGCTTGGTCTGGATGCGCACCGCCTCAGCGAGACGGGCCTCGGCCAGTTCGACAACCTTCGCTTCGAGTTCAGTATCGACCTCGGCCACTTCAAAGGGGCGCTTCTCGTTGCCGACCAGTTGCTGCAGCTTGAGCTGCAGGTCGATCAACGGCTGCAGGGCCTCATGACCGAAGAAGATCGCTTCAAGCATCTCATCTTCGGAAATCAGGTCGGCCTCGCCTTCAACCATCATCACCGCCTCGCGCGAACCGGAAACGACGATTTCGATGTCGCTCTCCTGCAGCTGGTCCAGGGTCGGGTTGGCAATCAGCTTCCCATCGACCCGGCCGACGCGCACGGCGGCGATCGGACCCTCGAAGGGAATATCGGAGACGACCACGGCGGCCGAGGCCCCGACCATCGCCAGGGTATCGGGATCGTTGACGCAGTCAGCCGAAATGACGGTCGGCATGATCTGGGTTTCGAACAGGTAACCCTTGGGAAAGAGCGGCCGCATCGGACGATCGATCAACCGGCAGATCAGGGTTTCACGCTCAGTCGCGCCGCGTTCGCGGCGGAAGAAGGAGCCGGGAATCTTGCCGGCGGCATAGAATTTTTCCTGGTAATTGACGGTCAGGGGAAAGAAATCCTGACCTTCGCGCATTTTTCGCGCCGAAACAACCGTACAGAGCACCTTGGTGCCACCATAACTGATGACCACCGCTCCGTCAGCCTGACGAGCCATTTTTCCTGTTTCAAGGGACAACGGTTGTCCATTGAATTCTACTTCTACCTTGTGATAGGCCATGTGAGTTCCTCCTCAAGCCTGTTGGGGCATCAATCGATGAAACGGCAGGTTCTTCGTCGCGGACAAGGACCGGCTGAAGGAGGATGGCCTGAGACAGAATTCGTGCCGCAATGTCGCGACAGCAAACCCTCTCTTAGGACAACCTCCACCGAACCCAAAAAAAACGAAGGGCAACCGCCCTTCGCCCAGACGAAGAACCTGTTGCCCGATCAGCGACGGATGCCGAGTTCCTTGATAATCGTCCGATAACGCTCAACATCCTTTTTCTTCAGGTAGTCGAGCAGACGACGGCGTTGACCGACGATCTTCAGCAGGCCACGTCGGGAATGATGATCCTTCTTGTGGGTGCGGAAATGATCCGTCAGATAGGTGATGCGCTCAGAAAGCAGGGCGATCTGGACTTCGGGAGACCCGGTGTCACCCTCGTGCTTCTGGAATTTGTTGATGATTTCCTGTTTACGTTCCGTGGCGAACACGTTGCCACCTCCTTCTTACGTGATGTGTTGATTCATGCCGGCCATACCGGCGTTCAGAGTACCGGACCTTTTAACACAAAACCCCCGACCTGTAAAGCTCGGAGAGATTATCCATTCAGGTATTAAACACCTTGCGGAGCTCAAAATCACCCCTTTTCTCCCGCTCGCGATCCGGCGCGCAGCGGGCCATCGCCAGCAGTTGTCCGCCGGCGGCCAGGCAGACCAGTTCGCCGGCCTCGGGCGCATGGTCGAAAGCGACATCCACGGCGGCCGGAGGCACACCATGGGCCAGCCGACGCCGCGCGGAGCAGGACAACTGTCCCACCGGATATCCGGACATGGCCTGCAGCGGACTCAACAGGCGCGGATGGGGGGTGCTCCAGTCCCAGGTTTCAATCGTCTCCAGCGGCAGGGCGTCATCCAGACTGAAGGGGCCGCTGGCCAGGCGCCGCAACGCCGTCAGGTGTGCCCCACAACCGAGCTCGCGACCGATGTCATCGGCCAGGGTCCGCACATAGGTTCCCTTGGAACAATAGACCTCGAAGCTGACATCGTCACCCTCGACCGCCAGCAGCTTCAGCTCGCGGATCTCAACCTGCCGGGCCTTTCGCTCGACCTCGGTTCCCCGGCGGGCGAGCTTGTACAGGGGAACTCCGTCACGCTTGAGAGCTGAATACATCGGCGGAACCTGCATGACCAGGCCGGTGTGGGCGGCAAAAACCTCACCCAGCCGGTTGTGGACCCCGTCATCCGGGCGGGACTGCGCGATCACCTTCCCGGTTTTGTCGAGAGTGTCGGTGGCGATGCCGAGACGCATGACGGCCCGATAACGTTTCCAGTCACCGAGCAGGTATTCAAGCAGCCGGGTCGCGTCCCCGACCGCCACCGGCAGCAGGCCGGTGGCAAATGGATCGAGGGTGCCGCCGTGCCCGACCCGTTTGATCTTCAGGGAACGACGCACACGTCGGACGACATCGAAGGAACTGAGCCCCTCGGGTTTATCGATCAGCAGCAGTCCGGTCATGGATTGGAGAGCAGTTCACCGAGACGTTCAAACACCTGTCGGCGGATGGCAGCGGCGGTCCCTTTGAGCAGGGCGCCGGCGGCATTGTGGTGCCCGCCCCCACCGAACTCGCGGGCCAGGGACCCGACATCAACATGTCCCTTGGAGCGAAACCCGACCTTGAATTGTCCGGCATCGACCTGGCGGAAGAAAACCGCCACTTCGACCCCTTCGATGGAACGGGGATAATTGATGAAGCGATCGGTATGCTCGGCCGTCGCTCCGGTCGCGGCGAGCATCTCGCCGGTCACCGTCAGGGCGGCGAAACGACCGCAGGGAGAAACCTCCAGGGTCTGCAATGCCAGACCGAGCAGCTTCAGGCGCACCTCTTCCTGGCTTTCATAGAGACCGGAGGCCACCTGCCAGGGATCGACGCCCATCGCCACCAGCTTTCCGGCGACCTCGAAGCTCTCCGGGTCCGCATTTGAGTAACGGAAGGATCCGGTATCGGACAGTATGGCGGTGTAGATACAGAGCGCGACCGGATAATCGATGGCGTAGCCGAGTTCATTCAGCAGGCGGTAGATCAGGATACCGGTGGCGCTGGCCTTGACATCAACATAGTTGATTTCACCAAAGTTTTCGGAGTGGGGATGGTGATCGATATTGACCAGTCGGGCGCAACGGTCACGCAGTTCGGTCCCGGCACGACGCAACTCGCCGGCATCAAGCACCAGCCCGAGGTCAAAGGAACACCCGGGCGGCAGCTCACGGGTCAACGCGTCACTTCCCGGAAGAAAACGCAGATCACCGGGGACCTCGTCACGATTGTAGGCCACCACCTCTTTGCCGATTTTTTTCAGGGCATTGTAAAGGGCGAGCGTGGAGGATATCGCATCTCCGTCCGGACTCGAATGAGAGGCGATCAGGATAGAACGGCTGCTGTTGATCAGTTCACTTATCTTCTGCAGCATCATCCCGGTCTTTGTTGACATCCCGGATCAGGGATTCGATGTGGTTTCCGTAGGCGATCGACTTATCGTACAGGAAAACAATCTCCGGCACGGTGCGCAGATGCAGAACCCGTCCGAGTTGTCGGCGGATGAACCCGGCGGCACTCTGCAGAGCACGACCGGAGTCCTTCTGTGCCGCCTCGTCACCAATCACCGTGTAATGGACCTTGGCATGCTGCACATCCCGGCTGACATCAACGGCGGTGATGGTGACAAAACCGAGCCGGGGATCTTTTAATTCAAACTGAATCAGGCGCGAGATTTCCTGGTGCAGAACCTCGGCAACCCTTTGTGAACGCTGGAATTCCACGTAATATTTTTCTCCACTTTAAATACAACCGGAATCGTCAACTCCGGAGTAATGCAGCAATTCGAAATGCCGAAGACCGGTTTCCGCCAGACCGGAATGGGCGATTTCCTCTTCCAGACGATCGGCAAGTCTTTCGATCGGAGCGGATTCGACCCCGACCACAACGATACCGAGACCGGCCCGCTGCCAGCAATCCTGGTGATCAACCTCGGCGATACTGATCGGAAAACGGTTGCGCAACCGGGCAATCAGCTTTTTCAGCAACCCGCGCTTCTCCTTCAGGCTCTGAGGACCGTGCAGCAGCAACTCCAGCCGCAGGATACCGACAATCATTCCCCACCCTTCGCTCCGCGCGGTAGCAGAAGCCGCCGCGACGGGCATCAGTCAAGCTTGGTTGCCGTCTCTTCGATTTCGAAGGCTTCGATGATATCACCGACCTTGACATCATTGTAGTTCTCCAGCCCGATACCGCATTCGTAACCGGCCTGAACCTCGCGGGCGTCATCCTTGAAACGCTTGAGGCTGTTGAGTTTGCCTTCCCAGATGACCACGCTGTCGCGCACAAGCCGCACCTGGGCGTTGCGCGAAACCTTGCCGTCAAGGACGTAGCAGCCGGCAACGGTGCCGACCTTGGAGACATGGAAGGTATCACGGACTTCAACGCGACCGAGGGCGACCTCCTTGAGAGTCGGCGCCAGCAGACCTTCCATGGCGCTCTTCACATCCGCCACGGCATCGTAGATGATGCTGTAGAGGCGGATGTCGACCCCTTCGTGCTCAGCCAGGGTCGCGGCCTTCGGTTCGGGACGGACATTGAAGCCGATGATAATCGCATCGGACGCGGTCGCCAGGGTGACATCGCTCTCGATGATGCCGCCGACCCCGGTATGAATGACCACCAGCCGACAGATATCGTTGGAGAGCTTGACCAGTGCATCCCTGACCGCCTCGACGGAACCCTGGACGTCGGCCTTGAGAATGACCTTGAGTTCCTTGACGTCTCCTTCCTGGAGACGGGCGTAAAGCTGGTCAAGAGACACCTTGCTGGTCTTGGCCAGCTCGGCCTCGCGCTGTTTCTGGGCACGATGCTGGGCAACCTCCTTGGCCGCCTTTTCGTCATCGAGGGCGTTGAAAGTATCACCGGCGTCGGGAACACCTGACAGGCCGGTCACCTCAACCGGCGTCGACGGTCCGGCCTCCTGAACCTGCTCGCCGCGATCATTGGTCATGGTCCGTACCCGACCGTAGTGAGCGCCGGACACCAGCGGGTCGCCGATGCGCAGGGTACCCTCCTGGACCAGCAGGGTCGCCACCGGGCCGCGTCCCTTGTCGAGACGGGCCTCGACGATGGCGCCGCAGCCGTGTTTCTTGGCATTGGCCTTGAGATCGAGGACCTCGGCCTGCAGCAGGATCATCTCCAGCAGGCCGTCGATATTGGTCTTTTCCTTGGCTGACACCTCGACGAAGATGGTATCGCCGCCCCAGTCTTCAGGAACCAGTTCAAACTCGGTCAGTTCCTGCTTGACCTTCTCCGGGTTGGCGCCCGGCTTGTCGATCTTGTTGACCGCGACGATGATCGGCACTCCGGCGGCCTTGGCGTGGTTGATCGCCTCGCGGGTCTGCGGCATGACGCCGTCATCGGCGGCCACAACCAGGATCACGATATCGGTTACGCTGGTCCCGCGGGCACGCATGGCGGTGAACGCCTCATGGCCGGGAGTGTCGAGGAAGGCGATCTTCCTGCCGTCCAGTTCAACGTCATAGGCACCGATATGCTGGGTGATGCCGCCGGCCTCGCCGGCAATCACGTTGGTCGCGCGGATGGCATCGAGCAGGCTGGTCTTGCCGTGATCGACATGGCCCATGATGGTGACCACCGGCGGCCGCGGTTCGAGATCTTCAGGTTTGTCCTCACCAACAGCAGCCTTGTCGACGTTGAGGATGGTTTCCTCGTTGAAACCGACATTTTCGACCTCGTAGTTGAACTCCGCAGCGAGGATGGCGGCGGTTTCATAATCGAGGGGATGGTTGATGGTCACCATATTCCCCTGGCTCATCAGCTCGCGGATCAGGTCATTGGCCTTGACCCCCATGCGCTTCGCCAGTTCACCGACAGTGATGACATCGGAAATTCTGATCTTGCGCTTGATCGCCTTGGACACGGTGATTTCGGTCTTCTTCTGCTGCTTGCCGGAACGCTTGGCGCGACGATAACGGTCGTTCCGGTCCGGCTCGAAGACCTCCATGCGGGCGCGTTTGCTGCGACGTTCATGCCGATCGGCACCCGCCGGGCCATCGCCGCCCTTGCCCTTCTTCTTGCGCTTGTTGCGGGTTTCCTTGCCGCCGGGGATATCACCCACCGGCGCCGGCGCCGGGCCGGGCGCGGGTCTTCCGGGACGGGCGGGGGCACCCGGACGCCCCGGGGCATTGCCGGCCGGTCGACGACCCGGCTGACCTCCAGCGGGACGGCCCTGGCGACGCTGTGGCGGGGCCGCCTGCGGCAGTTCGACCCGGCCGAGAATCTTGGCGCGATTCGGGGAAGCTTTTTCAACCACGGCGGGCGCGGACGGCTTGGACGGCGCAGTTTCAGTCGCGGGCGACTTTTCCGCGGCAGCGGGCGCGGCACTCTCGGCCTCGACCTTCTCCTCGACCTCGGCCTCAACCTTCTCCCCGACCTTGGCCTCGGTTTTAACCTTGGCCCCCGTCTTGACCTCTTTCTCGGTGGATACCTCCGGAGCAGCCTCGACCGCCGGTTCTTCGACCGTCGGCTCAACGTCAATCTGCGGGGTGGAATCGGGCGTAACCGGCACTGCTTTTTCAGCAGCAGCGGCAGCAGCGGACGACTCATCGGCAGCAGGTGCTTCAGGCACAGGCGCGGCGGCTGCCGCTTTCTCGACAGATTCGGATTCAGCAACCGGCTCCGGCTTGGGCTCCGGCTTGGGAACCGCCTTGCGACGACGGCGAATCAACCCCGAGGAGATGCGGCGTTCCTCGATGATGGCCGGCTTATCCTCGGCCTGTTCCCTGCCGGCTTCAAACTTCTGCACGGCATCTGCTTCGAGCACACTCATATGCGTCTTCGCCTCAATGCCGGCATCCTTGAGCCTGGCCAGCAGATCCTTGTTCTCGAGCCCGAGCTTCTGCGCCAATTCGTAAACCCTGATCTTTGACATTAACAATCCCCTGCAATTTGATCGTATCTTGAAAACTCGTACAGCAGTTTTTCAGCTATCGGCCCCGACCTCAAGGCCAGAACACTGCGTTCCGCTCGTCCACACAAGACGCCCAACCGGCTCTTGTCAAGCCAGTCCGGCTGTCTGACAGGTCTGTTACCGGCAGCACGGCGGACCTTGTCGCCGATGCCGGCTGAAACATCCTTCGCCAGCAGCACCAGAGCGATATCGCTGCCCCGCTGCAGTTCACCAAGGACAAGATTGCTGCCGCCGACCCCCTGGCCGGCCTTGCGCGCCATGCCGATGAGATTGTCGATGGCCTGGCGCTGCTGTTCGGCAACCCGGGCCAGCAACTGCTGACCTTCAACACGCAACTCGCGCTTGAAGGAACGACTGAACCCGCTTTTCGCGGCAGCCTGCAGCAGGCATTGCCGGCGGGCGCAGACATAGGCTCCGCGACCCGGAAGCTTGCGCCGGTAGTCGACCAGCAAGGTTCCGTCCGGAGCCGGGACAAAACGGATCAGGCAGTGCTGATCGAAGGTCTCACGACATCCGAGACAGGTCCGCTGCGGCTTGCGCCCGGCGGCCACCAGCGACCTACTCCTGCTCCCCGCCGCCGGCGTCATCATCCTCCGCCGCGGCGAAAACGCCGAGTTCCTGGAGCTTGTCCAGCAGTTCCTGCTTGCTCATGCCGCTGCGACCGGCGAGCTTGTGTTCCTTGGCCAACTCATACAGCTGATCACGGCTCAACTCGGCGGGATCGGTCACGGTGGTCGACTCGGCGGCGGCTTCCTCAACCACGACATCGGCCACAGCCTCTTCCTCAACCGCGACATTGTCGAAATTGGCGTTCTCGATCTCTTCTTCGAGCTCGGCTTCAGCGGCCCGGGTCTCACTCTTGATATCGATCTTCCAACTGGTCAAACGGGCGGCCAGACGGACATTCTGCCCCTTCTTGCCGATCGCCAGGGAAAGCTGATCATCCGGAACAATGACCTCCAGCGCCTGCTCCTCGTTGTCGACATAGACCCGCGTCACCTCGGCCGGTGACAGGGCGCTGCAGGCGAAACGGGCGATATCGGGAGTCCAGGGAATGATGTCGATCTTTTCACCACGCAATTCGGAGACAACATTCTGCACCCGGGAACCGCGCATCCCGACACAGGCGCCGACCGGATCAACATCGGAGTCGTGAGACACCACGGCGATCTTGGCGCGACTGCCCGGCTCACGAGCGACACCAACGATTTCGACGATACCCTCGCTGATCTCGGGAACTTCGGTCTTGAACAGGGAAGCCACCAGGCCGGGAGCGGTACGAGAGAGAATGATCTGCGGCCCCTTGGTCGACATGCGCACATCGGCGACATAGGCGCGAACCCGATCCCCCTGGCGATAGTTCTCGCGCGGCACCTGCTCACGATGCGGCAGCAGGGCTTCGGCACGGCCGAGGTCGACGATCAGGTCACCACGCTCGTAACGTCGCACGATACCGTTGACCAACTCCCCGATCCGGTCCTTGAACTCGTTGTAGATCCCTTCCCGCTCGGCTTCCCGGACCTTCTGAATAATAACCTGCTTGGCGGTCTGGGCGGCAATGCGACTGAACCCGGTGGCGTCCATCTTCATGCCGAGCGAGTCGCCGACTTCAACCTCGGGGTCGATCTCGCGTGCCTCTTCGATATCGATTTCCCGGTAGGAATCTTCCACCTCGTCAACCACGGTCACGAACTCGAACAATTCGACCTCGCCGATCTCGTCATTGAACTGCGCCTCAAGGTCGCGGGTATTGCGATATTTTTTGTTGGCGGCCGAAAGGATCGCGGCCTCCAGGGCTTCCACGAGGACGGACCGGTCAATGCCTTTGTCCTTGACCACCTGGTCAATAATCTGGTTCAGGTTCTGCTCCATCAATATCCCCCTGTATCAGGACTGTCTTTTGTTCTCTGTCAGAATTGCGGGTCGAGATTGGCTTCCGCCAACTCGTCATAACGGAAAGTCACTTCACCGCCCCGCTTGTCCTGCTGGGCAATGGTCAGGCTCTCATCGTCAGCCCGCTGCAGGATCCCGCGAAAAGTCTTCCGGGCGTGACCGCGATGATCCGGATCGAGCGGGTCCCGGCTCTTGACCCGGACCCGCTCGCCGACAAAACGCACGAAATCAGCGGCTTTCTTCAGCGGCCGATCGAGCCCCGGCGATGAAACCTCAAGCCGGTAAGCATGCGGAATCAGACCCTCAACCTCAAGCAGCGGATCAACCTCGCGACTCAGATCGGCACAATCATCAAGGGTCACGCCGCCCGGCTTGTCGATGAACAGGCGCAGGAACCAGTCCGAGCGCTCCCGCTTGTATTCAACATCGACCAGTTCCAGGCCGAATTCTTCGATAATCGGGGCCACCAGTTCGGCAACCCGCTCTGTCATGACTTGCTGCACCACCCGTATCCCCAATATAGATGCTTTCGCAAGAAAGCAAAAGAGAGGTTGGCTGAGCAAAAAACATCAGCAGCAAGGCGCGTGATTGTCGAGCAATGAGACGTACTTCCGTACGTCGAAGCAGCGAGAGCCAGCGCAGCAACGCAGCTGCCGGTAATTTTTTGCGACCATCAAAAATAAAAAAAGCGAGCTGAAAGCTCACTTTTCGAGTGAACGGTAAAACCTGACATGTCTTAGCATGAAGGGACCGAAAGTGCAAGAGAAAAAGCTCCCGCGGGACCTGTTATCCGGCTTCGAGCAGGGAAAGACTTTCCAGGTGATAGGTCTGCGGGAAGAGGTCGGCGGCACGGGCGGAGAGCAACCGATAACCCTGGCCGAGCAGGGGGCTCAGATCACGAGCGAGAGTCATCGGATCGCAGGAGATGTATAGGATTCGCCGCGGGCGGTGGCTCAGCAGCGCGCGCGTGACGTCCCGGGCGCCGCCGCGGGGGGGATCAAGAACGACCAGATCGTAGCTCGTGTCGGCTTGACGCAGGAAGCGGGCGGCGTCGGCGACGAAAAACGCGGCATTGCCGATACCGTTGACCGCGGCGTTCTTCCGTGCCTGCTCAATCGACGGAGCATGAGCTTCGACGCCGTCAACCCGGGCGACCCGCCTGGCCAGTGGCAGGCTGAGATTGCCCATACCGCAGAACAGGTCAAGCACCCGCTCGTCTCCCTGCAGCCTGAGCATCTCCAGGGCGGCGGCGACCAGTTGCCGGTTCTGTTCGAGATGAACCTGGGCAAAACCACCCGGTCCGTATCCGAGCCGAAGGGGCGGCTCATCGACCAGAATCTCCAGTTCAGACGGACCGACCAGCTGCCGCAGGGTCTGCTTGCGTCCTGACTGGGAAAAAAGCGCCCAGCCGGCGTCTTCCGCCGCCGTCCGCAACCGCGGCCCGGCGCCTGCCCCGGCGGGGGCGATATCATGCACCACCAGCCGCAGCCGATCATGGTCATCACAACCGACGTCGACCTGCGGAACCCGGTCCGGGCGGGGGACCTGCGGCAGCTGGTCACGCAACCAGGGGAGAACCAGGTTGACGGCATCGGCGGCAATCGCACAGTGGTCGACGGCCTCAACGAAATGACTGCCGCGACGAAAGAAACCGATCGCCATCCCTTCCTTGAGAGCGTGACACTTGAACTGCACCCGGCTGCGATAATTCCAGGCCTGCCGCGCGGCGAGCAGGGGCTGCAGCGGCAACGCGTCACGCCGCAACTGACGCCTGAGAATGTCGCTGAACAAGCGTTCCTTCCAGTGCTGCTGGGTCTGTTCATCGAGATGTTGCCAGTGGCAGCCGCCGCAGCGGCCGAAAACCGGGCAGCGCGGCCGGCACCGGCCTTCACCGGCCTCGAGCAGCTCCACCAGTTCGCCGCGCAGATAACGCCGTCGCCGCTCGGTCACCCGGCAGTGCACCAGGTCACCCGGGGCCGTCAGCGGAATGAAGACCGCCTGCCCCCGGTGACGACCGACCCCGTCACCGCCGAAGGCAAGGCTCTCGATGCGAACCTCGATCATCAGCGTCCCGCGATCGTCAGCGGGTGGACCCGATGCGAGCGCAATCGACTTTCGACCAGCCGTCGGGGAAACTCGGGGTGGCGCAGGTAGGGGCCGGCGCTGCTCAGAAAGGCATCGATCATCCGATCGCGCACAGCCTCGACATCGGCCCCGGCAACCCCCATCCGTTCGAGGCTCCTTTCATAAACCACCCGCTCGCCGAGCCGGCGCCGGGCACGGTCAAAGGCGCGTCGCGGGTCACTCTCGGCGGCAAACATCGTCTCCCGCAGCGGAACTTCGCAGCGCACCAGGATCTTGATGCGATGGTAGTCGCCGAAATACCGGTTGCCGAGATCGAAAAAGTCGAGTTTCAACCCACCTTCAAGGGGGATGCTGCGAAACGGTCCGGTTGCGGTCATCATCCTTCACCCTTCACCACAGATTTGCGCCTTTCGCCTTCGACCCAGTCGATCCGGCTCCAGAGCCCCTGCAGGATGCGGACCTCGCGGGCGGAGAGTCCGGCCCGGCCGAGAATCTGCCGGAAAGCGCGCAGAATATGATCAGGATTCTGCGGATCAAGAAATTCGATGTCGAGCAGCGTCCGGCGCATGTGACGGAACATCTGTTCAAGATCCTCGCCGGACGCGAGACGTTTGCCCCCGGCCGCCTTTCCCGCCAGTTCACCCCAGACCTTCTGCACCTCGTAGAGACAGACCGCCACCGCCTGGGCGAGGTTCATCGAGGCCACCGGTTCCCGGGTCGGAATGGTCATCAACCGCTGGCAGAGATCGAGTTCCTCGTTGTGCAGCCCCCGGTCCTCGCGGCCGAAGATCAGCGCCACCTGCCCGGCGGCGCTCAACGGCAGAAAGTGCCGGGCCGCCTGGTCCGGATGGAACAGGTTCTCCCGGTACTTGCCGAAACGACGGGTGGTGCCGATGCTGCAGGTGCAATCGGCAAGCGCCGACGGCAGATCGGAGAAAACCTCCGCCCGCTCCAGCAGCGGAGCGGCCTTGACCGCCATCCGCCGGGCATCGTCACCGAGATGATCGACCTGCGGATTGACCAGCCGCAGACGACTGAGACCGAAATTGGCCATCACCCGGCAGACCGAACCGATATTCAGTCCTCCCTGGGGCTCGACCAGGACCACCAGGATATTCTCCAGGCGGGCATTGACATCCTTCATCTGAAATCTCCAAGACAAGCCTGGGCCACGGCGATGGCGGCAATGGCCGCGGTTTCGGTCCGCAGCAGACGGGGGCCGAGGCTGACGGGCTGGAATCCGCGACGGACGGCCGCGGCGACCTCGACATCGCTGAATCCACCCTCCGGACCGATCAGCAGCGCGAGGGATTCCGCACGGGACACCGCCAGCGCCTCTCCCATCTGTTGGGAACAGCCGCCCTCGTAGAGCATCAGCCGCAGGTCGGCACGACTTCCCATATCGAGCGCCTCATTCCAGCCGCAGCAGGTGTAGAGTTCCGGCAGTTCGGAGCGGCGGCATTGCCGCGCGGCGCGCAGCACCAGCTCCGGCCAGCGATGCGACTTCTTCTGCCTGGCGTCCCGTTCAGCCAGGGAAATCGACCGCTCGGACTGGTAGGGGATGAGGCGGCCCACACCCAATTCAGTCGCCTTTTCCAGCACCAGCTCGAAACGTTCGCGCTGCGGAAGGGCCTGAAAAAGGTCAATCCGCAACGGTCCGGCCGGATTCCGTTTCAGAGACTGAAACGGGACGACCCGCCAGCACGACCCGTCCCGCTCAAGCCGGCCCCGCCAGGCGGTCTGACACGGATCGACGAAGGTGAGAATCTCTCCCGGCCTGGCCCGCCAGAGCCGCAGACGCTCAACGGCGGTGCCATCGAGGACAAGCGGCTCTTCGGCCACCGGGACCACGGGCAGCAGCAACCGGCTCGGATGACCACCGCTATTGCAGCATCTCGGGGGCAAAACCGGCCTCGCGGTAACGACTGAAGCGCTGTCGGGACCGCGCCGCCGCCCCGGGATCATAGACCTCGGCAAAATCGACAACGATCTCGAAGCGCCGCATGAATTCGAGTGAACAGTGCCCGCCCATGATCAGCACCTGGGCGGAGTTCGGGTTCTGTTCGCAACTGCCGATGACGACCGGCTCGGCATGGCACTCGACCGCGCCGTTGTCGTAAGCGTGGGGAACGAAAGAGCCTTTCTGCCAGCTCCACATGAAGCGGTCGAGGGTGACCCCCTGGTTTTCATCCATCACCGTCACCAGCACCCGATAGCCCTGGAGATAGAAACGCTCGGCCAGTTCACAGAGATGCCGGGCGCGTTCCGGCCGCTGAAGTTTGACGAAATAGGCTTTGGGCATAAGTGCTTTCGATGTTAAACCTGAATCAGTGAGCGCCTTGTAGGCGGATAGCACAAGTCATTGATCTGCCTGAGCTTCCCAAAAATCACCAGCGAACCTGTGGGTGCGCTTCAGATTTTTGGAAATCTCACTCAGACCAAGCACTTGCACTCTCCATCCAACAGGAACTCACGGATTCAGGTTAAAGCAAAACGACGATGGTTCCGATATAATCAAATGAGAAATGCGTTTCTTCACAGCAGCGAAGGAGCCACCATGCGCAGATTCATTCTCCTGCTGATCCTTGTCGGCCTCACCGGCTGCGGACACGTGCTGTCGGAGCAGGCACGCAGCCGGATCGACAGCGACGTCAACCTGGCCGAGGTTCGTGCTGATCCCGAGGCCTATCGAGGAAAAACCCTGCTGCTCGGCGGCGTCATCATGGGACTGGACAATGAACGGGAGGGTTCAGTCCTGGAGATCACTCCCTGGCGACTCGACCGCTGGGGAGAACCGATCGACCTCGATGACGGCAGCGAACGCATCCTGGTTGAAAGCGACCGGCTGCTCGACCCGGCACGCTTCCTCACCGGCCGGCTGATCACCTTCACCGCCGATGTCCGCGGTCAGCAGATCCGCTCCGACAACTACGGCGTCCGCCGCTACCCGGTCTTCCATCTGCAGCGGGAATATCTCTGGGATACCCCTTTCCGCACCATGATTCATCCCGGTCCCAACCGCTACGCACCGACCTACGTCGGACCGGACGCAAAACCGCACGGCAACCCCTATGACCCGGGTTACTACGACGCGTATCCCTACACCCCCTACGACTTCCGCCCGGGACAGTTTTAGCGGGCTGAGGAAAAACGCCCATCTGCGGCGTTGTCCTTCCCCTGCGTCAACGACGTACCTGCCGGTACGCCTTATGCCGCGGGGCTGCGGACGCCTTGCATCTGGGCATTTTTACTCAGCCCGGGGAGCAGACATCTTCAGAAAACCCGCCAGACCAGGAACCTTAAACCTTGCGTTCCAACAACCGCGGCAGCAGCTGATGGCCGACTTCAACCAGACCGGTCGCGGCGGCTGACTTTTCGCTGTAGACCGCAGTGGTTTCTTCTTCTCCGCCGCGACGCGAGTCGTAAAGCACGAAGGGAACCGGATCGGAAGTATGAGTCCTCTTGCTGACCGGAGTCGGATGGTCGGGCAGCACCAGCAGCCGAAAATCATCTCCGCCGTTCAGTCCCTCCAGCACCCGGCCGACCACCTTGGCATCGAAATCCTCGATCGCCTGGATCTTGGCTTCCAGGTTTCCGGCATGAGCCGCCTCATCGGGAGCCTCGACGTGCAGGTAGACGAAGTCGCGGCTCTGCAGGGCGGCAAGGGCGGCGTCAGCCTTGCCGCGATAATTGGTATCGATATAACCGGTGGCACCGGGAACCTCGATGATGTCGAGTCCGGCATAGACACCGATGCCCTTGATCAGGTCGACAGCCGAGATCACCGCGCCGTTCAGGCCGTAGAGCTGCCGGTAATCGGCCAGCTGCGGTGCCCGCCCCTGTCCCCAAAGCCAGATCGAGTTGGCGGTCACCTCACCGGCCTCCTCGCGACGGCGATTGAGCGGGTGATTGCCGAGAATGATCTGCGCCTGGGTGGTGAGGTGAATCAGCTCTTCGGCCCCCTCTCCGCGCGGCAGGTGGTCGCCGACGCACTGATTGCTGATGTCATGCGGCGGCGTGCACTGCAGCCTGTCCTTGCCCCCCTTCCAGACCAGCAGATGACGATAGGAAATACCGGGATGAAAGCTGAATTCATCATTCCCAAGATGGTCCTGGAGCGACGTGATCAGTTCACGGGCCTGGTCGGTAGGGATATGCCCGGCCGAGAAGTCCGACATGTAGAGGTGGGCGAAATGGGGCTCCAGATGCACCAGGTTGAGTCGGAAGGCGACATCTTCGGGAGCCAGGTCGACATGCATGCTGGCGGCTTCGAGGGGAGAACGGCCGCTGTAACAGTCGTGCGGATCGTAGCCGAACACCGACAGGTTGGCGACATCGCTGCCGGGATGAAAGCCGACCGGGACGGTTCGTGCCAGTCCCAGGGTGCCGGCGCCGGCCAGTCGGTCCAGGTGCGGCGTCGATGCTTTTTCCAGCGGCGTCAGGCCGCCCAGTTCCTCCATCGGCTCGTCGGCCATGCCGTCACCGAGCAATACCAGGTATTTCATATCTGTCCCCGTAGCGCGTCAACCGCGCGGATGATGTTTTTCATGCACCTTGCGCAGCCGCTCGCGGGTGACATGGGTGTAGATCTGGGTCGTCGCGATGTCGGCATGGCCGAGCATGGTCTGGACGGTCCGCAGATCGGCTCCATTTTCCAGCAGATGGGTGGCAAACGAATGGCGCAGGGTGTGTGGTGTAATGTTCTTGAAAATTCCCGCCTCGCGGGCGCGGCGCTTCATCATCTTCCAGAAGCCCTGGCGTGTCAAGCCCCGCCCGGAACGGTTGAGAAACAGCGCCTCGCTGGACTTGTCCTTCAGCAGTGAGGGCCGCGCCGCATCGATATACATGACAACCGCCTCGATGGCCGGCTCCCCCAGGGGAACCACCCGCTGCTTGGCGCCCTTGCCGCTGGCGCGCAGGAATCCGGCATCGAGATGCAGCTGGCCGAGCTGCAGGCCGATCAGTTCGGAAACCCGCAGGCCGGTGCCGTAGAGAACTTCAAGCATCGCCCGGTCGCGAAGGGCAAGGGGTTCGTCACCACGCGGCGCGGCCAGCAGGCTGTCAACCTCGGCGATGGAGAGGATCCCGGGCAGAGCGGGAAGATTTTTCGGCGCTTCGATACGATCCGCCGGATTCTGCCGGCAATGATCTTCGGCATGCAGAAAGCGATGAAAATTCCGCAGGCTGACCAGGGCCCGGGCCCGGCTGCGCGGCGCCAGCCCCTGTTGCTTGAGCAGCGCCAGAAAGCGCAGCAGGTGCACGGTGCGAATGGCGTCCGGCGCGGTGATGCCCTCTTCCTTCAGATAGGCGAGATAGCGGACAAGATCGCGTCCGTAGCCGTCAAGGGTGTTTTTCGAGAGACCTTTCTCCACCACCAGGTAATTCAGAAAAAGGTCGAGGTATTGATCCATAACAAGCCGTCTGAGCGAGGGGAAATTCCTAATCGACAGCGGCACTCCCTTCCGTCGTCTTGTCTTCCAGAACGTCAAGCAGCACGCGACGCAGTTCATCCAACTTGTCCTCGGCCGTGATCTTCTGACCGAAGATGTCCTGCAGGTAAAAGGTGTCGGCCACCTGGTCCACCTTGGTGGAAATTTTCGACACCCCGATATAGAGCCCCAGGTCGGCAAAGCTGCGGGTTATTTCGTAAAGCAGGCCGACCCGGTCATGGGTATAGATATCGACCACCGTATAATCATCGGAAACCTCGGTATCGAACTCGACCCGACTGGGATACTGGGGCAGCGCCTTTCCACTCAGGAAACTGGGCGGCCTGCTCTTTTCGACCAGGGCATCGACCTGCAGCCGCCCCTCGATGACGGCGGTCAATTCCTGTTCAACCTTCTGCCAGCGGCGGGGATTGTCAATAATTTCACCGTTGCTGCCGACCACCTGCAGCAGGTCAAAGGCCTCGCCGTTTTTATGCGTGTAGATCTGCGCACCGAGAATACTCACCCCGTTGGCGGCCAGCACCCCGGCGACCAGAGAGAAAAGTCCCGGACTGTCCAGGGTCGAAAGCATCAGCTGCGAGAACTGGCTGCCGGGCTGATGCTCGACGCGCATGGCCAGCGGCTTCTTGCCGCGGCCGAAATAGACCCGCAGGTGTTCAGTAATCTCCGGCGAACGGTGACTGAGCAGGTAACGACTGCCGAGCGAACGCAGCACCGCTTTGACCTTGCTGCGGCCGAAATCTTCGGCCAGGTTGTCATAGACCTTGCGCTTGCGGTTGCGCACCCTTTCACTGCGGGCATCGGCGCGGAAATTACCGCGCTCGAGGGCATCGAAGGTCTTCTCGTACAGTTCCTGCAGCAGAAATCCCTTCCACTCCGACCAGACATCGGGGCCCACGGCCCGCAGGTCGGCGAAGGTCAGCAGGAAAAGCATCTTCAAATTCTCGGTCATCCCCATGCTGCGCGCCACCTGGTCGATCAGCTTGTCATCGTGCAGGTCGCGACGCTGGGAGATGTGGGCCATCTCCAGGTGATGCAGCACCAGGAATTCGAGCCGCTCACTGTCCTCCTTGTTCAACCCCATGCGCCGGGCGATGGTCCTGACCAGTTTCGCCCCTTTTTCGCTGTGGTTTTTCCCCTCTCCCTTGCCGATATCATGGAACAGCACCGCCAGCAGCAGCAGTTCACGTTTTTCGATATCATTGGCCACCGCGGTCAACAGCGGTCGTTCTTCGGCATACTCTCCTGCCCAGAGCTTGAGGATTTCCTCGACCGCGAACAGGGTGTGAATATCGACCGTGTAGATGTGATAGGCATCATGCTGTACACGACAGTAGATGCGTTCGAATTCGGGAATATAGGCGTTGAGAAAACGCAGGTGATGCATATCCCGCAGGATCTGACCGCAACTCTGCCCGCGCAGGATCTCGAAAAAATCCCGGTTCACCTCGCGAGAACGACGGAACTGGTCATTGATCAGGTGCAGATGGTCCCGGATCAGGGTTTTCAGATCAAGACTGAGTACCACGCCATGGCGTTGCGCCAGCAGGAAGGCCCGCATCAGCAAAATCGGATTCTGTTCAAAAAGTTCAGGTTTGCCGGCGCGCAACTCGCGCCGCAGCAGGTAGAAACCGTCCTCCAGTTTGCGTTTCGAGAATGAGGAAAAGAAACTGGGGTTCTGATCCCGGTTGGCGGCCCGGTTGATCAATACCGAGGCGAGATGCTCGACCTGGGTGGCATGGGAATAGTAATCCTGCATGAACTCTTCGACCGCCGGCGCTTTTTTGCTGTCCCGGTAGCCGAGAAAACGGGCGATCTGCTCCTGCTGCTCGAAATGCAGCTGATCGTTCTTGCGGCTGGAGAGGTAGTGCAGCTGGTTGCGGATGCGCCACAGGTAGTCGCAGGCGTTTTCGACCGCCTCTTTTTCCTGTTCGGTCATCACCCCCTTGATCACCAGTTCCCGCAGGCCGGACGCCTTGAACTTGACCCGCAGAATCCAGACCGCCGCCTGCAGGTCACGCAGTCCCCCCTCGCCTTCCTTGATATTCGGCTCCAGCAGGTAGACCGTGGACCCGTACTTGGTCAGGCGCCGCTGGCTCTCTTCCTGCTTGTGCCGGATGAACTGGTTGGAATTTTTCCCCAGCACAATACCGAGGACCTGTTTCTCGAAATCCTCAAACAGACTTTCGCTGCCGGCCAGGTAGCGGGCATCAAGCAGCGCGGTGCGGGCGGTGATATCCCGATCCGCCATTTCGATGCAGTCGGCGGCGGTGCGGACACTGTAGCCGACATCGAGGGCAAGGTCCCACAGCAGGTAGAGCATGCGCTCGGATATCTGTTCGGCGATACTCCGATCCCTGCCGTGATAGTAGAACATCAGATCGATATCGGAACGGGGATTGAGCTCGGCCCGCCCGTAACCGCCGATGGCCAGCAGGGCGCAGGCGACATCCTCGACCCCGGTCAGATCGACGGCCACGGCATGATAAAGGCGCCGGATGAGCTCATCGGTCATCACCGTCAGCAACCGGACCACCTCACGGCCGGAGGCCCCCTGTTCATGCTGCCGACGGACAGCGGCCCGTTCCCGCTCAAGGTAGTCACGCGATGCCTGCAGCAGCAGGACGCGGCGTTCCTCATAGGGAAGAGCGGTATCGGTCAACCGGGGAGACGCGAAACAGCTGTCGATCGATGATGGCATTTCCGTCCTGTTCACCTGGTGGCAATCAGCTTCAGGGCCCGGGCATAATCCCGGACGCCCCTGGCGATGGCGATGGCGGTTTTCTGGTGGTAACGACGGTCCTTGAGACGCTTTTCCTCACGCCGGTTGCTGATGAAGGCGGTTTCCACCAGCACCGACGGCATGGTCGCGCCGAGCAGGACATAAAAAGGGCCGGGACGAACGCCGAGATCCTTGACATATTTGTAATTCCGACCGAGGGCACCGACCAGAGAGGACTGGATTTCAGTCGCCAGCCGGCTCGACTCGTTGATCTTGGAATTGGCCATCAGATCGAAAAGGATCAGCTCCAGATCGCCGACCTCCTTCAGGCTGGTATCATTCTCGCGGGCGGCCACAGCGACCGCGGCATCACTTTTGGAGAAGTTGAGATAATAGGTCTCGATACCGTAGGCCCTGCGGTTGCGGCTGGCGTTGGCGTGGATCGAGATGAAGAGGTCGGCATTGAGCTGGTTGGCAATCTCGGTACGGCGGTCAAGCGGCAGAAAGACATCCCTGTCGCGGGTCAGCACCACCTTGCATTTCAGGGTCTTGCGCAACTGCCTGGCGACCTCGCGGGCGATGGCCAGGGCCACGTCCTTCTCCCGGGTGCCGCCGGGTCCGATCGCCCCGGGATCCTTGCCGCCATGACCGGCATCGACCACGATCAGCCGCAGGCTGCCGTCCTTCTGCTGACTGGGGATATGGACCTTGATCTTCCGTTCGGCGGGCGCGTTGGCCAGAACGTCGCTGATGCCGTCAGCCGGCGGTGGAGCGTGCAGTTCCGGCCCGGCCGCGACCGGCGGTTTGCCCTTTCCGGGCGACAGGTCGACGACGATGCGATAGGGATCGGCCAGCGAAAAAATGTGATAGTCAACCGCTTTCGTCAGGTCGAGGGCCACCCGCAGGGTGCCGTCCCGGGGGTGACCGGTACGGATCTGGCTGACCAGGCCGGTTCGGTAGTTCCACTCTTTTTCCAGCCCCCTGCGGCTGTCGGCACCTTTCAGATCGAGATAGATGCGAGCCGGAATCTTACCGCTGCCGGCGGCAAGGAAATGGGAACGAAAACCGACCTTGCGGTTGAAATCGAGAACGATGCGGGTCTTGTTGCTGCCGCTCCAGCTACGGATGGCAACCAGTTCCGCCTTGTTGCCGCCCGCTGAGCGCGCGCGAACCGGCGGGGTCTCGGCCGGGGCGAAAGCGGCCAGGCGCTTGGCGCGGGGCCGGGCCCGGGAAAACATGTCACCGCGGGGATAATCACGGACAATGCGCGCATAATGGAGGTAGGCGGCACTGAAATCAGCCAGCGGATCTTCGAGCAGTTCCCCGGCCAGCAGCAGGCTGTCATCGGCCAGGGAACTGGCGGGGTAGTTGTCGGCCACCCGATCGAAATAACCGACCGCCCGCCGGGCGTCGGACGCCAGCAGAGAAACCCGCGACAGGCCGCGACAGGCCTTGCCGGCCATGTACAGCGCGTCGGCCGCGCGATCATCTTCCGGCCAGGCCTGGGCGATGCCGACAAAATCATCCACCACCCGCATCCAGTTGTCCCGGTAGAGCTGTTTTTTGGCCGACTGCTGCAGGCGGATATAACCCTGCTTGGCCTTCCGGTAGGCGCTTTCGGCATCCAGGGCCGAGGCCGGCGCAACGCAACCGAGCAGCACGACCAGGGCCAGCAGGACAGAGAGTTTCGCGCGCAGGGCCACCATCAGAGCATCCGTTTCAATCGATCAAGCAGGTTCAGGGCCTCAAGCGGCGTCAGTACGCTGACATCCACCTCTTCCAGGGCGCGACGCAACTGATCGTCCCCCGCCCCGAACAGGGAAAGCTGCGGTGTCTGCTCCACCGGAGCGCGCTTCTCCCTGGCGAGCCGCGGCTGACCCTCGCCGACGAATTCGCCGGTTTCGAGATTCTTCAGAACCTCCTTGGCCCGATCGATCACCGGACGCGGCAGGCCCGCCAGGCGGGCGACCTGGATACCATAGGAATGGCTGGCGCCGCCCTTGACAATGCGCCGCAGGAAAACAATCTGGTCATTCCATTCCTTGACGGCGACATTGTAATTCTGCACCCGCTCGCGGGTCAGCGCCAGGTCGGTCAATTCGTGGTAGTGGGTCGCGAACAGGGTCTTGGCGGCCACCGACGGATGATCGTGCAGATACTCGGCCACCGCCCAGGCGATACTGACGCCGTCGAAGGTCGAGGTGCCGCGGCCGATTTCATCCAGCACGATCAGGCTGCGCGGGGTGGCGTGATGGAGGATGTTGGCGGTCTCGGTCATCTCGACCATGAAGGTCGACTGGCCGCGGGCGAGATTGTCGCTCGCTCCGACCCGGGTGAAAATCCGGTCGACCACCCCGACATGAGCCTCCCGCGCCGGCACCAGGCTGCCGATCTGGGCCAGCAGGGTGATCAGGGCGACCTGGCGCATGAAGGTCGACTTACCGGCCATGTTGGGACCGGTGATGATCAGCAGCTGGTTCTTGCGGTTGTCGAGCAGGGTGTCATTGGGGACGAAGCGTTCCCCGAGATTCATCGCCTCGACCACCGGGTGGCGGCCGTCGACGATCTTCAGCTGGTCGCCGTCATCCACCTGCGGACAGACGTAGTTGCGTTCATGGGCCAGGTCGGCCAGCCCGCAGATGACGTCGAGGGCGGCCAGGGCGTCGGCCACTTCCTGCACTCGCGGCCCTTCGGCGACCACCTGCTGCCGCACCTGCTGGAACAACTGGTATTCAAGGTCGATCAGCTTCTCTTCGGCACCGAGGACCTTGCTTTCATAGTCCTTCAGATCCGGCGTGATGAACCGTTCGGCGTTGGTCAGGGTCTGCTTGCGCTGGTAGTCCTCGGGCACCCGGTCAAGGTGGCTTTTGGTGACCTCGATGAAGTAGCCGAACACCTTGTTGAAGCGGATCTTCAGATTGCCGATGCCGGTCCGCTCCCGTTCCCGCTGTTCGAGACCGGCGATCCAGCCCTTCCCCTCGCGGGCGATCGCCCGCAGTTCGTCCAGTTCGGCGTTGAACCCGGTCTTGATCAACCCGCCCTCGCGGAGCACGAAGGGCGGCTCGTCGGCAATCGCCGTTTCGATCAGTTCACAGAGATCCGGCAACGGGTCGATGCGACCGGCCAGCTCCCGGCTGAATTCGGCCTCAAGCGAGGCCATGCGGTCAACCAGTTCCGGCAGCCGCTGCAGGGAAAGCTTGAGGGCCACCAGGTCCTTGGCATTGGCGGTCGCCATGGAAATTTTCGCGTTGAGCCGCTCCAGGTCGTAGATGCCGTCGAGGGCGACCCGCAGATCGTTGCGCTCCAGGCTGCGCTCCACCAGCTCCGCGATCGCCTGCTGGCGTGACTGGATGCGGGCGACATCGAGCAGCGGGTGACTGATCCACTGCTTCAGCCGGCGTCCGCCCATGGCGGTCATGGTGCGGTCGAGCACCCCGATCAGGGCCCCCTTGCGGCTGCCGTCGTGCAGCGTGGCGGTCAGCTCCAGGTTGCGGCGGGTCGCCTCGTCGAGCACCATGTATTCGCTGGACTGGTAGGTGGACAGGGACCGGATATGGGTCAAGCCCTCTTTCTGCGTCTCCTTGAGCAGGTGCAGCACCGCTCCGGCCGCGGCGATGGCGCCGGGAAGCCCCCGGCAGCCGAAACCTTCGAGGCTCGACACGGCAAAGAACTCCTGCAGTTCGATCGTGGCCCGGTCGACGGCAAAGGCCCATTCCGGAAGCCGGGTCAGCGCCCGGCCGGCGAACAGGTCGGCCAGTTCACGAGCAACCTCGTCGCCCCAGCCGTCTTCCTGCAGAATCACCTCGCGGGCCTGCAGCGAGGCCAGTTCGCCGCGCACGCCGGCCAGGCCCGCCACCTCGGTGACCCGGAACTCGCCGGTGGTGATATCGAGAACCGCCACCCCCCACTGCTCCTTCTCTCCCGGCGCCAGGGCGAGCAGGTAATTGTTCTCCTTCGGCGTCAGGCTGTCGGTATCGACCACCAGTCCCGGCGACACCACCCGCACCACTTCCCGCCGGACGATCCCCTTGGCCGCCTTCGGGTCTTCGACCTGCTCGCAGATCGCCACCTTGTGACCGCTGGCGACCAGCTTGTTCAGATAGGGCTGGCAGCTGTGGTAGGGAATGCCGCACAGGGGAACCTCTTCGGCCGCTCCCTTGTTGCGCGAGGTCAGGGTGATGTCAAGAATGCGTGACGCCTTGACCGCATCCTCGTTGAACATTTCGTAAAAATCGCCGAGCCGGAAAAAGAGGATCGCGTCAGGATACTCGCTCTTGATCTGGAGGTACTGACGCATCATCGGGGTCTGCTGGGGCATGCCTGAACTACCTGTCAAAATCTTTATTTAGCGGGGAAAGAAATGTCGCGCTGCAACGCCGCTCATGGTAACAGACCACCGGACCCCTGTCAGCCCCAAATTCAGTCGTGATCCAGCTTGACCGACGGACCCGCGGAATGTTAATAGAAGGCTGATTTCACGGAGGTTTCATGACAGATCAAAATTCTGACCGGGCCACGTCCGAGGCCCTTGACGAGGCATCTTTCCAGATTGCCGATCTCGAAGACGAGATCCGCGCCGACCGCCTGCTGGGAGAGCTGCTGCGCGATTTTCTCCAGTACCGGATCACCCGGCATGATGATGACGCCGAGGACGCCGGTCGCCTGGCACGCGGCGCCGATTATTTCCTGCGCGAATTCATCATCGGCGACCGGCGCGAAAACATCTACCGGATCCCGGCCGAACGGATCAGGCAGTTCGCCGGCAACTGGTACATCGTCCGCAACCTGGAGCCGAACCCGGTCGAACTGGGTGACATCCTCGACGGCGTCGCGGCCTTCTACGCCTGGCTCGAAAGCGACAATCGCTGTTCATCGCAGTTGAGCGGCTCTATTGCCCGGGCCTGCGGCGATCGCGACTTCTACCGCGAGCGGATCGACAGCTTCTGGGACATCGAGGGGGACGGCTACAGCCGCTGGGCCGCCGCCTGTCCGCTGCCGACCGACTGAGCCGTTGATGGACACCTCCCGTCTGAAAATCCGCGCCGCCCGGATCTCGGTTTCCACCGCCGCCGGCCTCGCCGCCATCAAGCTGGTGGCCGGAGTCCTGACCGGTTCCCTGGCGGTGCTGGCCTCGGCAGTCGACTCGCTGCTCGACATCCTGATGTCGGGTGTCAACTATTTCGCCATCAAGCACGCCGAGCAGCCGGCCGACGAATCCCACCCCTTCGGCCACGGCAAGTTTGAAACCGCGGCGACCCTGATCCAGAGCACCATCATCGCCCTGACCGGGGCGTGGATCTGCTTCGAAGCCGTTCGTCGGCTGACCGGCGAGATCGAACTGGCCCGCATCGAGGGGGGGATGATCGTGCTGCTGTTCAGCGTCGCCGTCTCCAGCGCCATCAGCCGCTACCTGCGCCGCACCGCGCGCCTGACCGATTCCTCCGCCCTGCAGGCCGACAGCCTGCACTTCTCCATGGATGTCTACACCAACCTGGCGCTGCTGCTCGGCCTGATCCTGATCAACATCCTCAAGGCTCCCTGGCTCGATCCGATTCTCTCCATGCTGGTCGGTGCCTACATTATCTTCGAGGCGATCAAGCTGCTGCGTCACGGCATGCGCGACATGCTGGATGAAGAACTGCCGGAATCGGTTCGCGCCGAGATCACCCGCCTGATCGAAAGTCACCCCGACGACCTGATCGACTACCACAACCTGCGCACCCGCCGCGCCGGCTCGCAGAAGATCATGGATTTCCACCTCACCGTCTGTCGCCACCTGACCATCGAGCAGGCCCACGACATCGCTGACGCGCTGGAGAAACGGATCGAGGACAGCCTGCCGGGAGCCGATGTCACCATCCACATGGAGCCCTGCGGCTCCGACCACTGCCCCGGACATGACGAATGCGAACAGGACAAGACCAGGCTTAAGCCCCGGCCGACGGCGTGACCTGTCCTGTCACGGAACGCGGGCATGCTGCGGGAACTCCCCGGAAAGAAGGACCTTCGCATGAAAGCTGAACTGCTCGGCCGGGCCGACCATTTTGATGCCCTGGCCATTCCCCTGTTTCTGGACAAAGTCCCGGCGGGGTTTCCTTCCCCGGCGTCCGATTACTGCGAACGTGCCCTGGATCTGAACGAGCTGTGCATCCGGACTCCCGCCGCGACCTATTTCGTCCGGGCGCAGGGGGATTCGATGATCGAGGCCGGCATCTTCTCCGGCGACGTGCTGGTGGTTGACCGTTCCCTGGAGGCGAAGCACGGGGATATCGTCATCGCCGAGTTCAACGGCGAGCTGACCGTCAAGAAACTGGAGCTGAAACCCGAAACCCGCCTGGTGCCCATGAACAGCCGGCATGCCCCGGTTCCCATCCCGGACGGGGCCGAGCTGGAAATCTTCGGCGTGGTCACCACCGTCATCCATTCCCTGCGCAACCCGTGACCATGTTCGCCCTGGTCGACTGCAACAATTTCTACTGCAGCTGCGAGCGCCTGTTCCGGCCCGACCTGAAACAGGTTCCCATGGTCGTGCTCTCCAACAACGACGGCTGCGTTGTCGCCCGCAGCCCGGAGGCCAAGGCCCTGGGGATCGGGATGGGAGTGCCCCTGTTCAAGGTCCGGGACGACATCAAACGGCACGGCATCCGGATCTTTTCCTCCAACTACACCCTCTACGGCGACATTTCCGCCCGGGTGATGCAGACCCTCGAACAGTTCACTCCGCGGATGGAGATCTACTCCATCGACGAGGCCTTCCTCGACCTGTCCGGCATCGGCAAACTGGATGACTACGGCCGGCAGATCCGGACGACCGTGAAACAGCATGTCGGCATTCCGGTCAGCATCGGCATCGCCCCGACCAAGACCCTGGCGAAACTGGCCAACTCTGCGGCCAAGAGGTTCAGGGCGACCCGGGGGGTTGTTGAACTGTGCGACCCGCGCAGGCAGCAACGGCTGCTGGCGATTACTCCGGCCTCTGACATCTGGGGGATCGGCCGCAACCTTACCCGCGTCCTGCAACGGCGCGGGGTGAAGACGGCTCTGGACCTGGCGCGGATGGAGCCACACCGGGCCAGGCGGCTCTCTTCCGTAACCCTGGAGAGAACGGTGCGGGAACTGAACGGGGAGAACTGCATCGCGCTGGAGGAGGCGACGCCGAAACAACAGATCGTCTGCTCGCGGTCCTTCGGGGAAAAATTGACCGATAACCGCGAGGTGCGCGAGGCGGTCTGCGAGTTTACCGCCCGGGCGGCGGAAAAGCTGCGCCGGGAAAAACTGCTGGCCCGGATGGTCAGCGTCTTCATCCGCACCAGCCCGTTTGACGAAACCGGCACCGGTTACGGCAACACCGCCACCGGCACCCTGCCCCGGCCGAGTTCCGACACCCTGGAGATTCTGCACCTGGTGAGCCGCCTGTTCGACATGGTCTGGAAGAATGGCGGCCGCTACGCCAAGGCCGGGGTCATGCTCGGGGATTTCTGTTCACCGGACATTCTCCAGCTCGACCTCTTCGACACCGGGACCGACCACCGGCGAAACGACAACCTGATGCGGGCCGTCGACAGCATCAACCGGGACGGCCGGGGGATGATCCGGTTCGGCGGACAGCGCCCGCGGAAGGACTGGTTCATGCGGCAGGAGCATCTGTCACCGGCCTATACGACGAAGTGGAACTGCATTCCCGTCGTGAAATGATGACTGTTTCGGGCCTGGTTCACCATTTTTTCCACCACCGGAAGCTGATCTGCCAAAAATTTGAGATTTTTTTGAGAACCCGAGAGTAAAATAGTCCCCCTCAAGTCCATAGTCAGTTGCAGGGGGGGGGGACTGAAAATGCTCCTTTATTTTCTCTTTATTGGAGTTGGTCTGTTGATCGCCGGGGTATGCCTGTGGCTCCTCATGAAAATATCATCGTAACCCCGAACATTTATCGCTGTAGTCATTTGCCGTGAAAGCGAACACTGCGGCAGGGCCTCCCAATCCGCTTGCGCGGCAACCCCGCATAGCCCTCCCCGTCTGGGAACGGGTGGTACAGCCGGGAGAATATCACCGTGTCGCACAGTGGCCGGAGGGGCTATAGCAGATAGGAATGGACATGATAGAAGCTTTGATAGCCCCGGAGTTATCCTTATCGTAAATATTCAACTTTTTTCTGAGATCCAGTTCGGAACTTAAGTGTTGTCAAAATTTATCTTTGCCAAAGAATAGAGAGTTGGCAGATTGTACAGATCTGAACAATACCTTGCTGTGTAGAAATATGAACTAACGGGAATGAACTATGAGTCAAGATTTTAAATCCATAATAAAAAATTACAAAGAAGACCAAGAAACGGTTTATAATAGTTGGTTTGTTAATAATGATGAAAGATTAAAAGCATTTCGATCAATTCGCAGAGGTGTATTTGACGTAATACAAGATATAAAAACAAGCAAGTTCGGCAATGATTTTAAAGGATCTTCTTTAGAATTTGTTTTAAATTGCATCACAGAACAAAAGCAGGTATTCAAGGGTGCATCTCATCCGTTTTACTGGAAGCCTAAACTACGAATACCAGACATATATGAGAATGAAGAAAACAAATTAGCTTTTGGTCAATTTTTAGAAAAATGTATAAATGCAACAAAAGAAGAACATATATTAAAAGAAATCATTCTGCTTGACAAAAAGAAAATAAAAGGCCTAGGTCCTGCTGTTGCAAGCATTCTATATTTTTTACACCCAACAATTATTCCGCCATTCAATACTGCCATTGTAAATGGATTCAATACATTATTCAGAGACAATATAAAACTTGGGTCATGGACTGAATATCTAAGAATGAGAGAGATAATAATTGAAAAAAATAATGAGTTTAAACCATACCTTTCAAATGACCTAGGTGCTTTTGCAGGCCTATTGTTTGATATTGGCGAAAAGAAACTATTAGTCAGTGATGATCATATATCAGAAGAAGAGCGAACAAAGATTGAAAAGAAACTTAAAAAAAGACATAAAGAAGTAATTAGCGAAATTGAGGAGGAAGACCTTCATACGGAAATGCAGTACCACATAATGACTATAGGTAATTCAATAGGATACGATGTTATCGCTGCATCCAATGACCGTTCAAAATGCCATAATGGTCAAAGCCTGTCATTTATCAGTCTTGGTAAATTTCCAGAGATAGATGTAGACAAAGATACATACAAAACCATTACACTCATTGATGCTGTATGGTTTGAAAAAGGAACAAATAAGATTGCTTGTGCGTTTGAGGTGGAAAAAAGCACATCTATTTATTCTGGCATATTAAGACTTACCGATCTTCATTTTTCCTTCAAAGAAAACCCACCAACATTGTATCTTATAATACCGGACAATAGAGAAAAAGAAGTACTGCTACAGCTACAGAGGCCGTCTATTAAAAATAGCGAAATTAAAATACACTATATATTGTTTTCTGAACTAAAGGACAATTGTGATGCAATTTGTAAATTTGGCGATGACAAAGAGATACTGAAGAAAATATCAAAACTTGCAAGCTAAAACAAACGGAAGGATCTATCTCACCAACTCAACTACTCGGTCCGCCGTCCCTGCATCTTCAACAAATGGGGTCAGGTCAACAAATGGGGTCAGGTCTGACTTTCTGCCTTTTTCAAAACCTCGATGACTTCCGTTTTCCGTTTCCTCAGCTCAGGGTCTTTCTCAATCCTTTGTGCCAGCTTGCGGGCTGCACGGCCGAGGGGGACCACCGTGCGATTCAGTTTTTTGCCGAGTTCGGTCAAAGTCAGGTGCGGGGCTTCCAGAACCATGCAGGCCGCGAGAGCGCGCGCCTCGGTGAACGGCCGCTGTTTGCCGGTGGCCCGAAGCTGTTCAATGTCCACCGAGTAGGCCTGGCAGACGCCGGAAACGATATCCACGACTGAGTAGCGTGGCGCCATATCGCAGGCCACGTGCCGCAGGGCCTCTTCGGCAAAATGGTCTTCTCCGAGAATAATTCCTTCAACGGTGCCGGAGTGATACTTCGCCTGTTTCCCCTCTTCCAGATGATTGAGGACATATTCCTCATAGCCTTGGCGTGCTCTTGCGAGGTTTGGCGAGAACTGCGAAAGGACCCAGTCGGTGGTGAGCCAGGAGATCTCGTCTCTGCCAAGATAAGCGAGGTGCCCGCTCCAGCGATACTGCTCCGGCACAGTTGTCATTCCCGCCCGCACCGGATTGAGATGAACGTAGCCGACGAGTTGCAGCAGATAGGCGTCTGCATCGATCAGAAGAGCCTTGTAGCGTCCCTGAAAAAGGTGCCCGACGCGCCCCTGGGAATAATTGATCCACTTGGTGTAACGCAGAGAGATGTTTTGCATCACCCGTGAAAGGGGTATTTCCGCGACCTGGACAATCAGGTGGATATGGTTATCCATCAGGCAAAAGCCATGAATGCGGCAGTGAAATTTTTCGATGGCCTGTTGCAGAAAGAGGTAGAAGCGAAACCGGTCCTGATCATTGAAAAATACCGGATCGCCGGCATTGCCGCGCAGCATGACGTGATAGACCGCGCCGGGAAAATGAATGCGGGGTTTACGGGGCATGCGAACAGGATACCTCGGGAGAGCAGAAAGTCAAACCTGACCCCAGCATGCGCTGCGCTTCCTTCCCCGGCTTCCCGCTACTCAATCCGCCGTCCCTGCATCTTCAGCACTTCAAGTTTCTCCAGCACATCACGGCTGCCCTGCTGGCGTTTCTCCAGTTCGGCGAAAATGCGCTTGGCCATGCCGCTGACCAGGTCGACGGAGCGGTCGATATCGTCCATGTTGCGCCGCTGCCGCTCGGTCGCGTCGACCATATCGTCGGACATCTGCTTGACCTCCTCGATGGCGTGCACGATGCTGCGCGTCCCGTTGGCCTGTTCCTTGGACGCGTGGGAGATCTGCGCGGCCATCTCACCGAGATGCACCACCGCCTTGTTGATCGATTCGGCACTGCGCGCCACCTCGTAGGTGGCGCGGCGGATATCCCGCGACATGGTCATCGCCTGCTCGGTACCCTGCAGTATCTGCTGCAGAGCCGTTTCCAGCTCTTCGCCGTGCCCCAGCCCCTCGCGAACCAGGTTGCGGGTCTTGGCGATGTGTCCGACAGCCTCGCGGGTCGCCTGCTGGATGTCGCCGATCAGGGCCGAAATCGCCTCGGTTGACTGCGCTGTTTCCCGCGCCAGGCTGCCGACCTCGTCGGCGACCACCGCGAAGGAGCGACCGTGTTCACCGGCCTGGGCGGCGATAATGGCGGCGTTGAGAGCCAGCAGGTTGGTCTTCTGGGTGATTTCGTTGATCACGGTGGTGATGCCCCCGACCTCCTCACCGATATCCGACAGGCGTTCAATACCGGCGTAGGCGGTTTCCACCGCTTCGGCAATCCCCTGCAGACTGCAGATGGCGCGATCGACCCGGTCAACCCCGCCGGCCGCTTTCTCCTGCACCCCTTCGGTCATCGCCTGCGATTTGACTGCGCTCGCCTCGACCTCCTTGATAGTGGCGGCGATTTCAGTGATCGAAGCCACGGCGTTGTCCATGAATTCCTGCAGGGTGCCGATATTTTCCGACACCTGCTGGATCGAGACCGAGATCTCGCCGGCGGCGGAACGGGTTTCGTCGACCGCCTCCTGGACCACGCCGGCGGCACCGGAAATATCGCGGATCGCTTCGCCGGTCGAACGGCTGGCGTCCTTGAGGGCACCGTCGAGACGTTGGTGTTCGGACCGATACTGCAGCATTTCGCTGAAGGTATGTTCCAGTTCGCGGGTCAGGGAATCGACCGCGTCGAGCAGGTTGAGCTTGGTCAGGGTCATGGCGACCTGGTCGGCAAACAGCTTGACGGTGTCGACATCGGTTTCATCAAGCTGGCCGCGACTGTGCTTGTTGTCGACCCCGAACAGGCCGACGACCTCTTCGTGAACAATGATCGGACAGATGATAAAGACCCGGGAACGCAGAATCGGGTGGGAGCTGAAATCGACCGCGATGTGAAAATCATCCGGCATCTTGCGCATGTCATCGATCAGGAACAGGCGCTGTTCGACAACCGCCTTGTAGATGACGCCGAGTCGTTCATCGAGCGGAAATTCAGCGTCGCTGAAATCTCCTTCGGTACCGTGACTGGCCACCAGCCGCAGCCGCTTCCGGTCATCATCGACCATGAGGATATTGACCCGGTCGTAGCCGAGAATATTGTGCAGACCGTCGGCGGCAAGCTTCAGGACCTCGCCGGGATCGTCGGTTTTCTGGATATAGGTGTTGATGGCGTGAAAATTCTTGATGCCGTTGTTGAGATTGCGGAAGCGCCGTTCGAAATCCTGCTTCTGCTCATCGACGGCGTGATGAAGACGATCGAGGCGTTCGGCCCGGTCATGCAGCTGCTGCCAGGCGCGACCGATGAGGAAACCGAAAGAGGCGAGAACCAGGGCGGTCCCGAGCCCCATGTAGAGATAGAGAGCAAGCTGTTGTCCGGAACGGAAAACCTCCTGCTCCAGCTGGGCAACGACTCCGACGCCGGGCTGCCAGAAAAAAACCAGCCGCAACAGCAGCCAGCCGACCGGGGCCGAGACGCCCAGACAAAAGCCGAGCAGCGCGTATATCCCGGCCCGGTCCAGAGATCCGTGGCCTTTGCTCTGAGCCATCGCGTACCCTCCTGCGCCCTCCGCTGCGATCTGTTCCGGGCGGCGCGAAAGAATCAATAATATGGCAATGTTAACTTATTTTAAACCGGGGTCAAGTGATTCTTTGTCCGTTCGCGGAGTTCCCTTACCGCGACGTTTTTTCCGTGGCGATGGCAAGCTGCACGAAACCGGCCTCTTTTGCGGCATCCATCACCTCGACCACCCGCCCGTGACGGACATCGCGGTCGGCCATCAGGACAAAGGTGGTTTCAGCGGTCTTGGCGCCCATCGCCTTCAACCGCTCTTTCAGCCCCTTGAGACTGACCTGCTTCTCATCAATCACGATCTTCCCGCGGGCGTCGATAAACACCTTGATCTCCTGCGGCTTCTTCTCGGTCACCTCGAGAGAGGATTTGGGAAGATTGACATCGATGCCGGGAGTTTCGACGAAAGTGGTTGAAATCATGAAAAAGATCAGCAGCAGGAAGACCACGTCAACCATTGGCGTCATGTCAACCTTGGGCTCTTCGCTGCCGCGCCTACTGCTGAACATCATCACTGCCTCCACCGAGCAGGTCGACAATCCGCAGGATGAATTCCTGCATTTCAACCACCAGGCGATTCATCTGACCGGTCAGAAAACGGTGGGCGAGGATAACCGGAATCGCCACCGCCATGCCGGCGGCAGTGGTGATCAGAGCCTGGGAAATGCCGCCGCCGAGGGTCGCCGGGGTGCTCACCCCGGCGGTGGCGATGACATTGAACGCCTGGATCATGCCGAGCACGGTTCCGAGCAGGCCGAGCAGCGGCGAGATCGTGGCGATGGTCGACAGCAGACCGAGGTAGGACTCGAGCGCCACCCCTTCCCGGCTGGCGACTTCCGAAGCGATGGTCTTGATATGCTCGCGGGGGCGGCCTGACTGGCGGAGAGCGGCAAGAACCACCCGCGAGAGGGGTGACGGCGTCCGCTGGCAGACCACCAGCGCCTCATCGATTTTCTTTTTCTGCACCAGGTCGATGACATCCCTGAAGAGGATCTGTCCGCTGCCGCGAATCTGCCGGTACCAGAAAAGTTTCATCAGGAAAATCGCCAGGGCCAGCACCGAACAGCCCAGCAGTACCCACATCAGGAATCCGCCCTTGTTGAACAATTCAAACATAGTCTGTTCCGTCATCCTCAGGTTCGCCTGAATCAGTGAGTCCCTCGTTGTGCTGTCCTCCGACAAGGGGCCCACTGATTCAGGCTTCAATCAGGTTAAAGAAGCCATCGCTTTCGCCAGCAGGGTGTAGGTTTCCTGCAGATGCTGGGGAATCACCCTGACATCCGAAAAGACCGGCATAAAATTGGTGTCGCCGTTCCAGCGCGGCACGATATGCAGATGCAGGTGATCTTCGATGCCCGCCCCGGCCACCCGGCCCCAGTTCATGCCGATATTGAAGCCGTCGGGGTTGCCCCACGACCGCAGCGCGTCGCGGGCCAAAACCGTCAGGCGATGCATTTCCAGCGCTTCGGCATCACTCAATTCGGAGAGATCGGCGGTGTGCCGGTAGGGAGCAACCAGCAGGTGGCCGTTTGAATAGGGATACTTGTTCATGATGATGAAAGCATGTTCCCCGCGATGAAGAATCAACCGGTCACCATCCTCGTCCGCAGAGTCACGCACACAGAAAATACAGCCCGCTGTCGCGTCTTTGTCGTCGCCGTTGATATAGCTCATCCGCCAGGGTGCCCAGAGTTGTTTCATGGCCATTCCTTGCCGCATTGGTAAAAAATTTACTGATGATGCCGGGATCAGGGCGTCAGAATCTCACCGCTGACGGTTCCCCGGTCCAATATCAGGCGACCGACGGTCGGTCCGCGGGATGATCGCGGCCGACTGAGGCTGCCCGGGTTGAACAATAGCAAGCCGTTGCGCCGGGTGCAAACCGGAACATGGCTGTGTCCGAAAATCAGCAGGTCCAGTTCCTGCCCGTCGAAATGCCGGATCACCCGCGAATCCAGCCCGGCGGCCGCCCCCCAGCCATGAACCAGGCCGACACGGACACCGTCCAGGGTCAGAAGCCGCTGTGGCGGCAGATCGGCATGCCCGGCATCGGTGTTGCCGCGCACGGCCAGTACCGGCAGGGGAGCAAAGCTGAACAAGGCCTCCGGCGGACCGAGATCACCGGCATGCAACACCAGGTCGACATCCGCAAAACAGCCGGCGAGCAGTTCCCCGATCGCCGCGTCGGCTTCCGCGAGATCGGAAAAATGGGTATCAGAGAGAACACCTGCAATCATCGTCATCAATCATTCTATTTCCCCGGCCCATCCCACCCACGGGCGACGGACCGGAAGACCCCGGATTCTCAATTCCTGTCGTTTGTACCCCTTGCCACCGGTCCTGTCAAACCGCCGTCGACATCGGCAATCCCTTGCCCCGGCAAACCGCAAAGCGGCTGATTTTCGCCAGGAACGGCAACTTCTCTCCCGCGTTCCGCCCCACGGGGAAACCAGAACCCCGCTTGACGCCGCGAAAACCGGGGATATCTTAGGAGAAACCACCTTGGCATCGGCCTTGCTGAGCTTCAACCACTTTAGGCTTGACACATTCTCGGACCGGGACTATGTTCGCCTTTAATTTTACTAAATTTATTGACAAGGTATTTTTTCTAAAACACTGTTTTTAGCCAGCACACACGATCTGGAACCCCATGTCTCATGGGGTATTTTTTAGGGAGAGTAAAACCACGTCAACGGAGGCACATCAGATGTCGAAACGACAGGAAGCCCTCGACTACCACAGTCAGGGACGCAAAGGAAAAATCGAAGTCATCACCACCAAACCCTGCGCCACCAGTCGCGATCTGTCCCTCGCCTACAGCCCCGGAGTCGCCGAGCCCTGCCTCGATATCGAGAAGAATCCGGACGATGCCTACCAGTACACCGCCAAGGGCAACCTGGTCGCGGTGGTCAGCAACGGCACCGCGGTCCTCGGTCTCGGCAACATCGGCGCCCTGGCCGGGAAACCGGTCATGGAAGGCAAGGGCGTTCTCTTCAAACGCTTCGCCGATGTCGATGTGTTCGACATCGAACTCGACACTCAGGACTGCGATGAACTGATCCGCACCGTCAAACTGCTGGAACCGACCTTCGGCGGCATCAACCTGGAAGACATCAAGGGGCCGGAATGCTTCTACATCGAGGAAGAACTGAAGAAGATCATGAACATCCCGGTCTTCCACGATGATCAGCACGGCACCGCGATCATCGCCGCGGCGGGGATGAAAAACGCCCTCGAACTGGTCGGCAAGTCCTTTGATACGGCCAAGATGGTGGTCAACGGCGCCGGTGCCGCCGGCATCGCCTGCGCCAACCTCGCCATGACCCTCGGCATCAAGCAGGAAAACCTTATCCTCTGCGACACCAAGGGCGTCATCTACAAGGGACGCACCGAAGGGATGAACGAGTACAAACAGCGCCTCGCCAGCGACACCAAAGCCCGCACTCTCGCCGAAGCCCTGGTCGGTGCCGATATCTTCTTCGGCGTTTCGGCCAAGGGGGCGCTGACCCAGGAGATGGTCAAGTCCATGGCCAAGGATCCGATCATCTTCGCCATGGCCAACCCCGACCCGGAAATCACCCCGCCGGAAGCCAAGGCGGTCCGTCCGGACGCCATCGTCGGCACCGGCCGCAGTGACTACGCCAACCAGGTCAACAACGTCCTCTGCTTCCCCTTCCTGTTCCGCGGCGCCCTCGACGTTCACGCCAGCGCCATCAACGAGGAGATGAAAGCCGCCGCCGTCAAGGCCCTGGCCGAACTGGCCAAGGAAGATGTTCCCGACTCGGTGCGCAAGGCCTACAGCGGTGAAGAGATCAAGTTCGGGCGTGAATACCTGATTCCCAAGCCCTTCGATCCGAGGGTCCTGCTGCGGGTCGCGCCTGCGGTCGCCCAGGCGGCCATGGACAGCGGCGTCGCCCGGCGTCCGATCAAAGACATGGCAAAGTACATCGAACATCTTGAAGCTTTGCAGGGCCGCTCCAAGGAGATCATGCGCAACCTGATCAACAAGGCCAAGTGTGATCCGAAACGGGTGGTCTTCCCCGAAGGAGACAACGAAAAGATTCTTCGCGCCGCCCAGATTCTCCTCGACGAGGGGATCGCCAAACCGATCCTGCTCGGCGAGGAAACGGAAATCCGCGCCCGGATCGAGGAACTGGACCTTGACCTGAACGGTGTCGAGATTATCGACCCCAACACCTTTGCCGAACGCGGCAAATATATTGACGAGCTGTTCGCCATGCGCCAGCGCAAGGGCATCACCCGGGCCGAAGGCAAACGGCAGATCAAGAAAAACCGCAACTACTTCGGCGCCATGATGATTCACATGGGCGACGCCGACACCCTGCTGTCCGGCATCGAACACCACTATCCGGATACCATCCGGCCGGCCCTGGAGATCATCGGCAAGAAGGAAGGGCTCTCCAAGGTGCACGGCGCCTACATGATCGTCACCAAGAAACAGGTGGTCTTCTTCGCCGACACCACCGTGACCATCGAGCCGACCGCCGAGGAGCTGGCGGAAACGGCCATCCTGACCGCCGAAAAGGCTCGGCACTTCGATATCGAGCCGAAGGTCGCCATGCTCTCCTTCTCGAACTTCGGTTCGACCCAGCACCCGCTGGCGATCAAAGTCAGGAAGGCGACTTCGCTGGTCAAGGAGTGGGCTCCGCACCTGAGCGTCGATGGAGAAATTCAGGCCAACGTCGCCCTTGACCCGGAACTGATCGCCTCCGAATACCCCTTCTCCGATCTCAAGGGGGATGCCAACGTCTTCATTTTCCCCGACCTGCAGTCGGGCAATATCAGCTACAAGCTGCTCAACAAACTGGGAGAAGCCGAAGCGGTCGGTCCGATCCTGATGGGCATGAAACAACCGATCCACGTCCTGCAGCGCGGCGACGATGTCGCCGACATCGTCAATATGGCGGCGGTGGCGGTGGTCGACGCCCAGGGAAACAACTGACCTGGACGGAAGACAGGCATTTTCAGTCGTCTGACGGGGCGGGAGAGCTTTTGCTCTCCCGCCCTTTTTGCTATGATGACCCTCCAATCACACCCGAGGAGACATCCCGATGCAATATCTCAGCACCCGCGGCCGGGTCAACGGCCTCAGTTTCAAACAGGCGGTGATGATGGGCCTGGCCGATGACGGCGGACTGCTGCTGCCGGCCGAGATCCCCCGCGTCAACAGCGGCGAACTCGAAGCCTGGTCCCGGCTCGCCTACCCGGAGCTGGCCTTTCAGATCATTTCCCGCTACGCCACCGACATCCCGGCCGCCGATCTGAAAGACCTGATCGACCGTTCCTACGCCACCTTCACTCATCCCGAGGTGACCCCGGTGGTCCACCGGGACGGGGTCTACATCCTCGAACTCTTTCACGGTCCGACCCTGGCCTTCAAGGATGTCGCCCTGCAGTTTCTCGGCAACCTGTTCGAGTATCTCCTCAGGCAGAACGGCGAGAAGATGAACATCATCGGCGCCACGTCGGGGGATACCGGATCGGCGGCCATCTACGGCGTGCGCGGCAAGCAGAACATCAACATCTTCATCCTTCATCCGCACGGCAAGGTCTCACCGATCCAGGAACTGCAGATGACCACCGTCACCGATCCCAACGTCTTCAACCTGGCGATCCGCGGCACCTTCGACGACGGCCAGGCGATCGTCAAGGAGATCTTCGGCGACGTCGCCTTCAAACAGCGGCACAGCCTCGGCGCGGTGAATTCAATCAACTGGGCGCGGGTGCTGGCTCAGGTGGTCTACTACTTCTACGCCTGGGGCCGGGTCCACAAGGACACCAGCTGCAAAAAAATCAATTTTTCGGTGCCGACCGGCAATTTCGGCGATATTTTCGCCGGCTACATCGCCAAACGGATGGGGCTGCCGATCGACCAGCTGATCCTGGCCAGCAACGAAAACAATATCCTCAGCCGCTTCATCAACCACGGCGATTATTCGATTGGCGAGGTCCGCCCCACCCCCTCGCCGTCGATGGACATCCAGAAGGCGAGCAACTTCGAGCGTTACCTCTATTACCTGCTGGATGGCGACAGCCGGGCTCTGAGAAAGGCCATGGAGGACTTCAACCGCGACGGCAAGCTGGAATTCAGCGCGGAGCAGCTGCACAGCGTCCAGAACGAGTTCGCCGCCCTTACGGTCGACAACGAGCAGACCATCGCGACCATCGGCGACTTTTTCCGCCGGACCGACTACCTGCTCGACCCCCACACCGCGACCGGGGTCCACGCCGCCGGGAAACTCGGTTCCGGACGCTACCCAACCGTCTGCCTGGCCACTGCCCATCCGGCCAAGTTTGACCAGGCGGTCCGCGAGGCGACCGGGCGGGAACCGCAACGGCCCGCCGGTCTGGCAGGAATCGAACAGCGGGAGCAGCGTTGTGAAATCGTCGACGCCGACACCGCCGTCATCAAGGCCTACCTTGCCGAACGGGCGATCTGAAGAGTCTGCAGTAACCAGCGGCAATCCTGCCCCGGGAAACCGAAGGAGAAACGACGATGACAGCGACCCTGGCCTTCGATGTCTACGGAACCCTGATCGATACCGCCGGCGTGATTACCGTCCTTAAACGCCTGGTCGGTGACCGGGCGGCGCCCCTGTCGCAACTTTGGCGGGAGAAACAGCTGGAGTATTCCTTCCGCCGCGGACTGATGCAGAACTACCGCGACTTCCCCACCTGTACCGCCCAGGCCCTGGACTACGCCTGCACCCGGCTCGGCGTCGTCCTCGATGGCAGCGACCGTGAACTGCTGCTCGCCGGTTACCGGGTGCTGCCGGCCTTCCCTGAAGTGAAACCGGCCCTGACGGACCTCAAGGCGGCGGGTTTCAGACTGTTCGCCTTTTCCAACGGCTGCGCCGATGATCTTCAGTCGCTGCTCGCCCACGCCGACATCGGCGACTGTTTCGAGGATGTTGTCAGCTGTGACGAGATCGGCAGCTTCAAGCCCAACCCGGCCGTCTACGCTCACTTTCTCCGCCGGGCGGGCGCCCACGGCGGCACCAGCTGGCTGGTTTCCAGCAACCCGTTCGATGTTATCGGCGCGATCTCGGCCGGGATGAACGGCGCCTGGGTGCGACGCACCCCGCAGGCCGTTTTCGACCCCTGGGAGATCCAGCCGACAGTGACCGTGACCCGGCTGACGGAATTGAACCCGGCGATTAAAAAGGGCGCGGCCGCTTAAGCCGCAAAGGAATCAGAGTCATGGATCAGCAGGACATCATCGAAGGGCTGAAGCCGGTCTGCCTGTGCAGAAACGTCAAGAAGCGGGTTTTCCTGAAACATATCGCCACCGGCATGAGGACGCTCGAAGAGCTGCGCGCCGCCACCGGCGCCGGTTCCGGACCCTGCGGCGGCAAACGCTGCACACCGAAGATCCTTGCCCTGCTTGACGAAACCGGAGGCAAATGACCGTGCCGAAGACCACCGGGCATCCCTTCGACGCCCTCACCCCCGATTTCGTCATGGATGCGGTGGAAAGCCTCGGCTTCACCTGTGACTGCCGGGTGATGGCGCTCAACAGCTACGAGAACCGCGTCTACCAGGTCGGCCTCGAAGACGACGCGCCGCTGATCGTCAAGTTCTACCGCCCGCAGCGCTGGAGCGATGCCCAGATCGGCGAGGAACACGCCTTCTGCTTCGAACTGGCCGAGCATGAACTGCCGGTGGTCGCCCCCTGGCGTGATCCGGCGGGACAAAGCCTGTTCCACTTCGGTCCTTTTTCCTTTGCCCTCTTTCCTCGCCGCGGCGGGCACGCTCCCGAGTTCGACAACCTCGACAACCTGTTCATTCTCGGCCGCCTGCTGGGCCGCATCCACGCCATCGGTGCCGGCCGGGATTTCATCCACCGCCCCGCCATCGACCTCGCGCACTACGGCCGGGAAAGTGTCGAACTGCTGAGTGAACGATTCGTGCCGCCGGAATACCGGGAAAGCTGGCAGGCCCTGACCGGGCAACTGCTGCAGGCACTTGAACAGGCCCTCGAGGAAGGCGGCAGCTGCCGCTGGATCAGGGTCCACGGCGACTGCCACAGCGGCAATATGCTGTGGCGGGACGGCGCGCCCCATTTCGTCGACTTCGATGACGCCCGCAGCGCCCCGGCAGTGCAGGATCTCTGGATGCTGCTCTCCGGCGACCGGACGCGACAACAACAGCAGCTCGGCAAAATCCTTGAAGGCTACCACCAGTTCTGCGACTTCGACCTGCGGGAACTGCGCCTGATCGAGCCGCTGCGCACCCTGCGCATGCTCTACCACAGCGCCTGGCTGGCACGACGCTGGGATGACCCCGCCTTCCCGCGCGCCTTTCCCTGGTTCAACAGTATGCGGTTCTGGGGCGAGCAGATCGTCTCACTGCGCGAACAGCTGGCCGCCCTGCAGGAAGAACCGCTGCAGCTGCTGGTCTGATAAATTCCTGCACCAGTGAACCTTCCCCGTGTCAAAGACAATTATCCAAAAACTGCTATGCTTGGGGACATCTTCATTCCCAGATGGATACGCCATGCTACGTGTCATGCTTGTTGTCTGTTTTCTTCTCGCTGGATTGTCGCCGGCTCGGGCTGTCAGCGACCCGATCTCCTTCGGCGACAGTTTTCCCGAAATCAGCCTGCCGGTCCCCGCCGCGCAGGCCGATCGCGATTACCTCGGCCTGCCGGACGGAGACCATTTCACCCCGAGCCAGGTTCCCGGCGAGCTGCTGGTCATCGAAATGCTCAACACCCACTGTCCCCACTGCCAGATGCAGACCGCCTCCTACAACGAGCTGTTCAAAATGATCGAGGCCGACCCCAAAACCCGGGGACGCATCCACATGCTCGGCTTGGCGGTCGGCAACATCCCGAGTGAAGTGGAAGGATTCCGCCGAGCCTTCAACGTCCCCTTCCCGGTGATTCCCGACCCGAAATTCAATTTCTGGCGGGCCATCGGCGGTGCCGCCACCCCGTTCACCATCTATGTCCGCCAGGATCGTCCGGGTAAACCGGGGGTGGTGGCCGGAACTCACCTCGGGCTGAACACCCATTACGAAAATCTTTTCTACGAGTTCCAGGACCTGGCGGGGACCGACCTCAAAACCCTGCGACATCAGGGCGCCAGGGCGAAGAAGGTCCGCTCCGCCATCGAACCGCTGCTCTCCCCGGAGGACCTCGAATACCGCGTCCGCACCGCCTTCATCGACTTCGGCGGCACCCTGGTCGCCTTTCGCCAACTCGACCTGCGCAGCGGCCGTCGGGTCTACATGGCCCGAATGCGCCGGGACAACCAGGTCCATACCCTGTTCGCCGAGGTCACCAGCCGCCAGTCGATCTGCGATATCTGCCACGATGTTCATTTCATCTATGTCTTTGACAAAAACGCACGGGTGGTCAGCTTCGAACCGCTGCAGCTGACCCGCTGGGGCAACGTCAACTGGAACCGCGAGGAAGTGGAGAAAATGCGCAAGCGACTGATCGGCAGCGTGCTGACCTCGCCGCCGGTCTTCGACCCGCAGGTCGATGCCGTCACCGCCGCCACCATGACCTCGGCGATCATTTTCGACAGCCTCGGACAGGGTCCGGAACTGCTCGACGAGTTGCGGGAAAAAGGTCTCTGGCCGGTAAAGGAGAAGCCATGAACGCGAAAGTCCTGAAATTGGCGGATGTACCCAAAACCGGGATTCCGGCAGGAACGAAAACCAGCATGCAGATGCTGCTCTCCCCGGATGAAACCCCGAACTTCGCCATGCGCTGCTTTACCATCGAGGCAGGCGGTTCAATGCCGAATCACACCAACAGCGTCGAACACGAGAAGTATGTCCTCAGCGGTACAGCCGAAGTCAGCATCGGCGGCGAGCGACTGCAGGTCAACGCCGGTGATGTGGTCTTCATCCCCGCCGGAGTTCCCCACTGGTACCGCACCCTCGGTGATGAACCGTTTCGTTTCCTGTGCCTGGTACCGAACCAGCCCGACACCATCGAACTGGTGACGGATTGACAGCTGCCATGGATTGTCTCGAAATCAAACCCGGCCTGCGCCTGCCGTTGCACGAAATCACCTTCAGCGCCATCACCGCCGGCGGTCCCGGCGGCCAGCACGTCAACCGCAGCCAGACAGCCATCCAGCTCCGCTTCGATATCGCCCGTTCTTCCCTGCCGGAACGGATTCGGCAGCGCCTGCGCGGCCTCGCCTCAGGACAGGTCAGCAACGAGGGGGTATTGATCATCACCTCCCGCAGCCATCGTTCACAGGAGCAGAACCGGCGGGAAGCCCTGGAACGCCTGAGAGAGCTGGTGCTCAAAGCCTCCGAGGTACGCAAGAAACGCCGTCCGACCAAACCGAGCAAGTCAGCACAGAAAAAACGCGTCGACCGCAAGACCCGCCGCGGCCGGACCAAGGCTCTGCGCGGGCGGGTGCGGGAGTAAGGTTCGAGGTTCAAGGTTCAAGGTTCAAGGTTCAAGGTTCGAGATTCGAGGTTCGAGGTTCGAGGCCAAGCGCCCAGCGCCCAGCGCCCAGAAGGGTTTATCATTTATGAGTATTGCCAATATCTGGAAATTCAGGGATGCACTGCTTGCCCGTCGCACTGAGCTGGAAAAACAACTGGCTGACTCCGCCGAATCCGCCGAGGCGGTCGATCTCGACCAGCCGATCGGCCGACTGTCGCGGATGGACGCCATGCAGCAGCAACAGATGACCCTGGCCGGACGCCGCATCGCCGAACAGCGCCTGCGGCAGATCGCCGCCGCCCTTGAGCGCATCGAGGCGGACGCGTACGGCATCTGCGTCGCATGCGAAGAGGAAATCGACCCGGACCGGCTGCGGGCCCGGCCGGAGAGCCCCTTCTGCGTCGACTGCCAGGAACGGCGGGAGCGGCGGTAATGTCAGCTGCTCCTTTCAGACTGTGGCGCCAGGACGACAATGGCGCTCGCTTCCCGGTTGCCGACTTCACCAGCCGCGCCGCGGCGGAGAAAGAACGGGACCGTCTCGCCGCCGGCGGGCATAAGCAGATCTACTGGATCGAGGCCCCACCGGTTAGTCCGACCAGCCTGTGGGACAATATTCCCGAGCAGTTGCCCGAAGAACTCTTCACCACCCTGCTGACGCGGCCCGGTATCCGGCTGGAGCGAATCGTCTCGCGTGGACAGGCCACCCCCACGGGGGAATGGTACGATCAACCGCAGGATGAATGGGTGCTGCTGGTCGCCGGCAGTGCCCGGCTGCGGTTCAGCGATCCGGAACAGTTCATCGACCTGCGGCCCGGCGACCATCTGCTGATCCCCGCCCATCGCCGCCACCGGGTCGAAGCAACCGCGGCCGACGAGGACACGGTCTGGCTGGCCCTTCACCTCGAACCCGGCCCCTCTTCCTGAGATAGGGTATACTTACCCCTGAATCCGCGGGTTCATCAACCGCAGATCACGCAAGAAGTTCCCCTGAAACAGAAGGATGTCCGATATGAAAATCATCCTGTTCATGTCTATCCTGCTGCTGACGACCAGCTCGCTGCTCTATGCCGCGGGCGGCCTGATCACCGTCACCAGCGCTCATTCCGTCAGCCAGACCGCCGACCGGCTGGAAGCGGCCCTGCATGCCAAGGGGATGACAGTCTTCAACCGCATCGATCATGCCGCCGGCGCGGCAAAAGTGGGGCTGCAGCTGCGCCCGACCACGCTGGTGATCTTCGGCAACCCGAAAATCGGCAGCAAGCTGATGCAGTGCGACCAGCAGACCGCCATCGACCTGCCGATGAAGGCCCTGATCTACAAAGATGCCGACGGCAGGGTCCAGCTGAGCTACAATGATCCGGCCTGGCTCGGAAAACGTCACCAACTCGACGCCTGCCAACCGGTTCTGAACAAGATCAGCAAGGCTCTGAGCAATTTCGCTCATGCGGCGACCAAACCATGAGCGCGGCGTCGCGAGGCTGCTGATTCTCCTGGTACTCTGTGCGACCACGGTCCGGGCGGAGGAGATCCCCCTGGGACCGGCCGACCTGCCGCATCTGGTCGGACAGTGGCAGGGGGATCTGACCAGTTGCGACCAGCAGGACTGTGTACGCTGGGAGACCGGGCTCCGTCTGAGCCTGGAACCCGGACCGCCGCCGACCGGCCGCTGGCACAACGAGTCCTACCGCGCTGACTGGCAGAGTGAGGTGAGATTCTCCGGGGGAAAACTGCTGTTGCGCTACCGGGACCTGGAGATTCCCTTCGCCCTGCACCGCGCCGACGACGGCCACCTGCGCCTGGAAGGCAGCTATCGCGGCCGCTGGCTCTGGTTTCCCCGTATCAACCACATCCGGCTCGACAAGCTGCCGGCTGAAACTGGAATGGAATAATCGGACCAAAGGATCTTGTGAATGCTCGACCCGACCCGCCTCTCTCTCTTCTGCGCCGCCTCCATCGCCCTGATCCTGACCCCGGGGCCGGACAACATCTACGTTCTCACCCGCGGCATCGCCCAGGGACGCCTGGCGGCACTGGCCGCGGCAAGCGGTTTCGCCCTCGGCAACCTGGTGCATACCCTGTTCGCCATTCTCGGCCTGTCCGCCCTGCTTGCCTCGTCGGCAACCCTGTTCGGCCTGGTCAAACTGGTCGGCGGCGGTTACCTGATCTGGATCGGCGTTAAAATGCTGCGCAGCGCCGGCACCATCCGCACCGAAAACGCCCTCCCGGCGGTGCGCCCCGGCCTGATCTTCCGCCAGTCGATTGTCGCCAACATCCTCAACCCCAAGGTCGCGGTCTTCTTCATCGCCTTTTTCCCGCAGTTCGTCTCCGCCGACGCCGACGCGATCCCCTTGCAGATGCTGCTGCTCGGATGTATCTTCGTGGTGCTGGTACTGCTGATCTTCGGCCTGATCGGCTTCTTCGCCGGCAGCCTCGGTGCCTGGCTGCAGCGTCGACCACGCACCGGACGCTGGCTGGATCGCGGCGCCGGAACCATCCTTGTCGCCCTCGGCATCCGTCTCGCCTGGCCGGGACGCTGAGTTGGACATTTCTGGCCAAAGGAGGATGACGTCATGCTGTTCCGCTGTCTCACCACCCTGCTGGTTGTGCTGACCCTGAGTGCCTGTCATCCGCGTCCGCCGCGACACCATGGACCCCCGGTCGCTGACGACGAGGCGGGCGGGCAGCAGACCATGGAGAGCATGCAGCGTCTCAAGCAGCAGCTGCAGGAACTGCAGGAAGAACTGGCGCGGGTCCGCAGCGAACAGGCCGCCGCAGCCGTCGACACCGCCGCCCGGCACCCGGTCTGGGCACCGCTGACCACGAGCGAGATGCCGGCTTCCGGTTTCGCCCGCTACGCCTGGCTGCTGCTGAGCGATCAGACCCCGCCGGAGAGCGCCATCGCCCTGCTGACCCTGTTCGAAACCCTGTCCGGACCGATGAATGCCGCTCCGGACAGTCGCACCCTGTTCCTGGTTCCGCTGCGGAATGCCGAACGTGACCTGACCCTGGACAATTATGATACCGCGGCCGCCGCGACGCTCCGGCAACCACGGCTTCATGCCGACGGCACCGGGCCATGGCTGCTGCTGAGCGCGACCCGGGACGCCGCCTCCCCGGTGACATTGACCATCGACCTGGCGGACCTCTCCGCGCCGCGCGTCAAGCAGATCCTGCAACAGCTGCTGCGGCCGCTTGCCGAGTCCCCGGACAACCCCACCGCGCTGCTGCGCCGGACCTGCTGGCAACTGGCGGATCTTGAACCGGAGCGCCCGACACGCATCGTGGTCGACCACAACCGGCTGGCGCTGTCCTTTGTCAATGAGTGACTGGGAGAAAATCTGCAAACAGTGCGGCCGCTGCTGTTTTGAAAAACGGATCGAGGCGGACGGCACCATCGTCGAAACCGAAACCGCCTGCCGCTACCTGGATGTCGTCACCCGCCGCTGCAAGGTCTATCACAAGCGCTTCGAGGTCGGCGAAGACTGTGTGCAGTTGACCCCCGAGGTGGTCGCCACGGTGCAATGGCTGCCACGAAGCTGCGGCTATGTCGAAGCTATCGGTGAAATGCAGAAACCGGGTGTCAAAATTACGCCGCATGCGTGTCATCAGGCCGTCAAAATAAACCGGAGAAAAGGATGAAGACGACTGTCGCCACGGGATTCCAAAGACTTGGAAAAATTGGCACCCATCATGCAATTCTCACTCAGCAACAACACGACATTGACCCCGGCGCTTTCTCCTCCTTTGGGCCCGGGGTCTTTTTTTGCCTGAAATGAACGGCCCGGCAGCCAAAACCCGGCTCTGGCGCGCCTGGTGCCTCTACGACTGGGGCAACTCCGCCTTTGCCACCGTCATCCTGACGGCGGTCTTTCCGGTCTATTTCGTCAGCCTGATTCCCCCCGGCGGCGTCCACATTCCCGGGCTGACATCGCCCCTGGCGGCCAGTGCTCTCTGGGGCTACCTGGTGTCCGGGTCGCTGCTGCTGGTCGCCCTCTGCGCTCCGCAGCTCGGCCACTGGGCCGACCGCCGCGGCTATCACCTCGCTCTGCTGCGGCTCTGTGCCCTGGGCGGCGCCGCGGCCTGCCTGCTGCTGGCCCTGCCGGCCGCCTCCGCCTGGCTGCCGGCGGCGCTCTTTTTCGCCCTCGCCAACCTCGCCTTCGCCGGCGGCAATATCTTCTACAACGCCTACCTGCCGATCCTCGCCGCGCCGGACGAGATGGACCGCCTGTCGTCGCGCGGTTACGCCCTCGGCTACCTCGGCGGCGGACTCGCCCTGCTGCTGGTGTTCGGCCTGATCCAGGGTTCGCAGCTGCTCGGCCTGCCCGACAAAGCGGCCGCCGGTCGTCTCGGCTTCGCCCTCACCGGCCTCTGGTGGGCCGGTTTCGCCCTGCCCGCGCTGCTGCACCTGCCCGCCACCCCGGCGCGTCCCGCAGAGGGGCGCGGCAGCTACCTGGCCACCTTCCGCGAACTGCGCCGCCACAGCGACCTGTTCCGCTTCCTGCTCGCCTTTCTCTGCTACAACGACGGCGTGCAGACCGTGATCGTCGTCTCGGCGGTCTTCGCCCGCCAGGAACTCGGCCTGTCGCAGGGAAGCATCCTCGGCTGTTTTTTGATGATCCAGTTTCTCGCCCTGCCCGGCACCCTGCTCTGCGGCCGACTGGCGGAGAGGTTCGGCACCCGCCGGACTCTGTTGTTCGCTATCGGGGCGTTTCTCGGGGTGGTCTGCTGGGCTTATTTCATGACCCGCGGCTGGGAGTTCTGGGCACTCGGCGTCATCGTCGCCGCCATCCTCGGCGGCATCCAGGCCCTCAGCCGGTCACTGTTCGGCAGTCTGGTCCCGGCGGGAAAGAATGCCGAGTTCTTCGGTTTTTTCGCCATCAGCAACAAGTTCGCGGCGATCCTCGGTCCCTTCCTGTTCGCCCTGATCAACCAGCTCACCGGCTCGACCCGCAACGCCATCATCGCCCTGTCAGTACTGTTCATTCTCGGTGGCTGGCTGCTGTCGCGGGTGGATATCGAGCGGGGGAGGAAGTTGGCGCGGGAGGAAGGATCTGATCAGGCGGGGTGAACAGGTTTCAGTCCTCAGTCTTTGCCGGTACGCATCCGCCACACCGCCACTCCCTTGAGCAACAGTAAAACCAGCGGAGCCCCGTGAAGCCCCAGGTCAAAAATATCGGCCGGCCGGCTCAGGTGCCCGGCAAACAGCATCCGCAGTTTCTCGACCAGGTGCGGTTCGGGGGAAAACGGCGCCAGACCGATCAGGATCGTGGCGATGAGCAGAAGGGGGAGAGGGATGTTGAGGAGGAATTTCATGATTGGTCAACCTTGAAAAACGACATGTTGTTGGGGGCCGTTTACCCTAGGACTTCTACAAAAAAAGCTACTATAGCAAAAGCATCGGCCTCATCTTCAGGTATAACAATATCTTTATATGCAGGATTAGCAGGCTTTAAAACAATATGTTCATGTGTCCATCCCATGCCGGGATCGACTCGCTTTTGACTATGATACCGCTTTATCGTAAATGTTGCCCCGGTCTCAGGATCCCGCAGGCTGTCGTGTCGGGCCAGAACGATTTTCCCTTGTCGTGTGCCGCCTGTCCGAGTGGTAAAAAGGCAATAACTACCATCCCCAATGTCCGGCTCCATCGAATTACCCTGGATCCTGGCGACAAACATCGAATCGTCAAAAGACTTCCGTCCTGAAATCCCGTCCATTTTTACCCAGCTTTCAGGCTCCGCGGGAAGCGCAGAATCCATAAAGGAACCGGCAGCTATTTCAAGCGGGTAAAACGGCACAACGCTTCGGAATTTTTCCTCTTCGGCAGGTGCATCCTGAAAAACAATTTTCTCATCTGCAGGTATCTGGTCATCTTCTGGAAGCAGGAATGCGTAATCCTCTTCATCAAGACTAATGTCCAGTTTGCGATAATACTCGCTGAGATCCTTCTCCATCTGCTGGACGATGGTTCTGTAGTCGGACTCTTCGAGCTGCCTGCTCAGCACCGAATCCAGACCGATATAGTTCAGGTCCTTGCAATGGTGGAAAAAGCGCTTGCGTTCAAATTTCTCAAAAGGATTAGCAAGCAGGCTCCTTTGCAGCCCCGCCTGGTCCCGAACATAATCCTCCCGGTTATAAGGGCAGCTTGGTCGTTCACAGCGGCCATGTTTATCGAGTATATGCAAATAGAATCGCTGATAAAGGTCGAGGAGTTCGGGCAATGACGCTTCGTGGCGAACATTTCTGACCTTCAGGAAGGCAAGCAGAAAAATGATTTTGTAGGAGAACGTGTAATCGCGGTTTTCAAGAAACTCCAGAAAGTCCTTCTTCCTGGTGGATTCCGTATGCTCCGAAAGTCCCAGACGCTGACGTACCTCAGCAACTTTTTCCGGGTTGAAAAAATAGAGCGTCGAACGGCCGAACCGGTGTGAGTAATCCGCCTGTATCCTGCCCTTACGCAACCAGTTTTTTACTGTGCCGGTTGAGACAAAAAGTTCACGGGCAAGCTGTTCTTCGTTGAGGAAATCTCCGTACATGCTCTCAAAAGAAAAGATATCCACCGGCTCGACCCGCCGAACACCTTCATAAAGACCGTCAAGAACAACAAGTTCTCCATTTCCAGGAGCATGGTCTGGCTCTATGACATTCGCGAAGGGGCAATAACGATTTATTCCAAACAGAGCATGCAAAGATATCGGGGCAAGTTTGGCACCATAACTATCTACGACATCGAGCACATAAAGGGCTTCCTTCCCAGGATGATGACGCAAACCTCTGCCCAACTGCTGGGTATACAGAACTCTGGAAAAGGTTGGCCTCGCCATGACCAGAATGCTGGTCTGAGGAGCGTCCCATCCTTCAGTCAGAAGATCACAGGCACACAGAAAACGGATATCACCGTTCATGTATGACTGCAGTCCCAGATCGGCTCTTTTCCGGTCACGGCCGTCCACCGCAATGGACGATATTCCGTGCTGGTTCAAACAACGGGCCATCCTTTTCGCATGTTGAATGTCCACACAGAAAACCACCCCTTGCTTGTCGGAAAAGGGGCCGGAAAAATATTTTTTCAGGATTTCAGCTATCAGCAGATCCCGAGACGGAACTTGAAGGGTACGTTGAAGATCGGTTTTGACATATTCGCGCCCATTAAAACGCACCGCTGACAGATCGACATTCGAACGAATCCGATAACAGCGGACAGGTGGCACCAGCCCTTTCTCGACAGCTTCCCGCAGTGTCAAAGACGATTCATATTCTCCAAAAACCTCTTCGAGTCGACGCTGATCAAACCGTTCCGGCGTAGCGGTCACGCCAATCAGATGGCGGGGATTGAAATGTTCCAGAACGCTACGTAGACCGACAGCAACAGAATGATGAGCCTCGTCAACGACAATATAGTCAAAAGCATCACGGGGAAGTTTGAAATAGTGTCGATGCAGAAAAGCGTAGGTCTGAACAATGATTTCCTGCGCACCGAAACAGTCGTCACCGATAACATTCCGATATGCGGAAAGTCGTAACTTCAGCCGGGCTATTGTCTGGGAGCGGAGTTTTCTGCTGGGGACAAGAATAAGCACCTTTAGCGCCCTGTCCCTGTTCTTCAGCCTTTCAATATCCTTGATGAATATTTCTGTTTTGCCGGTGCCTGTGGGCAATACAATGAGAAAATTATGACGCCCGGAAGCTCTTTCACTGGCTAGCTGTTCCAGCACATCCAGCTGGTGGTCATGCAGATCGATAGTTGCCAGTTGCCGGTCAACCTTCAGGTGGGCCTTTTCAACAAATTCCTGCGGTGCCCCCAGGAAGAGCCTCAGCTCCTGAATGAATTTTTCCCGGTCCCGCATGCCACGCTCAGACCAGCGGAAAACCTTGAACCCGTCAGAGACCAGGGAATTCTGTTTGAACAACTGGGAACAGTATTTTTTTGCACCTATGACTGTCGGATGATGGAATGATTCGCCATTGAGCTCGATCGCAATCTTCTGCCTGGTGGTGAACAGGGCATAGTCGACAAACCTGGTCTTGCCGGCGCAATCGACATAGGGGAACTCCCGGAACAGAACACCTCGGTTGGATTCACCGAACGCCTCGATAAAGCAATCTTCAAAAAGGGCTTCAGGACGGGTCGGATCCACATCCTGTTCAGACCGGTTGCGACCGAATCGGTTGATCTTTTCAGGATCATCCGCTCCGTTCAGAAAAAAATCGATTTCAGCCTTCAACAACTGAACAGGCTGCCCTTCCTCATAGAAAAATCGGAAAACCCGCTCGTACTCAAAGAATAGGGAATTCTGGACCGACGTATAGTCAACGTAACGATAGTCTTCAAGGTCGCAGATGCCTACATCTACGACAATGCAGGTGTCGTCCCGATTTTCATATACAAACCCGGACTCTATTGTCTTGAGAATGGTAAAACCGAAGGATTCGAGGACATCGTGAAGGGAATGGGATAGGGCGAACATTTCATTCCGGCCCCAGTCGCAACAGATAACTCAACCAGACATCAGTCTCAGTAAGCTTCGACATCTGACGGGAAAAAGACAAGATCTGCAAACCCGTTGAAGAAAAAACTGTTTCAAGCTCCTGGGGCTGCCAAAGCGTAAAAGAACGGCCATCCTTGCCAGGGCGAACTCCCTCCCCTTCCTTCAATGTCATATACAAAAGCCCTGTGCCTGACAGTGCCTGAACAACCCGATTGAGTACCACCGGAAGCATCGTTCGATCCAGATGAACCAGCGCCCCAACCAAAATCAAGGCATCGAATTCCAGAGAGGAAAAATCGAATGTCAGGAAGTCACCCTCTATGACCGGACAACCAGCATGTTCCCTGGCCAGCGCTGCAAGCTTCGGGGACCGTTCAAAACCGACAACGTCAAAACCCCGTTGTTTAAGCCAGCGAAGATCTCTTCCTGAGCCACACCCGATATCGAGAACAGATCCCTGGCCAAGCGTTTCTGTAAAAGGAGTCAGAAAAGAGGAGGGATCAATACGCGCCGTTGCTTCAAAATATTCCCGCGCATTAATTTCGTAAAAGTCCGGCATGAATTCACTTCCTGTTTCGCGCAACCGGGAAGATCAGAGATCTATCTCACTTCCCACAACCCGCACCACATCCGTCGCCCGCGTCAACGCAATATGCAACCGCACATCCGCCCGATCCTTAACCAACCTCAGGTCAGTGACGATGATCGCCGGCCGTTCCAGTCCCTTGAATCGGAGAAAGGTGTCGGCCACAACATTCTGAGCCATGTCCGGGTCATCGGCGCGGACGACCGGGACACTGCCGATCCGGTCAAGCCTGGCGATGCCGTCCGCGGCGGTCTGGCCGCGCAGCGACAGAACCGCAATATCCTCCGGGGCGAAGCCTTCGGAACGCAGTCGGGCGATCTCATTTTCGATGCGTCCCAAAACCGCTGTTTCGCTCGGCGCGTTGACAACCCCGAGAACCCCCTCGTCGAATCCCTCGCGCAGCAACGCCTCGTCACAGGACCGACCGTGGAGCTTACGGGAATATTCCATGACCGCGGGAGGACAGCGGTAACAGCGGGTCAGACTGAAACGCCCACCCTGCCCGGTCCATTCAGGAAGACTCCGCTCCTGCCAGAAAGACTGGGCCGGATCATGAAACATCCAGCAGATGCGATCGGCAGCCAGCACGCCGACCAGTTCCCAGTCGTTTTCGGTCAGATCCTGTGCTTCATCCAGAATCACCACCTCGGGAGCCCGGTCCGGTTCGGGAAGAGCGTCGGCAGCCGCCTGCAGCGCCACATCGAACCAGAACTCCGGCGTCGCTTCAGGCTCGTCAATCAAACCGGCCTGTTGCAACAGATGCACCGCGTATCGCGGGACGGTAAAAACCTCGACCCCGCTCTCGGCAAAAGTCGGACGCAACCATTCGGCCAACGCGTCGGTGAAGCAGAGATACAAGACCCGACGGCCTTGTCGAGCCATGTTCAGAGCGGCCTCGCGGGCTATCAGGGTTTTTCCCGATCCGGCAACGCCCTCCACCAGCAACCGGCGGTTGCCGAGCAGACCGTCGATCAGCCGTAGCTGTTCGGCATCGAGTTTGAGCCGCTGTTCGGCGTCAATCATCGCCTTGTGGCCCAACTTGAGTTTGGGAACCCAGCTCTCGCCCCAGAAGCGGTGCAGCAGACCGACCCAGTTGTTCTCGGGGAGGAGAAAATCCGCGGGGAACGCTTTGTCGAGTTTGGCCTGAATTGAGTCAACCAGCCAGGGAAGGTCCTGCTCACCAAGAACAAGAGCGCCGAGATCATCCTGACCGGGAGGATTGGAGAACGCAGTGTCGGGAAAGATCGTCAGCACCGCATACGGAACCGACTGTGAACCTGCCTCTTTCAAACGGGCGGACAGCTTTTTGGCAAAACCGAGCGCCTGCTCCCTCGGCCCGCGGCTCAAAGGATGACCGTTCTGGTACCAGCGGCCATCGCGCTGCTCAATGTGGCCACCCTTGACCTCCAGCACCAGAAAGCCCCGCTGCGGGATGGCCAGGACAAAATCGCCCTCACCTTCAAGACCGTCAGCGGTACGAATACGCAATGAATGCCAGGCCGTCCAGTTCTGTGGAAGCTGTTTCTGCAGGGCCGCGAAAACTTTCTGTTCGGCATGCGAATCAGTCGGTCGCGGCTGTTGTCTCGGCCAGAGTCCCCTCTTCACTCCCCCATCCCAACAACAAAAGGCCGCCGAAAACCCGCTGCTGAAGCGGATAGATGGCGGCCCGGAACGTACAGATTGATAACCAAATCAGTCCCCTCTACAATCCTGCAAACACTCAAAATCAATTAGCAATTTACGTTTTTAAAATTCAAAAGTCAATGTCAGTGAAAACATTGGCGGGAGCGGGCTCGACATCCTTCCTGCCCCACCGGCGAATTTCATGAAACCTGTTGACACCCGCTCATGCTCTTGCTATAAATTTCGGCCTCAGCACAATACAAACGGGCGTTTAGCTCAGCGGGAGAGCATTGCCTTCACACGGCAAGGGTCACTGGTTCAATCCCAGTAACGCCCACCATAAATATCAAGGGGTTAGCGAACAATCGCTAACCCCTTGTTGCGTTTTGTGCCCACCCCGTGCCCATTCTGTGCCCAGCCGAAAATTTGCCCCCTGCCCGTGCTGTGACAGCGGATGTCCGTTGCTGAATTTCTTCCGCGAGCATAAAGCCCCCTGTATGGTTTGCTCCTGAGAAAGGCAAAAACTTCTCCACACCACCAAAACACCCCATTGAAACAATAATTGAATTATGATAATGTGGCAGTGTTTCGGGATCATCATTTCCCAGGAGGGCTGTCCCATGCAACGCCAACAGCTGAATATTCTCAACAACTGGCTGCAGGATCCAAACCGCAAACCACTGATCATTCGTGGGGCCCGACAGGTGGGCAAATCAACATTGGTCGAACTGTTTGCCCGACAGAACCGGCTGCCGTTGCGCAGCGTCAACCTGGAACGTCACCCGGAACTGGCCGGGGTTTTTTCCGGCAAAAATCCTGAACAGATTATTCAGCAGATTGAGTTTCTGCCGCGGCAGGGAAGCATCAGCAACGAAACGCTGCTGTTTCTGGACGAAATACAGGCCGTTCCCGAAGCGATTGCGGCCTTGCGTTATTTTTACGAGGACAAGCCAGAGCTGCCGGTCATCAGCGCGGGGTCTCTGCTGGAATTTGCCCTTGCGGACCATTCTTTTTCCATGCCTGTCGGCAGAATTCAGTATCTGCACATGGGGCCGATGACATTCAGTGAGTTTTTACAGGCCATGGGCGAAGAGCGGCTCTATGAGCTGATCAGCCATTATGAACTGGGACGGGAAATCGGCGAGATCCCCCATCAGCGCCTGCTCGAATTGCTCAGGTCCTATTATTTCATCGGCGGAATGCCGGAAGCCGTTGCCGTTTTCACAGAGACGCACAGCTATAAAACCGTCAGCAAAGTCCATTGCTCCATTATCGATACCTACCGCGACGACTTCCCCAAATATGCCGGTTCACGCAACCTGAATCGAATGCTTAACGTCTTCAATTTTGCAGCCCGAAATGTAGGCATCAAGATCAAATACAGCAACATTTCACGCCATGACCAGAGTGTCACCATAAAGAAAGATATCGAACTACTGGCCATGGCCAGGGTGATCGGCAAGGTGGTCCACAGCCACTGTTCGGGCCTGCCGCTGCAGGCCGACCTTGAAGAAAAGGTTTACAAACTCATCTTTCTCGATATCGGCCTGATGAACGCGATCTGTGGCCTCGACTGGCGAGAGCTGTCGCAGATGGATGACGTGAAGCTGATCAACCAGGGAGCGATTGCCGAACAGTTTGTCGGCCAGCACCTGCAGGCTCTGCTTGCCGACAAGCCAAACCGGGAATTGAACTACTGGCTGCGCGAGGGTAAATCGGCCAACGCGGAACTGGACTTTGTCGTTGCCCTGGGCGGAAAGATTGTCCCCATCGAGGTAAAATCCGGCGCAACGGGATCTTTAAAATCCCTGCACCAGTTTATGGGCAGCAAGCAGACACCGCTTGCAATCCGGTTCGACACCCAACGGCCCAGTGTTCAGCAGATAGAAACAATCATCACCATAAATAAAGAGCGTAAGCCGGTAAAATATCCTCTCATTTCTCTGCCCCTCTACCTGGTGGAACGACTGGATGAGATTGTGAAAAGCTATGAAAACCATCGTTAGGATTGATGCAAAGAATAGCTTTGAAGTTAAATTTTCATTCAACGTTTAAACAACGTCCCCTCCCTCAAGGCGTTTATCCGCGTCAAAGATGCCCGTACAGTCCGGTGCCAGAACCATCCCAAACCTGTTCTTCAACGCCTGGTACTTGCTCCCATGGGGACCGGACTCCAGTCCGTGAAGAAAAAGAAGCTTCATTGAAAATCTCTCCAAACTGTCCATATGCACACAGAATTTTCAGGGTGATGCGTATTGCGCCGATCCCGGGACATGGTTTACAACCATCGCAGTTCGATCTGAATCACGTTCGGATCATTGATATGCAGTCACCTTCCCGATCCACCTCCTGTGACGCAAAATAGCAGAGCCCGGTGCCAATTTTATGATGAATGTGCCTGCCTGCTGACTACGTGAGATGTTCCGCGCAGTCCATGGGCAGATTTTACATCAATGATTCAAGACAGTTGTGCGAATAATCGGCCTTTTGGCATAGATATCGCTGAAATGAACATCCTGATTGCCACGCAGACCCCGTGGATCATCGGTCTGGAAAGACAAAACATATGACGAGATCAATCATTACTGCGCTTTTGCTCCTGATGATTGGCATCCCCACCCTTTCTTCCGCCAAAAACATCACCCTTACCTGGGATCCGAGCCAGGACCCGGACGTTGCCGGCTACAAGATTTATTACAAGGCCGGCGACCAGAGCCTGCCGTTCAACGGTACGGGACTGCCGCAGGGTGCCTCACCGATCGTCGTTGCCGACCCGTCCCGGAACTCCATCGACCTCACCCTGCCGGATGACGGCCAGGTCTATTTCTTCGCCGCCACCGCCTACAACAGTCTGAACGTGGAAAGCGGCTATTCCGAAACCGTCGCCAGCGCCTGGATTCCGCTGCTGATTTCGCCGGCGGATGCCGGCGCCGTAGCCGCCTCGGTCAACCTGGTCTGGAGCCGCGCCCCGGCGAGCTACAACGTCACCTATACCCTCTATTACGGCACCGACCCGAAGCTGAATCCAGCGACCGCGGGACTGATGGCCCCTCCCTCCAGCAGCACTCCCCCGCTGTCGCCCGCCATCGCCCTGCTGGCCCTGCTCGCCCTTGCCGGCTTCGCTATAAGCCGGATGAAGGGAATAACGGGCTATCCGCTGCGTGCCGGGCTGGCGGCAACCGCCTGCCTGCTGGTATTCGGCTGCGGCAGCGACGGCAGCGTAACGGGCAATTCCACGGGCGGCGCCGCTCCCTCCCCCCTGTACACCGAAGTGGTGCCGGATCTGACCGACACCCAGCTGCTGCTCTATGACCTGGAACCTGGGCAGGACTACTACTGGAAAGTCGTGGCGGTGGATGACCAGGGGAACAGTTATCCGAGTGCGACGCACTCCTTCAAGGCGCAATAACTGATATTTTTACTCAGCCCTGAAACAGCACATCCCCACGTCGTTGATAAAAAACCATTCAGGACTGGCTCAGGTGGGGCAGACCGTGTTTTTTTATCAGGTCGTAGAGGGTCGGTCGGCTCACTCCCAGCATTTCGGCGCTGCGCGCCAGGTTGCCCTGCTCGCGCTCGATCACCCGCAGCAGAAGATCCCGCTCGACCAGGCTGCGCGCTTCCCGGAGCGTCAACCCGTCCAGGTCCATCTCGCCGGGCACCGCGGTTGTACCCTCCCTGGTGCTTTCCTCATCCTCCCGCGGGGCACTGAAACCGAGGGCATCGGGCGAGATCACCGACCGATCGCTCATCACCACCGACCGCTTGACCTTGTTTTCCAGTTCCCGAACATTTCCCGGCCAGTCATGCTCATAGAGGCTGCGCACCGCGGCGGTACTGAAGGAACGGATGCGTTTATTGAACTCCGTGGCGTAACGGGATAAAAAGAGGTTGGCCAGCAGCAGGATGTCATCCCCCCGCTCACGCAGCGGCGGCAATTCGATGCTGACAACGCTGATCCGGTAGAAAAGGTCTTCACGGAAGCTCTGATTTTCAATGGCCTGGTGAATGTCGACATTGGTCGCGGCGATAATCCGCGCGTCCACCGGAATGTCGGCCCGGCCGCCGACCCGCTGGATAATCTTGTCCTGCAGAAAACGCAGCAGCTTCACCTGCAGGGCGGGCGACATTTCTCCGATTTCATCCAGGAACAGGGTTCCCCCCTCGGCGGATTCAATCTTGCCGAGAACCTTTTTAATGGCGCCGGTGAACGCCCCTTTTTCATGGCCGAACAATTCGGCCTCAAGCAGTGTTTCCGGAATCGCCCCGCAGTTCAGCGCGATAAACGGCTTGTCGCGGCGCAACCCCTGGCAGTGAATGGAACGTGCCACCATCTCTTTGCCGGAACCACTCTCGCCCAGCACCAGTACCGGGACATCGGTGGTCGCGACCTTGCGTACCGTTTTATAGACCTCCAGCATCTGCGGACATTGTCCCAACAGACCCGAATCCCGCCCGCAGGTCTGCTGTTCCTGCTGCAGGCGGTCATTCTCTTCTTCCAGGCGGGCCAGGTAGAAAACCCGCTGCAGGATGATCCTGATTTCGGTCAGATCGATCGGCTTGGCATAGAAATCGTGCGCTCCCAGGGAAACCGCCTGCAGCGCGTGGTCTTTCTCATCGCGCCCGGTCACGACGATCACCTTGCAGAACGGATCGCGATCAAGAATCTCTTCCAGGGTCTGCATCCCTTCGGAAACACCTTCGGCCGCCGGAGGAAGGCCGAGATCCAGCAGTACAACAGCCGGCTGATAGCGCTGAAAATGGGCCAGCGCGCTCTTCCGGTCTTCGGCGAACAGCAGGCTGTAATCACCGGAAAGCCCCCACTTCAACTGCTTGCGGATCTCGGGATTGTCATCGACGATAAGCAGCCTGTTCATCTTCTTCCCCCTGTCATCAACCGCACAGCCATCTGTTCGTCTCCATCCGGGTTCAGTCCTTTTTCAGCAACGGCGCGGCATTGAGAACATCAGCAGCCGCGTAGGGATCTTCCGCAAGCGGTGACCGCTCCACCTGTTCAGCGGGAGAGGTCACGGCAGGCAGCAGAATTCTGAATTCGGTCCCCTCGCCGACCCGGCTCTCGACCTCGATACGCCCTCCGTGAGCCTCGACAATCTGTCGGCATTGAAACAGGCCGATTCCGAAACCGCTGTCTTTGGTTGTTTCAAAAGGCCGGAACAGCCGGTCCCGCATGAAAGCCTCGGACATGCCGCAACCACGGTCACGGACCAGGATGCAGGGTCGGGGTTCATTGCAGACCCGCAGTTCGATCCCCTCTTCCCCGGTCGATGCCTCAACGGCATTGAGCAGCAGGTTGAGCAGCACCTTGCGTATTTCCGCCCGGTCCACCCGCACCGGCGTCGACTCACCGGAAAACCTTATCCCGCCGGCGGCGAATTCAGCGATCACTTCGCCGGCGAGGGTTCGCAGATCGGTCAGGCAGAGATTCAGGGGCTGCCCGGCACCAAATTTCTGCAGCCGGCCGATCAGCCCCTTCATGCGGTCCACGGTGCCATCCAGGGTGTCGATCATATCCCGTTGAAACTCGGGATCGTGCAGGTGGTCCTTGGAATTCTCAACAACCAGGCCGAGATTGGTGACGAGATTTTTCAGGTCGTGCATGATGAACGCCGAGACTTTCCCAATCGCCGCCAGTTCCCTGTTGATGGAAAGCTGCTCACCGAGTCGATAATTCTGCAGCATGGCCATGGTCTGCACGGCCAGGGTCTTCATCAGATCGAAATCTTCGTAATTCAGATGTTCATCGCGGTCAACCCGTTCACCGAGCAGGATGATTCCTTCGATCGATTCTTCAACGAACAACGGCACGGCAAAACTGTAGCGATAGGGACGGAACAGGTCATGATGAACCTGCAGAATATCCTCCTGACCGTCTTCACGATTGAAGACCCAGCCTTTTTCACGGAACAGGTGGACGAGAGGACTGTCGACGTCAATCGTTTCGGTCGGCAGGGAATGATCGACGACCACGTAGGGCTGATAGAGATTACGGTCGTTCGACAGCAGGTAAATGGCTCCTCCGTGGAGGGAAAAGGTTTCAACATAGAAATCCAGCGCCGACCGGGCCACGCTCTCCAGCGAACTGGTCGACGCGAGACGGCGGGTGAAATCGAGCCAGTGATTACGGTAGTCATACTTTTCCTTGAAAAAATTCTTGTTGATGAAAACCTGCAGGCGGCGCCGATGGGTGCCGGACAGGACCAGCATCAGCACCGCCACCCCGCCGAACAATCCGAGCAGACCGACAAAGTAGCGTTGTGAATGATTACCGAAATAGCGCATTCCCTCGCCCGCCAGGCCCAGCGAAAAGAGATACAGGCCGACGATCAGAATGACGATGGAGCGGTAGGTCATCCGGCGGGAGATCCGGATTTTCGGAGGATCTCCCCGCCGCAGACGTGAATAGACGACCATGCCGCAGCCGAGGACCAGGGCCGCCGAGCGGACCGGGAGCAGGTTGTAGTCAAGGGAACGGTACAGCAGCGCCTGGCTGTAGAAGAAGAACTGCGAGGCGACAATGGTGCCGATGCCGACGGTTTCGAGCTTGACCCGCCAGCGGTTGAGTCCCTGGTGAGAGACAAGACCGCGCTCCAGCAGAACCAGGGCGCTGACCAGGAAAAATCCCAGTCCGAGATAGAACAGGTAACTGGCCCGACTCAGAAACACGATCCTTTCCTGGTCGAAATCGGGGCTGAACATGGTCAGATGTCCGGAACCGAACAGCGCCACGGGAAGCAGCAGGAAGGAGGCTCCCAGCAGTATCCGCCGGAGGTAACGCACGCGGGCATTCGCCGGTGGGCCGCACATGGCATGACCGACCAGCAGCCAGGCCGGGGCGAGCAGGCTCTCGCAGACAAAGGACGCCGGCCACCAGAGAGAGAGGGAATCCGGAATCCGCAGACTGAGCAGGTCAAACAGTTCAAGGGCCCCCGACAGCAGCAGCGGAGCGGCGAGCAGCAGCCGGTCGGAAGACGTACGCCATCCCGAAGCCAGGTAGAGAGCCCCCAGCCCGGCCATGGAGATCGCGGCCGCTGAACATATCAGGATGAACATAAATGCTCCCTTGAACCGATGGTCACCGTTGTGACGGGGTCCACATGACCTGTCGCCGACCACCGAGGTACCGCCACCAGGCCAGCAGGATGGCGGCATTGACAACCACGAAATAAACGGGAATCTTCAATGGCGTCCAGACCGGCAGGGCCCGGCGCCACCAGCTCCATCCGACAGCCAGGTAGCAACCGAAGTGGACGCAGAACAGCAGGCTGTAAAAGACCGACCCCGAGGCCAGCCAGAGGTTTGAAATCAGGGCCGTCGCCATGAACAGCGGAACCAGCCAGCGCAGCAGCTTGTGGCAAAAATACTGGTAGGAGAAAAAACCGTAGCGCCGGGGGTTGAGAAATTCAAGGTTGCGAAAAAAGACCGTCAGCCCCCGCAGCACCGTGCGCACCTTGCGGTCGAATTCCCGGCGCTGGTCAGCGACATCAAGGTAATAGCCGACCACCTGCGGGTCACTCACCCCCCTGAGTCCCAGGCGCATGCTGTTCAGCAGGGTGCGGAAATCGCTCTGCATGTCGGCGGAAAAATCGCTGCAGACCTCCCGCCTGGCGGCGAAGAAGGACCCGCTCAGACCGACCAGGGAATGCACCGAAGATTCCAGCGAACGCAGCCACATCTCGTAGCGGACATAGGCTCCCTCACCGCCGGGACGCCCTTCCTTGTCCAGCACCCGGTCAACGCTGCTGACGCAGCCGACGGCGGGGTCGGCGAAGTTGGCGACCATCTTCCGCAATCCCTCCGGATCAAGCATGGTCGCGACATCGGAAAAGACCAGCACATCCCCCCGCGCCTGCTCAACGGCCTCTTTCTGGGCATTCTCCTTGCCGCCGCGGGTTCTGACCGGAAGCAGTTCAATCCCCCGATCACGGTAGCTTTCGACAATGCTGTTGGTCGCGTCGGTCGAGCCGTCGGAGGCGACCAGGACCTGCAGTTTTTCTCGCGGGTAGTCAAGAGCGAGGGTATTCTCCAGCTTGGGACGAATGCGCGCCTCCTCGTTGAAGACAGTGATGATCAGGGTGACGGAAGGCGCGATCGCCCGCCGCGCCACCGGTCGGGAACGGAACCGTGACAACAGCAGAAGCGACAACGGATAGCCGAAGTAGGCAAAGGCAATCATGAAAATGGAACCGTAAAACAGGATCAGCATCGCCCCTCCCTCAGACGGCGGACCTATCAGAGACATCTCCGACGATCGCCGTTTCGGCTGTACTGTTCATCCTTCGATACAAGGTCGCGTATTCGGCAGCCATCGCGGCAGCCGAAAAACAGGTCTCGACTCTCTGGCGGGCGGCCGCCCCCATCCGCCTGCGCAACCGTGAATCGCGGATCAGCAGCAGACATTTCTCGGCATATTTTTTCGGCGAACGCTCGGCAACCAGGAACCCTTCAACGCCATCCTCGATGATTTCCGGAATGCCGCCGACCGCGGGGGCAATCACCGGCAGACCATGAGCCATGGCCTCGAGGATGGTCATCGGTATGCCTTCATGCACCGAGGTATTGAGATAGATATCGAGCCCGCGATAAAAATCGTCCATGGCATCCAGGTGACCGACCAGCCGGAAGGCACCCTCCAGGTCGTTTTCCGCGATGCCGCGTTCGATGCGGCTTCGCTCCGGCCCCTCACCCGCCAGAAGCGCGCGGACCTTCTCGGCGGCACCGATCTCTTTGACCACCCGGACCATCAGGGGATAATCCTTGACCGGAAACAACCTCCCTGAAGATCCCAGCGTCACGACGTCAACGTCCTCCGCCCGGTCCGGCAATACCGGCAGCTCAACACCATTGGGAATCACGCTGATTCGCTCCGCACAAAAACCGAGGTCACTGACAAAAAGGGTCATGATGTCCCGGGAAACCGGGACGACCCGGTGGAAAAAGCGGGCCATGACAAAGAAGTTGATCCTCGACTTGATTCTGTGCCGCCAACCGGAATGCCCCCCCGGTGTCTCGGGGAGTCCATGCTGCGAAGCGACCAGACGTACCCCCGACAACCGCCTGGAGACAAGGAACACGACCAGGTTTTCCTTGTAGCGATGAGAATGCAGAATGTGCGGCGGAGCGGCTTTCAGAAGAGCGTGAATGGAACAGACAAGCTGCCGGAACGACAGGTTGTTTTCTTCGACAACATCAACCGTGATACCGGCGGAACGCAACTCATCAGCCAAGCGCCCCCGGTTGAGCAGAACAACCCGCAACGCGATCCCCGGCTCATTCTGCAGATGCCGCAACAGGTGACAAGCCATCACCTCGGCGCCGGCCCACAGGTCGCCCGATATCACATGACACACTCGCACCAAAACCCAATCCCCCCGACATAGAAACAAGAATGTTAAAATCGTATCACAGCCGGCGCTGATTGAAAGCTCAAAGAAATAATTTTTCGTCGAAAAAATACTGTCTTACGAGGGTTTTAGACAACGGTGCGAGGTCTTTAAGTGTCAAAAAATCGCTATGGACAGCTGAAAAAGTGACACGGGAAAGGCGCGGAAAACAAATCACCCGAAAAACACGAATGATTCCCGGCACTAAGAAAACAATGCGCCAACGACACAATGATGGCACTTTTTTTGCTGTTACATCAAGGCAGCAAGAGCACCGCAATCATCCGGAAACGGGCGTCGATACACGAAAAACAGTTCTGTGCTAATGCGTATTGACCGGATTGAAAGCTGCGACTAGGATTCATCCCGGTATTCCAACGAACCACTACCCTCCTCTCCCCCTGCCTCCTGAAGTTGGAACTGTGAATCACGGAACCATTGTCAGGCCGAAATATGGTCCGGACGACATATCAAGATACGTATCAGACGACTGCCGGTCGGGCCGACAAACAAACAGGCAGAAAAAGGTTTGAGCTATGAAGACACGGAAACACAAAAAACCAACAATTGTTCAATTGCTTTTGATGGTTGCTTTTCTGGTGGTGGGGACAGCCGGATTCAGTTACGCAGCATTTTTCCCGCTTGAGATAATCAATATCAAGCCTGCCGGAACCGGCTCACCGGCGATCCCGGCAACAAACCGGATTTTCAGGGCATATCCAGGGATTGAATACAACATCAGAGCTGCCGTAATCGGTGGGCTTTATCCCTTTACCTATAGCCTGAAGAATGCTCCCCCGGGAATGACCATCAATCCAGCTACCGGCGAGATCAGCTGGCCGAACCCACAGTCTAGCGCTGGGCCAATAACCTTGACGGTGACAGATTCTGAAAATACCACCGTATCTACAACATGGTCTATTGATGTAACGACGAATGGGTTTTTGTTTGTGGACAGCTCTTATAGTGGAGTGGAAACTGGAAGCATAAATCAACCATATGCATCCATACAAAGTTTGATAAACAATACGACATCTGAAAACATAACTGATATCGTTTACTTTCGAAAAGGCAACTACAAACTATTTGGATCTAACGATGAGATGTCTCTCAATAACTCTCCACACAACTGGATTGGCTTTCCTGAAGAGACTGTCAACATCTATGGAGCAGGTCATTTTCTACGTTCTTGGAATATTGGGCCATATTTCGATAACTTGAATTTTAATGATTTTTCAAGATATGCGATCCAATTATATGGAGGCCATAATTACCAAACTATACGTCGTTGTAGTTTCAACAATCTCGTATCAAATGAATCAATAAATATAAACCAAGGATTCATTTATACTACCAAGGGAAGTCCATCAGGTGCGTTTTTTGTCATACAAGACAATGAGTTCAAGAACTTTGCTGGAGCTTCAGCTATCGGAAGCCTTTATTCACTATATAAAGCACTTATTGAAAGCAACTACATACATTCACCTGGAGGAAAGGGTGTAACAGGTATCAATAGCGCCATATCTCCAAAAGAATATATCGACAGAATGTCAATAAGAAAAAATAAAATTATAATGTCTACAGGATGGGTCCTTGGGCATTCAATGAATTCTATTATGGCTTACACAAACGATATTGATATATCTTTTAACTTTTTCGAGATGACAGGAAGCTCATACATAGGAAGTTTTTTTCAAAGATCAGACAAACCACAAAAGAACGTTTACTATTATAGAAATACAATATCGGGCTATCTAGGGTTCGACAGAGTTGATGGGACAAAATGCGGTGAAATCGGAGACGCTATAATTAAAGACAATATTTTCATAACAGGGTCCGGATACCAAGGGGAACCTTCATATTATTTCAAAAGCCCATTAATGTATCATTCAACACTGTCAAAAAATAATCCGAGTAACTGTATCACTTTATCGAACAATATTCATGGCTCTTACTCTGATAACATAATAGACAACAATGGAGATCTTACTGACAATTACATTTCTATCCTTGGTTATGCTGGATGGCAGACATCATTAGAACAACAACCCATATTTATAGCAGCACCAACAAACTTAAAAATAGTTACCTATTAATCGGATTCAACCAAGCCTTTAACAATGCGCATTTTACCTGACGCTTCTCTGTCAATGGCAGAACAGAATTCAAAGTTGTAGTCAATACTATTGGAAATATTATTTTTCAGTTCTTTCAATATTATATCTACAACTGAATCATCCCATTCATCTGCCGGAACAATCTTAATTGTAATTTTAGATAAATCTGTTTGAATAACTTGAAATTGATTAAAAACATTTTTATCTTTTTGGATACCTTCGAATACATAAATTACAGCTTCTGGATGTATTTTTTTTCCATTTTCGATTGTCAACATATCGTATGCACGACCGCAGACTGCTTTTATTATTGGCAACCCCCTGCCGCATGAGCATTTTTCATTTGATGCCATAGCATAATCACCAAGTCGATATCTAATTAATGGTGTAGCTAAATTATGCAGATCTGTAACATATATCTCGCCTCCACCATTACCCTGATCAAATATTTCGACATATGCATTATCGGCCATCAAATGAAGATTACCATTTTCACAAGTATGAGCTATTGACCCAACCTCACCACAACCATATTCATTATAGACATTACAACCATGCACACTACCAATATACAAGGAATCTTTAGTGGTCAATATTTCTGAAGTTGTAATAATCGATTTTACACTATCTATGATTGGTAAATTAATATCTTCTATATACTTTGTAAACATTTTTAAGACACTTACATAACCATACAAATATCGTGGTCTAAACGACATTGCCATTTCATAATATAAAGCCATCTTCTCCTCTGACAAATCGAAGGCCGACAAACGAATCCTATTAGTCAAAAAATCAGTCAACAAAGCCTTAGCCCGGCCAGACACTGAATGCGGCACCCCCCAAAATCTTGCCTGCCGATCCCCAACTTCAATACCTGCCCACTCATACGAACGCCAAGTAGCAGCCCTCTCACGGGCAAGAGCATTTGGATTTTTTTTTACCCGAACTGGTTGCCCTGTCGACCCACCCGTTGTTTTTGTTCCAGAAAAATATTTCCAACAAGTTGACATACATTTTCCAGACCTAATCAAATCAACCTTGTCAATACACGGCAAATGTTTAAAACTATCGAACGTTAGATTATTAATAAAATCATCATCTATATTACGATATAGTTTTTTATAAAATCCGCTATGAGATCGAGAAAAGCGGATTATTTTCTTCAACTTTTCGAGTTGATAGGATCGTATATTATCGATATCTCTCCACTGAAAACTTCGATATTCATTTAAATATTTAAACACCATCTCACCCTTTACTACAGTAGATGGATAATAAAATAAGTATTTAGAAACATTCTTATTCATTATTACTCCCAACTGCCTACTGAAAAATAGATGTCCTTATGTCATTGAACTTTTCATTCCAAGATTTTTCCAATTCTAATCTTAACTCTAACACCTGCATCTTCAATTCACTATAATTTTCAAAGCATTCAACAATCCCTCTCTTTATTGATGCTGAATTCATATCACAATAAACACTACCTGACTTGAAATAATCTTTGATAGCCTTAGTATTCGACAAAATCAGAGGCTTGCCTTTTGCTAACCCCTCATAAGCGCCGCATGTCAATGTGTGCTCATGTTTTGTAAAAACCATAACGGCATGTGACGAGTCCAATACCGAACAAAACTTATCTTCATCAATAAATCCAGTAAATTCATAATTCACACCCTTTACTGGGATGTCTTCATTCAACTTTTTGTAATCACCAGAAAAATAAAAATAGTATTCGCTACCTAAACCATCAATTGCCTCAAGAACTTCCAATATTGGCTCATCCCTACTAAACGAGGTAATAAAAAAAACAGTTTTTCTACTTCTGTCAGTTTCTTTTAAAATTTTACCCATGTCTGGTATCTTATCTTGAAGAACAACTCCTCTTCCATTTTTATTCTCGATATAATTATTTTTCAAAAACTCATTTGTTACGATCGTCAAATCCGCAACCCTTATTGAATAATCACTAACAATAGTAAAAATTTTCTTTTTAAATGAATCTTCAAGATTAAACATAAAATTTGAGTGCCTATCAACTATAAGTTTATACGTAAAAAATGTCTTCAATAATGAAAGTTGAAAGGCCAAGACAACAGATGGGTTCTGACAAAATATTATTTCCGGCCTGTTTCTGATAACAACAATAAATGTGAATAAGATTGCCGACAAATACCTTAGAGCCTTATTTGAATAATTTTTGTCATAGATATATAGTTTACACCCAAACTCTTTTGACAAAACTATAGACCTACGTTGATGCTCCCATGTTATCCAAATTTTTTTTCCATTTTCCATCATTCAATCCACCATTCCATTATCAGAATTTAAATGTAATACTAATTTGTCTATACAGTTACTGATAAACATAAAGCATTCATTAAATGATTCGATCGACCTACCATAAGGATCGTATATCTCTGGTGTTTTTTGAATATTCCACATACCCAACAAAGAAACTTGACAATTAACTCTATCTGCCACTTTTTGTGCAACTTGTATTTGTGACGGGTCCATAACGATGAGACAATCAGTGTATTGAAAATTGTTATCAAAAATACTCTTCGACATATGCTCTGACAAATCTTCACCCCTCATCAGTGCCGCGCGAACAGCCATTTGTTCCGCCGGCGATGAATGCAGAACCTCAGTCCCACAACTGACGGCCGGAAATCCAAGTCTTTGCGCAACCTTCTCAGCATAGGGACTTCTGCACACATTCCCCCGACAAACGAAAACCAGTCTCTTTATCCGCCCCGGGTCAATTTCCCTGAATCTCGAATACTGCCCCAGGGATAAGGCCAGTTTCCTCAATTGGCTTCTCAAAAAAACCCTGCGACCTACACGCCCTGTCCGCCTACCATGCCCATACACCAGTTCCCCCATATGACTCATCAGGGACACCGAACTCCACTTGAACAGTTCGACACCACCGGCAATCCACATCGCATCGGAAATCTTCGACGGGAGCGCGTACCGAGGGATGGAATAACAGCGGCTGTCGCTCACACCATCAGCGCGCTTCCAGCGCAGGTATTCCCCGCAGACGGAGAAGGCCGCCGCATAACCCAGCCCCTTCGCCAGCGTCATCTCCCGCGAACCAAAATGCGCCTCCATCCCGACCGGATAGGCCATCACCGGCAATGCTTGTTTGGTGCAGGACCTGACCCTGTCCAGCGAGCGCAGCAATTCCCTGCGGGCTCCCTCCTCCGAGAGCCTGCTCAGAATTCGATGGGAATGGGTGTGAGGAGCAAAACGCACCCCTTCGGCCTCAAGCGACCGGACCTGATCCCAGCTTGCCGGCTGAAATTCCTCTGGCGCGTTCTTCGGGAGCTTAATCCCGACCGCGTCTTCCAAGGACGAGAGAAAAGACGGCAATTGTTCGGATGATATAGCCGCAGCGATGGCCTGCAGTTCTCGGCGTGCCGAACGCCGTTCCTGAGCCGATCCGGTGGGCCAGCAAATCCGTTGCCGCCCCACTGGAATCTCAAGTTGCTGCCGATCAAACCGCATCATCAACCAATGAATCTTGGCATCCCACGGCCATAACTCCCCGTCCAGAAGTCCCGTTGTTAAAAAGACGGTCAAGGGCACGCCATGGCGGACAAAGACCGGCGCCAGGACTTCCAGCTGATCCCAGTAACCGTCATCCATGGTAAAAGCCACCGATTGATTCGGCAGGGTCGTCGTCCCCCGCGCCGCGGAGACGACGGCGTCCAGGGGAACCAGGTTGAACCTGCGCTTTTTCAGGCCGATCAGGATCTGTTCGAGCCCCTCCGGATCGTGGCCATGAATGCCGGGATGGATTCCCGCGGCCCGATGCAGCAGAAAAACCGTGGCGAATCCCGGGGAACAACGATTCACCAGCTTTCGCCCCGCGGCCGTTGACACGACACTGCCCAGCAGGCGCTTTATCGACGGCTTGAGCCGGACACCTTTCATACCACCCCCCTGCCGCCGGGCACTGACCCGGCCGCCATCGCGGGAGCAGCCGCCAGTCGTTTTTCGCGAGACATCCGCCCGCAGACAACTGAACAGCTGACGGACAACACCAGAAACATCCAGACATAGGGATAATAAAGCACCGACATGAAATAGCTTGGCGCGAGGAACCCGAGCAGTCCGCCGTTCAGCCCCCTGGCCGTGGATTCAAGAAAACGATCATCCAGCAGCCGGGCAACCCGTGCGGTCTTCAGGTTGGAGAAAAACACCTGCAGCAACAGCAGCAGGTAAACCGCCAGCCCCGGCAGGCCCAGTTCGACCGCCGCCTCAAGGTAGGTGTTGTGGATGACCTCCGCGTGCAGAGTGGTCCCGACCTTTTTCATCAACTCCGGATGCTCGTCACGAACCCAGACCGTCCAGTTGCGGAAACCGACCCCGGTCCATGGATGCTTCCCCACGGCGCTGACTCCAGCCTGCCAGTAAGTCAGCCGCGCAAGAGACGTCTTATCTTTGCCCACAGTGTCAAAACGGGCTTTGAAACCGGCCGGCATCACCAGGCTGATCAGGATCCCCAGCAGGACCACCAGGATAAGGGCCTTGACCCGCTGACGCGAAAAGAGCAGGCACCACAGACCGACCATGGCCAGGCCGAGGATGGCTCCGCGCGATCCGGAGGCGATAATCGAGCCGACGGCCATCACCGCCAAAAGATAGAAGAACAGGCGCACCCCGACCGACCACCGGCGACGGAAAAACGCGATATAGGAAAAAACCAGGGGCAGAAAAACCACCATCTGCAGGCTGAATTCACCGGAATTCTGAAACCACCCCGGCGACCCCGTCACCCCCCACCCGGAGAACCCGAAACCGCCCATGGCCCAGGAACGAAATCCGTGCTGAGCCATTTTCAGGTTGGCGAGAAAATAGACCGTCATAAACAGGAACAGTCGTGACCGGCTGTTGACCACGCTGGTGAGCAGCAGCACCACGAACATCCAGCTGAAAAACATCATCCAGTCATTGACGGCGGTCCCCGGAGAAAAAGCGAACAGAGTCGACAGCAACACACAGACCGCAAAGAGAGACATGGGCCGCACCGCTTGGGCGGGAGGCGCGCCGGTATCCCGGTCGGCAAAAGCAAACAATGCCCCGAGCAGCAGCAGCACCTTCCCCCAGGGCAGGAAGTTGAGTACCGGATAAACCTGCTGCGGCCGGTTGTATTCAAAAATCAGGTAAATACACGTCAGGATGAAGGCGGCATGCTGATGCCGGAACCCGCTGCAGATCAATTTCAGCGAACCGGCAAGGGATTGCCGTTCGGACACGACGCCGCCCCGAAGGTCTCCTCCGGGAAGGCGATCGGTGCCCGCCGGGACGGTAGTGTTCCTGTTCAGAACAGGCTCAGATAGTGGTTGTGTACGTATCAATCTTCATTCCTTCGCTGCACCAAAAAACCGGCCCTTGTCGCGCCTTCAATCCCGGGCCTGCTCAAGACCGCTTTTTTTCAGATCAGGATCCGGCAACAGCAGTTCGAGGTAGCGGTCCGCCACCGAGCGGATCGACCAGTGACAGCGGATGGTACGCTCCGCGTTTGCGCCCAGGCGCTCCCGCTCTGACCTGTTCGCAATCAGGTGCGCCAGGGCCTGGGCCAGCAGATCCGCACTGCCTGGCTCGACCAGCAGCGCGTTCTCCCGATCAGTGAGGATTTCCGGCACCCCGCCGACGCGGGAAGCGACAATGCAGCGGCCGTTGGCCCCCGCCTCCAGCAACGCCAGCGGCTGTCCTTCGGACAGGGATGGCAGCACAAACAGATCAAGGGCGCTCAACAGCCCGACGGTATCTTCGACATAACCTGTGACCTGCACCCTGGACGTCAGTCCGAGCCCCGCCGCCTGTTTCCGCAGGTCTTCAGCCAGCGGTCCCTGTCCCGCCAGCACCAGCCGCACCCGGCTGAAGGTTTCGGCCAGCGTCTTCATCGCGGTCACGAGATGTCGATGCCCCTTGACCGGGTAATAACTGCCGACGCTTCCCAGCAGGACATCCTGGTCCGTAAATCCGAACCCGGCCCGGACCCGCCTGCGTTTTTCCGGATCAAAAGCAAACCGTCCGACATCGACGCCGTTGGCAAGCACCCTGACCCGTTTCGGAGACACCCCCGACGCGATCAGCTGTTGCCGGATATCCTCTGAAACCGCTACCAGACCGGCCAGACGGCTGGTCACCCGGTAAGCAAGACGACGGCTCCTCTTCTGATCGAAATAGCCCCGACCGTGTACCGTTGCCACGCAGGGGACGCGCAACCGGGAGGCCAACAGTCCGCCACGGACATTCATGGCAAATTCATGCGCGTGAATCCCGGAGACCCCTTTCTCGAGGGCGATCCCGCGCATCCGCCGCAACCAGGCAAGATCGGGCAGGCGCCCGAGAGGACTGATGACCAGGGGCAGATTGCGGCGCCGAACCTCTCCGGCCAGCCAGCCCTCTTTACGCAGGCAGACCATCTGCTCGATTCCCCGCCGACGGTATTCCTCCGCCAGCCGCAGCAACATCTGCTCGGCGCCCCCCGGTCCACCTGTTTCTATCAGATGCAGAATCACCCGATTTCCTCTCGTCACCTGTTCCTGTCCAGGCATGGCACGGTTTCAATTTTCGGCTTTCTTCCCACGGCATGGCGCAGCCAGCAGGCCGCCTCAAACCTGAAAGGGCCAAGGTCCCGCGGGTCGAAAACATCAAAAGAGGAGTCCTGTTCCCAGATCTTCAGAAAGTCCATGACCGCCCCCGCCTTCGACGGCGCGGCAGCCGGCAGGTGCAACTGTTCGCGGCTGTTTCGAAGTCGGATCAACAGGTGATCCAGGGTGCCAAAAAGCCATTTCATCCTGACGCCACAGCGATAATCACCCTGATTGTCAATGAGCTTTCCGTTGAGGAAATCGACCAGTAATCCCGGGAAATCCACCCCGCAGGTCACCGCCAGCTGCAGCGACCCCCAGAAACGACCGTTGATTTCCATCAGCTTCGCTTTGCCATCACGCAGGTCACGCTTGAACTCCACCATCGCCACACCCTGCCATCCAACGGCGGACAACAGCCGGCGCGCGGCCTCAACCATCTCTTCATCGAGGGGGACACTTCGGCAGACGACACTTGCTCCCCCCGACGGCGGTTTTTCCCGCAATCGCTGGTGGGAAAAAAGTGTGAGATGCCGGTCCCGGTCGAAAAGCGTGAACAGGCCGGTCCCCGGTCCTTCAATTTTCTCCTGGATCAATGACGGATAGCGCAGCGCCCGTTCGGTGGCATAGAGAGATTCCAGTTGCTCGCGGCTGTCGGCATAACTGACACTGGCCGCCAGAAAGCTCTGCCCCTCCTTTTTCCGGGAAAAGGCCGGCTTCACCACCACCGGGTAGCTTTCGATCTGATCGATGACATCGTGCAGGCCATCCGCCCCCCGCAGAAAAATCGTTTTCGGGATCGGGACGTCAAGATCCCGGGCCAGCTCGAACAAACGGTACTTGTCGGAAACCGCCTGGACCTTGTCATGATCGGGACAGGCGACAACGACCCCCGTCGGGAAGAGGGAACGGGCGGCGCTGAGCAGCTGGATGGTCTGGTCAGTCATCGGCAGAATGACATCAATCCCCTCTTTTTTGACAAACGTATTGATCTCGTCGACATAATCTTCTCCCCGCCAGTGAGGATTGGGAACCTCAACCGCGGCGCGGCAGAATCGGGAGCAGGAGGCCAGGGTCCGGGGGCTGCTGCCGGCGACGAAGATGTCGTGTCCGCGGCGACCGAGAGAGCGCACGGCAGCCAGAGCGGAGCGGTTGCTTCCATCTGTGATCAGCACTTTCATCGACGTCAAAACCCCCGAAAATGTAGCCGCGACAAAAACAGCGGAATGGTATGGCTGACATCCTCATGCATGCAGATCCGTGAGATCTCGTAAGGATTGTCCCGACGGCTCACCCACCCCTTGCGGGTGGTCACCGCGGCCCGGTAACCGGCTCGCGTCAGGGCCGACAGATGAGCCGGTGTGTAATTGCCGTTGGGATAGGCAAACAGATCGGTTTCAACACCGAGCTGGTCATGAATATCACGACGGGACTGTTCAAGTTCCCGCTCAACCTCCGGAACGGAAGCCTGATCGAGCAGCACATGGTTTTGAGTATGAGAACCGAAATCAACCAGGCCGCTCGCCTGCATGCTCCGGACTTCGTCCCAGGACATCAACAGCCGCTCGGGATAAGCCGCCCCGCCATCCCGGCGCAGCACCGCGAGAAAACGTTCCCTGTCGTCCTGCGGCCAGGTTTTCAGCAACTCGATCACCTCATCGAGCGGTACCGGCCGTTGGGGACGGTGTCCGCTCCTCTTCAAGGGCTCCGCCAGCTCAGGCGTTTTTCTCACCAGTTCCTCAACGGTCATCCCGGCGAGAAAAAAGGCAAGCTCGTCGGGCCAGAAGAGGCGTTCGCTGCCGACAAACCCGGTCGCCAGAAAAACCGTCGCCGGCAGTTGATATTTCTCCAGGACCGCAAAGGCATAGCGGTAATTATCCAGCCAGCCGTCATCAAAGGTCAGGCAACAGCACCCCGAGATATCCTCCCCGTCGGAGAGACGTCGCCGCAGCTCGGCAAGGGGGATCACGTTAAACCGGGTACGCAGACAGTCGAGATGCTTTTCAAAACTGTCCACGCTGACATACATGCCGGGCTGGATGTAATGCTTCTCGTCCGCCAGCGACGGAAGAACCCGGTGGTAGGCGAGAACCAGAGCGCCGTTCGCGGCAGCCGCCCGACAAAGGCGTTTCAGAACGCCCGTTTCATGGAACAGGGCGGCAGCATGATATTTGACCGATCGTTTAAATCCCACGCATCACCACCTAGATGAACTGTTGCCGCAACAGAGCGATGAATTTTTCATTGCAGGCCTCAAGGGAAAACTTTTCCACGGCCGTCTTCCGCGCCTCCCCGGCCAGGCGGCGCGCCTCCTCCCGGTGATCAAGGACAAATTCAATTTTTTCGACGATTTCAGCGACATCACCGGGCGTGAAGAGCAGGCCGTTGCGACCGTCGTCTATCGCCTCGCCGTTGCCGCAGTGTCCTGGCGCCAGGGTGACCAGTCCGGCACACAGGTACTCGATGAGCGACAGAGAGAAAGCCTCCCCGTGCGACACCTGGATACCGATGTCACAGGAGGGGAGGATCCTGCTGACATCTTTGCGGTAACCGGCAAAGATAAACCGGGACGAAAGTCCCCTCTCAACAACCATGCTCTTGAATGTATCGATATCAGGACCATCACCGACATAGAGGAAATAAACATGCTCCCTGTTTTTATGACGGACCAGTTCCCCGGCGACTTCGATCAGAGTGTCGATTCCCTTGTAGAAGACAGCCCTGCCGGTTGAAACAATGATGGTTGAACCTTCCGGAATATCGAACGTCCGATTCGCGTAATCGGTTTTTTCGTTGTCGAAAATTTTGATGCCGTTGTGAATAGAGACACATTTATCCGCAGGAACACATGCAATGTTAACAAGCCTGTCTTTGACAAATTCTGACACAGCAAAATAAAAGTCACATGAGAATATTCCAAAATCATGAATAAGTTTTTTAATCATTTTTTTATAGAAAATAATATTATTACGTTCACCAGGCATATGGTCATGATTGACTATTTTTTTTACTCCGCACAATCTTAGAATCATATATATGAAAGAAAAATAAGGCCTATCAGTTAGATATATGTATTTCACCCGATGCTCCCTAATGGTTTTCACCAGGGAACACAGTCCGGAGATACCTGAGCCCATAAAAGATCCCTCAATGACACGAATACCGGAGTTCCGGATATTATCCGGGACCATACCTAACTGCGGATACATCAGAATTGTATGTTTCCCTGCAGCCCCAAACTGTTCCCCTATTGCCACCCAGAAATTCTCCATAAGCCACCAGGCATACCCGACATCCGACGGGTAATTCGCGACAATCAAAATATTTCCGGGAGCATTGTTTTCCATGTCAACCTTTCACAAATGCTCAGAGACAGTCAGCGACATATTCAAGATACTTATGCCCGTTAAGATTGATATCGTAGCGATCGACAGCGAAACGACGAGCCTCCTCACCCAGCAAGCAGACTTCAACTTCCGGCAGAGCCATGATCTGCTTTATCTTTTCAGCAATAGCCCACGAATCGCCAACCGGAACTGAAAACTGGCGCAAAGCCGGTGCCGTAGACTCTGGCACCCCACCGGCTTCAGTTGCGATAACAAGAACCCGCATAAGCATCGCTTCCTGCACCACGGCCGCCTGGGTTTCCGCCCATGTTTCGGTTACCAAACTCGGCAGAACCAGGACATCGGACCGACGCAGGCAGTCCACAACCTGTGACTTGTCCAACTCCCCGGCAAATTTGACAAAATCGCCCAGGGAATGCGTTTGCACATATTTTTTCAGTTCCTGTTCCTGCATCCCCCTGCCGACTATTGTGTAAACAAAATTTCGCACCCCTTCATCAACCAGAGACCGAATCGCCTCAAGGGAATGCAGCAATCCTTTTTCTTCACTGAGTCGACCAATAGAAATCAAATGCAACAGTCCGGATTCTCTATATTTTTTATGAGCAACATCAGGATAATCTGCCATATCGAAACAGACCGGGGCGACCACGGTTCTTTCATCCGGGGCACCACGCCTGATCGCCTGTTTTCTACTGAAATCGGTATTTGTCAAGACCACTCGCATCCGGGAAAAAAGTTCTTTCTCCCGGGCCACCCTGTTGACGCCACCAACCTCGCCACCATGGAAATACATGAAGACACGACTCGCAGGATAAATATGCGGCAGAAAATCAACCATCGACGCAGTGGCAAGATTATGGATGTAACACAGATCCGGGGGGGCAAGCGGCAACATCAACATCCTCGCCATCTTGAGCAAATTGATCTTCAGGGAGTGCCTGGAGTCAAAGATGGCAACGCTTCGTTTCAGATATTGCAGGGGCGAACCGAAAAATCGCCGTACCATCGCACCAAGGAAACCTGGCAACGTCTTTAGAGTTGTCGGGAAGCAGGATGTCAACTTGTCCAATCCGTATTCCCTGACACGTGGATGCAAAGTACTGCAATATTGTCCACTGACAAAAATTCTGATCTCATGCCCCTGGCGAATAAAATAGGCAAACTCAGTATCAAACTGCGGTTTGTACGGGTTTGGATAATGTTCTGCAAAAATATAAATCAACATGAAAACATACCCTAACTTTCCATAATTTCTTCGATGTATGCACCAAACTGTGTTGCGAATTTTTTCATGTCATACAATTCAATGATTTCTCTATTTAAATTTAATGAATTGTAATTATTTATATTTTTATCTTTCAAACAATCGATAATGGCATTTCTAAGCTCACCCATATTTTCAGACTCTACATATACAACGCCATTTTCTGAATCAGCATACTCCATCATTGGTACTGATTTTGTAGCAAGAATGCGTTTGCCAAGCGCTATGGCTTCAAGGAGGCTTGTAGTACCTGAAGAATATTGTGTCCCCCACCGTTTTAAAGGAATCACTACCAGTGAAGCCCCTTCATAAAGTCCAAACAATTCGTCATAAGATAAATTTTCAAAAACCTCAACAAATGGCAAATCGACATTTACGTCTTTTAGAAGATAAGGAACCGTGACAATCTTAAGTTTCACTCCAATCCCGTCCATTGCCTTGATCAGAGTTCCATAATCACGCGCCTGGTCCCGACCAACAGACAAAACATATTTTTCACCACCTGTTTCTGGAGTTTTCGTCTGCCCTGCATGTCGTAAAAAAAAGGGCATATCGATTGAAAATCGTAGCAGTTTGAAACACGAAGCAGGAACCCTGTAAAGTTGTGAACAATGTTGTTTCTGCGCTTCAGAATAAAGAATTGTTCCATTGGCCATTTTGATATTTAACCTGTAAACCATTCTTCTCAAATAATTTGCCTGCGGCCTAAGAACTGAATCAAGGTAAATTATCTTCTTATTTAATATCTTGCACAGTATTGTAATTATTGTAGATATTGGCCCGTTGACGACAATGACATCATTATTATAAATATATGTAACAACTTTTAATGTCGGTATATTTGTCCCTAATTTTTTGTTTAGTTTATCAAATATTTTCTCAAACTTTCCAGTTGGCCCCGTACTCGATTGTGTAACCGCAAATCCCATTTTTCTCAACTCAATCAGTCCGTACATCTGATTGGACGGCAATTCACCGTTTTCGATTTTTCTTATCGTTTTCTCCCTGTCATTAAGCCCCAGGTAAATAATTTTCATTTGAACCACTCTCCTCAGATCAGATTGCCGATCTTGACATGGCACGGAATCTGTTTGAGCTACCCGACAATTCCTCATAACTCCCCTGCTCAACAATTCGCCCCTCTTCCAAGACATAGATCAGGTCGCAATCCTTCAAGGTCGTCAGACGGTGGGCTATGGTGATAATCGTTTTCTTCCCGGCAAGAGTCCTGATCGCCTGGGTCACCACTTCTTCAGTAATCCCATCCAGGGCGCTGGTCGCCTCATCCATGATCAACACTGCCGGGTCGCGATAAAGAGCTCTGGCAATGCCGATCCGTTGTCGCTGTCCCCCGCTCAGCCTGACACCCCGTTCCCCTACCGGTGTCTGATAACCGTTCGGCAACTGCTTGATCACAAAATCATGAATATTCGCGATCTTCCCTGCCCTCTCGACGGCTGCCATGTCGATCTGGTCCGCAGGAACACCGAAAGCGATGTTGTTTGCCAGAGAATCGTCGCTCAGGAAAATCGACTGCGGCACGTAACCGATGTTTAGCTGCCATCCAGCCATCGTCTCTGCCTTTACAGGCATCCCGTCCACCAACAGTTGTCCCTGGTCCGGGCTGAACAAACCAAGGAGAAGATCAACAACAGTGGTTTTTCCAGCACCCGTCGCGCCGACCAAACCAATACTGGTATTTTTTTCGATACTCAGATCAAATGATTTAAGAATCGGACAATCCGAACCTGGATAAGAAAATGTAACCGCCTGTAGTTGAATCCTCTCCTTAAAGGGGAGGATTGGAACCTGTTGTCGTGACAATATCGGACGGGCGCATGGGTTCGCATTGATGTCCTGATGGAGTCGATCCAGTACCGGAAGGTTGAAACGAAGCAGACTGGCCGCCGAAAAAATACCCTGCAGGGCCGGCATCAGCCGATAACCGGCAAAAGCGTAGAGGGCAATAACCGGCAGAGTTTGTCCAATGTTCTGTTTTACCACCAGGTAGTATATGACGATAATCAGAATCCCTCCGAAAGCCACAACTTCCATGAAGAAACTCGGCAGTTGCGAAAACAGCCCATGAGCGACCATGCGGCTCTCAGCCTTATGAGCGTGTTCTGAGAACTGGTCAAAGAAAAATGCTTCCCGGTTCAGAATTTTCAGATCCTTGATGCCGCCAAAAGCCTCCCCGGCAATTTTGGACCGCTGGGCATTGGCTTCAAAGCGTTCTTCACCAATCACCACCAGCCTGCGCTGGGCCAGGAAGTAAATCGACAGGTAGACCGTTCCCATCGAGGAAAAGATGATCAGCGCCAGCAATGGATCGATGACCAGCAGCAAACCGAAAATGAACAGGGCTGCGACCAATCTGGAAAAAATCTGCGTACACGGCCGCAACACTTCATGGGTGAACTTGGCCACTTCCTGCAGGATATTCTTGTGCAGAATCGAAGTGTTCTGATTGATGAAAAATCCGTAGGGTTGAGACAGGTAACTGCTGAACAGGCGCCGGGAAAGGCTGTAAAGGCGGAAATGGGCGAAATTGAGATCCAACCACAGCACCATAGCCTTCATCGCATTGCTGAACAGAAGCATGAAAAAAACCAGCAAGCCGAGGAAAATCAGAAAATGGTTCTCTGAACTGAACCCGAATGTCTGATAGACCCAGTGCAGGTAATGGTTGCTGGAAACAACTTCAGGGTTGGAAACTACCGCCATAAACGGCATGATCGAGGCAATACCGGCGACATCAATCAACCCGACCGCGATCATGGACAGTATCAGTACCAGAAACCGCCGACGCTCACTGTGATCCAGCAGCGAATAAATTTTTCGGACAACTTTGAACATAAACCCTCATCACATTAAAACCTGGACCAACAACCAGGTCATTGTTTCAAGGAATCAAACAGCCCCCATAACCAGAGCCCTGAAATCTATATTTTCATAGCCACCCGTTCCGTCCCGATGCTCATGCACCCCCAGCCCTCTTTGCGCGGCTTCGTGCAGGTAGCGGTGAGACAACGGCTCGAACCCGTTCGCCCGCTGTTCCGCCGCCACCAGGTCGCCGATCACCGATTCCAGGGCGACCGGGTCGCGGGAGAAAAAGAGGCTGCCCGGCACCCTGTCGAGCCCCGGAGATGTCCATGGCGAGGGCCGGCGGTCGTTATCGCCGAGGGTGAAACAGGCGGCCCCGAGCAGGGCGTCGACCACGCACAGCCGGGTCTTGTCGCGAATGTGCGGGTTGTCGTTGAGATCGACGATATGGGATTCAAGATATTCACCATGCAGCACCACCGGGTAGGCGTTGCGGTTGCTGAAGCGCACGGTGCCGAAATGGTTCTTCAACGCGCTCGACTGCAGCAGATACTGGTGTCCCTTCAACACCGGCACGTTGATCAGGTGGTCAGCCTCGGTGAGAATTTCGGGCATGAAGCACTCCACCTCCGCGCCATGCTTGTCGCGAACCGGGTTCCGCATGACAACCGGCGCCCCTCTGTCGGCCGCGGCGGGCCCCGGGAACACCCTGGCGGTGAGCTTGTCAAACAGGTTTGACGACCGTTTCATGAAAACGGTGCGCACACCGAAGGGCCCGAGCCATTGCCGCATCACGTCACTTTCCGGCGCCGTCAGATCAAAGACGGTGATCGATTCGGCCGGAAAACCGGCCTCCAGCAGGCTCGCTACCAGGGCCGCCAGCAGTTGCGGCGAGGTCATGATCACCTCCCCGTAGCCAACGTGAATATTGCCAAGGTTCGGCTTGATCACGATCCGGTCGCCCTGACGCTGGGGGATCAGCGCCCGCCAGGCAGACGCGGCATCCGCGGCGCCGGTCAAAGCGGTCAGTCCAGCGGCCAGCATCCGCCTGACCGCGGCCGAATCGATGCCGGTGGTGTAGTCACCGGGGCCGAAGTCCCAACGACACGCCGCCGGATCATGGACCCGCAGCACCCGGCTTACGGCCCGCGCCCCGGGTTTCACGACCTCATCCCTCCGCGTCAACCCGGCCCGCGCGGACCAGCGCCAGGGCATGGCCAGCGCCAGGCAGGTCGTCAGCAGGGAACGAAGGAAGAGGCGTCGTTTCATCATCGGTCAGCTCACCTGTTCAGCACCGGTTCAATGCGCGTAAAATAAACCCGTTTCAGGGATTGCTTGATGCCGGGATTGCGTTCCACGCCGAGGATGCAGGTCGCGCACATCGGCATCCCTCCCCGGTCGTGCTGAGCGCGCAGCCGACGGTGGCGGGCATTGTCCCAGATGGTGTCGAACGCGTCGGCGACCAGGTCCCCCAGCCCGACATTGGTGATGAAGGGACAGAGAACAATCTGCCCCGCCGGGTCGACGGTCACCTCGTTGCGCATCACGTAGCATTTCCGGTGCGGTATCCGCCCGCTCCACAGGCTCTCCTCGGAACGGGTGTCGATATTGATGGTCGCCACGCGCAGCGGCCGGTCCCTGAATTTCTTCTTGATGGTCCGGATCGCCTCCTTGACCCCGGCCGCGGCGTCCTGATCGACCAGAATGGTCTGCTCACGCCGGATGTAGTGCGGATCGGGGACCACCCCGTCGAGGCGGGTCCGCGCGACATCCTCGGGCAGGAATTCCCCGGCGTATTCATAGTGGATCTCGTCAAAACCCATCAGCAGCGCGTAATCCGCCAGCTCTTCAAGAACGTCGGCGTTGAACCTGGAGACGGTACAGTTGCAGACCAGTCGCACCGGACGCGCGCAGGAGCCCTGGTTTTCACGCGCCCGGGTCAGGCGGGTGATCGCCTGCACGACGTTTCGCGAGGCGTCATCCAGCCCGCGGATCTCATTCTGCTGTTCGGGCAGGCCGTCGGTTGAGACATAGACGGTGTCAACATACCGGGCCATCGCCTCGGCCACCTCGTCATCGAGACCTATCTGGTTGGTCGGCAGATGAATCGACATCCCCTTCTCGTGCAGTCCGGCCAGCACCTGCAGCAGCAGCTCTTTTCTCAGCAGGACATTGCCGCCGAATACCTCGACCACCCGGATACCGGCCGCCGCCAGCTTGTCGATGATGATTGTCCAGCCGTCGTAATCGAGTTCCCATTCCGCCAGCTGTTCCTGAGGCAGCTGCCAGCGGCTGCAGGTCTTGCAGCGCGAGTCGCAGCGGTAGGTCAGAAACAGGGTGGCAATCTTCGGCCGGACCCGGTAGAAACCGATCTCCCGACTGACGATCGCCCGGCAATCGCCGCCGACCACCCTGATGCCGTTGATGACTTTACGCGCCCGCATAACTGATCCACCTTTTGACCGACCGAACGGCCCGGTTCACACGCATTTTTCTGAGAAACGGTAGAATCCGGTATTCGAGGATGTAGAGAAAGCGCATCTTCAGAGCCCGGCTGAACACTTCGGCATTCTCGTGCTGTCTGGTGGTTCTGGACCAGTTGAGCAGGTAGGAATAATGATGGCCGCAGGAGTTGTACTCCCGGACCTCACCCTCCTCGAAAAGACTTTTCAGAATGTGATATTCAAGGACGGAGCCGGGCGACAGGTCCCCGAACGAGGCATCGTAATCGGCGCGAATCGGATAGCAGACACCGTTGTCCTGCAGATGAAATTCAAACGCCACCACCTGCGCCCCCTTGAGCAACACCCAGAGCAGCACCCTGCCTTCGGGACCGAAAGCATGACAGATGCGGCGGTAAAACTGCTGACTCGCCGGGTTACCGAGCAGATCGGTTCCGGCCTCCCTTTTCCAGCTGCGTCCCGACACCCGGAACATTTCGTCGAGCAGATCGTGGTCGCCGCTGTCGATCGGGTAGTGACGCACGCAGACATCGCCGGCCAGGCGAACCCGGTTGAGTTTGTTGCGCAGAGTTTTCCGAAAGCGGGTCGATCGGTTGGCCAGAAACCGTTCCCAGTCGCCGTCAATGGTGACGTAGGGGCTGTCAATATTCTCTTTGCTGCCACGCCGGAAACCGGACAGAACATCGCCCGTAATCACCGCGTTGTCCAGCAGACCGCCCTTACGTATTTTCCGCAGATCGACCAGGTCCCAGTGACTGAAGGCGGCGATACCGGCCAGCAGCACGGCCAGGGATTCGCGCTCTGCCCCCTTGCGCAGAATGAAATCGTTGAACGGCGACTGGCCGTTGTCAGCGAACCCGAGAACTCTCACCGGCACCCAGCGATAACGTCTCCGGGCAATGAGCAGCGGCGCAACCGCCGTGACAACCCCCTCCCCGTCCCGCACCAGCATGACATGCAGTTCGCTGTCGGCATTGAAACAGTCCACGCCGGCGAGAAACCACTCGTGCCGCAGGTGAAGAACCTCACCGGCGCTGGCGGCCAGGCAGGCGTTCCATTCGCGGCCGAGAGATTCCAGTTCTTCACGGTCGGAGACAATCTGCAGATCAAGTGTCTTTGTCATCAGCCCTCTTCCGGCCAGTAAGCGGGGAGCAGCGCCAGGATCTTCTCGGCGAATCCCCGGGTCAGCCTCTTCGCCTCGGCGATCCCTGCTTCGTCGCAGGAGGTGGTGATGCGCACAAATGCGCCGTCATTGCGATTCCGCAGCACCCGGCCCAGAAACCGCTGGATGTTCTGCTCGAAACCGGTTGCCAGAACCTTGTCCCGGTCGGTCTGGTACCAGTGCAGCACCGTTTCATAACGACCATCCTTGCCGGCCAGGATGTAATTCACCCGCACCTGCTGCGGACCGCCGCCATCCACGCCCGGCTGTTCCAGTGATTCTTTTCCGGAGTCGAGAATGGCCCACCCCGCCCCCGGCAGGCAGGCATAGGGATTGTGCCCGGTGCGTCCTCCCTTGGCGGTGCCGTAATACCCGATGTAGAGAGTCACCTGGTGGCCTTCAGCATCGCTGTAGTGGCGGTAGACATGCTTGTCGGCGTTCAACTCGTCGTAGACCGCCTGCGGAAAACGATCCTCCACCGCCCGGTAACCGTCAATCACCATCGGCAGCCGTTCAAGGTTGGTGCTGATCACCACCGGACTGCCCCGCGTGGTGGAGAGAAAGGCGCCACCCAGGGCCAGCAGCAGCACCACCGCCGCGACGGTAAACGTTCTGTTGTTCATCTTTCCCCCCCGTCCATGAACCTCGGCCGCCAGAACCTCAGCCCCCTGCTGAGCAGAACATTTTCCATCCCCAGCACCAGCAGCCCGAACATAAACACCGCCAGACCGGAAAACTCGTGCAGGAATCCCCGCGCCACCTGGTCACCATAAAAATGCGCGAGAATGCCGGTCCCGCTGATGCGCAGGATGTTGGCAACCATGGCGACAGGAACCGCCGAACAGAGAAGAATGATCTTGCGGGTCGTCCCCAATTTCGAGAAGTAGACGAAAACGGTACCCAGCATGATCAGCGCGACAATCGAGCGGATGCCGCTGCAGGCCTCCGCCACCTCCAGCTGGGTCTGGACGAAATAAAGCATGTTCCCTTCCCGCAAAACCGGGATTGAACACAACTGGATCAGGGACGAGGAGATCATCGTCGCCAGCGTCTGCAGCGGCAGAGCGACCAGGCCGATGATCGAAACCGGAACCGGTACCATGAACAGCAGGAAAAACAGGGGAAAGGCGAGAATCCGGAAAACCTTTCCGCCGTACAGGTAGAGCACCAGTCCCGCCAGGGAGAAGACGATCATCGCCCGGGCGACAACCGCGATATCCCCCACCAGGGCCAGCAGATAGACGATCAGGCTCACCGACAGCAACACCAGCCCGGCTGCCGAACTGGACGTCTCAGCCTGTTTCAGACGCTCACGACAGGTCCAGACAAAGTACAGCGACACCAACGGCACCAGCAGCCCGTGAGAACTGTCGGCCTGATGAATCCAGGCGGAGAACAACTCCGGATAAACCGGGTAGAACACCGCCGCCAGAAGGATCAGGAGGATAGCTGTTCTGGTTCTGTTTCCCACTCGGGACTCCGCCTCCGATGACCTCCTTCGGTCACCGGTTCAAAAGTTTGATGCTTCTTTGCGAAGGCTTCAATGTTGGACTCAATGTTCGCCAGATCCCGTGGCGTCATCAGGTTGTGAACCGGCAGGGTGACCAGCGTCCGGCAGAGCCGCTCTGCCACCGGACAGCCTTCACCCCGGTTATCGGTCATCAGTTCCGGAACGCCGGTGACCGGAGCCGGGTAGGTTGCGGCGATTCCCAGGCCCTTTTCAAAACTGCGCCGCAACAGCCGGGCCCGTTGCTCGGGATCGTCGATCCGCCAGGGAAAGCGGAGAAAAGCGGGCATGTCATTGACCCGGACGGAACCGAAATGCCGCCCTCCCGAAACATCCAGGATCTCCGCCCAGTGACAGGAGTTGACCGCACGGACCCGCCGCAGCCGGGCAATGCGCGACCGCCATCCCCGCGCGAGACCGGCCTGAAACGCGGACAGCTTCCGGATCTTGAAATCCGGGTCGAAACGGGTTTCACCCAACTTCAGGAAAGGCAGGGAACGCGGCAACCAGAAACGGGACGGTTTCAGCAGAAGCACCAGCGCCACCGCGTAGACGAGCAGCCGCAGCATTTCGCCCGGTCGATAGGCTGGAAGCGTTGCCGCCCGACGACGGATCACCCGGGCAAGAGACGCGTCGCGGGTGAGAATGACCCCTCCTTCAACGGTCGACAGGGCCTTGCCCCGGCCCAGGCTGAACAGGGCCACCGGGGCCAGGGTGCCGAGCTTCTGATCCCGCTGGTATCCGCCGAAACCCTGGGCGGCATCTTCGATAACGGTGACCCCCGTTCCCGCCGCCAGGCTGAGCAGCTCGGCGACGCGGGCCGGAGCCCCGAACTGATGGACGGAAACCACCGCCAGCAGTCGCGGGTTGTTCAACTTCGGCGCCAGCAAGGCAAAATCAAAATCCAGGGTTTCGGGATCGAGGTCGCAGAACCTGACCTTGAGCCCCGCCCGAATGATGGCCGAAGGGACCGAGTAACAGCAGAAAGCCGGAATCAACACCTCGTCCCTCTCCGCGTGCAACGCCTTCAACGCTTCCAGGATGAGGGTCAGCGCCGCCTTGCCGGAGGACAAAAGAAAACAGCAAGGCACATCGAAAAAGGAACGGATTTCATTCTCGAAACGCCGCACTTCATCCGCACCCCGACGCCAGCCGTTCAAGCCGGCGACAATATGTTTCCACCTCAGCGGTGCGGCGGCCGGTGGCAAAGTGCGTCCGATTCTCATCTCCATACCCCTTCTACAGACTGATGCAGCGTCTCAACACCGGTCCAAGACGATTACAGACCGGGCGCGGAATTTTCTGCCAGAGCGCCCCGGCCACCCCGCGCGCGGCCCCGCCGGGCGTCGCCTGCCGGACGCTTTTGCCGTCAACGCCGTAATGCACCCGGGCGATCGGCACCGGGCGTGCCCCCCACTGCCGTTTGAACCTGAACGTCCCCGAATCCGGGGTTGAACGACCGAAATCAAAACAGCGGAAACCATGGTCCGCGGCGTAGGCGAGGAAGGTCCAGTAGAGCAGCATATTGGGATTCAAGCTGTTGTAGCGGCGCAGCGCCGAAGCCCAGGGGATCGATACGGTTCGTCCATGCAGCAGCATGATGCCGCCCGCCGCGACCGTTCCATCGGCGGTGGTCACCAGGCCGACCCGGCACTGCTCGCCATACCCTGCAACGACCGCGTCCAGCCAGCCCCGGCTATGGACCGGCGAGCCGAGAGCCCTCATGTTTTCAGCGAAAACCCGGTAAAAGGGGGCCACCAGCCCGGCCCCGCCGAGTTCGGCCCGCAAGCCGTCACGCGCGGGCTTTTTCACCTGGCTGCGAAGCTTGGCCTTGAAACCGGCGAGCAACCGCTCCGCGCTGTCGGGCAGGTCCATGACCATGCGTACCTTCGCGCCAGGCGTCTCCATCCGCCCCGTCTCGTCCGTCATCCTGATCTCGACCCCGTCGGCGCCGATTTGTTCCGCACTCCGCAGAGCCGCCCCGACCAGGGCGGACGCGGTTTCCCGGTCATCGGCCAGCACCCCGCCGAGATCACAGTAGGGCAGGGAAACCAGGCGCGGACTGCGGAACGGCTGTTTGAAGGCGATCAGCGGCAGCACCCCCCTCACCTGCCCCTCCACCTCTGCCAGCAGATAATGGGCGGGGAACCCGTAGGCCCGCTGCACCGCCTCCTGCCAGGCGAAACGGTGATAGGCGACCCCCTCGGGATGGGCCAGCACATAGTTGTCCCATCCTTCGCGATCAGATTCCCGGGCTATCCGGATACGCATGGCCGTGTCCCCTTCCGTGCTGCCGCCCACTCCACCGACGACACCGTCGACAGCGGACGGCCAAGATGCGGATCGGACTGAAAATGCCCGTACATCGTTTGAATCACCGGTTCGTCACGCTGCGCCTTTTCGGCGAGATAGTGATCGATAAGGCCGCGATCGATCTTGGCCAGGGCGGATTTCAAAACAGCCGGCGTGACCTGCCGATTGAAGTACAGGGTCCCCTTGCGCTCCAGCGGGTGGCGTACAACCCTCCCGTCCCGGACATCCGCGATGGCGCGGTTCATCATCCGCACTCCCAGCCGGACAACCTTGGCGTAAAGGGTTTCCGGGTTGTCACCCGGGCAGATCACCGGCCGACCCTGAAAAATGATGTCTCCGTCATCAATGCCGGAACTGACATAGTGAACCGTCGCCCCGACATATTCCGGTTCTTCGTTATGAACCGCCCAGAGCGTGGTCCAGACGCCGCGATAATGTTGCGACAGACCGCCGTGCAGATTCAGAACCCCCAGGGGAGGAATGGCGAGAATCTCCGGTCCGAGGATCGAACAACCGCAGACGGCGATAAGATCGGGACGCAGGGATGCGATCTGCCGGACGTAGAGTGGATCATTGATATCCCTGACGCCCCGGGTGCGGACAATGCGGCAGTTCTCCGGAATCGCTTCCAGGGTTTCCGTCCTGCCGCAGGTGGAAAGCCAGGCGTCATGGGCGAGTTGGCCATAATCCCTGAGGATTTTTCGTTCCGCGAACCTGGCCGCCAACCTGCCGGGAGAAACCGCGTATCCCAGCCCCTTCTTCAGTCTCGCAGCCAGGGACGTCGGCGTGTTTCCATACTGGGTTTCGACAAAAATACCCGCCACCGGAAAACGTTCGGCCAATCGGTTGGCGAAGTAGATGTCGGACCGGTCTTCACTGACCAGGATGACGATTCTCAATGGCTTCATGCGACCTCAATAACCCGTTTCCGTAAACGCGGTCCCCGCTGGAGATCAGAGGGCCAGAGCTTCGCGCATCGGAGTAAAGCTGAAATCCCGCAGCAGACGACGAAAGCGACCTTCGGTTTTTCCCAGGTTCAGGTAATGCCTGATATGACTTTTCCATCCCGCACCGCCGATACGCGGCTGTTCCGGGTCGAGTTCCCAGGGATGGAGATAGAACACGAACGGTTTGCGCTCGACCCGATTGATATGGTTCAGCCCCCAGCGGGTGAAGGCATAGGGATGGAGCCGGAAATACCCTCCCCCGGCGATCGGGATGTTGCGTTCGGCATAGCGGAGAGTGGTGATGGGAATTTCCAGCAGCGCGCCGTCACCGGCATCCGCCGTGTCACCGCCGACCGACCAGACGCCCTCCCGGCTGCGCGTCAACCGGCTGGCGAAGCGCGGAAAATCACGAAAGCCGTAAAGATCGTGCCGCACCGGGAAAATACTGGAATCATAGCCATAGCCCGCCTGGTAAAGCTCATCGAACGCCCAGGCGGTCTGCGGTGAAATCGAGTAGCTCGGCGCGCGATAGCCAAGTACCGGACGACCGGTGAGATCCTCCAGCAGGTGTTTGCTGCGGACCACGTCCTGACGAAACAGTGTCCGGTCCCGGGTGCCGACGCGCTGATGCCAGTAACCATGGCTGGCCACTTCGTGTCCTTCGGCGGCGATTGTTTCGACCAACTCCCGGCAACGTTCGGCGATCCAGCCGAGGACAAAAAAAGTAGCCTTGACCTCCGCCTGGTCGAGCATCTGCAGAATCCTGTCGGTATTCTCCCGGACACGCAATTCCCGCTGCGGCCAGGAGCCGGGCGGCGACACCTTTTCAAAGGCCGCCACCTGGAAGTAATCCTCGACATCAATGCTCAGGTAATTCGCCATGGTTCCTCCGCCTGTCGACGCCGCTCAACCGCTTAATTTGGCCAGTAATGTCCGGGCACGATCCTTGTGCGCGCCCCGTTCCCGGTCCTGGAGTTTCAGCACCCGGTCGAGCCGGTCCTCGATTCCTTCCATGCGCAGACAGACTTTTTCCAGCTCGGTGTGCAGTCCGGCCAGCTGTTCCCGTTGCCCGGAGATGACCTTGCGAAGGATATTTTCGTGTTTCAGCAATCTTTCCTGAATCGAGCCCCGCTCCCTGTCAGCGTTCTCCGACTTTCCAATCATTTTTTCCAGGGTGTTCAGGCGGTTATGACAGTCATCGGCATCAACCGTTCCGGCAACACACTCGCAGGAACCGGCAAAAGTCACACCGTCCGCCAGGTCGGCAAGAACCTCGTCGATCAGTTCGATGTTGAGATCGGCGTCCCCCTCGGTAAAGGCGGCCAGCAACAGATAATCCCCGACAATATTCACCAGACGCGGCAACCCGTCGGTACGCCGATGAATGCGGCTGAAGGCACCGCCCGGCAGGGTGACCGCGGCGGCGTTGCCGGCGCACTCCAGCCGGTGGAAAAAATATTCTTCCGTTTCCTTCTCGTTGAGCGGTCCGAGGTGACAGCTGATGTTGATCCGCTGGCGCAATTGCCTGAGTTCGGGACGGCGGATGATGGTCTTCAGCTCAGGCTGGCCGACCAGAACGATCTGCAGCAATTTTCGGTCGACCGCCTCCAGGTTGGAAAGCAGGCGTATTTCTTCGAGACTGTCGGGAGACAGATTCTGCGCCTCGTCAATGATCAACACCGGTTGCCGGCGTTCAGCGTACTGAGAAACCAGGAATTCGTTGAGATCACGCAACAGGTCGATTTTCTGCCGGTTCTCAACCGACAGCCCGAAGTCCTCGTTGATCATGGTCAGCAACTGGGTCGGATCGACACGGGTGTTGAACACCCGCGCGGTGACGATTTCCCCCTCAAGCCGACTGAGAATATTGTGAATCAGGGTGGTCTTGCCGGAACCGACTTCTCCCGTCAACAACACGAAACCGGCCCGTTCCCGAATGCCGTATTCGAGATAACTGAGCGCTTTGCGATGGGTCCGGCTGAGGTAGAAAAAAGCCGGATTGGGCACCAGTTCAAAGGGCTTGCACTGCAGGTGAAAAAACTGCTCATACATCATTTCTCTCCACGGGCCGGGGGACGGGTTCCGAACGTCAGGCTGCCTTCCAGGTAAACCAGGTTTTCACGGTAACTGTTGGTTGAAATTGACGACGTGTTCTCCGTGTAGGTATAGCCGACGGCGACGCGATAGATCTTCCCCGAAAAGGCAAGTTCACCGCCGCCGCCATAACGATGACCGCGTTCATTTTCGGGCAGATATTTCTGGTACCGGTAATGTCCCCTGAGACTGCCTTCCAGGGCTCGGCTGAAATGGTAACCGACCTGCATCCGGCCACCGTAATAGCGGTCTTCCCGGTCGACCGCCTGGAAATTGTCGAGCAGCTGGTAAAAAACCAGCTCGCCGCTCAGCCGAGCCTCCCGCACCAGTCTCAGTTCAGCGTTGCGTCTTCTTTTCAGGCCGTCATCGGCAGACTGCAGATAGTCCTGGCTGCCGAGCAGAACCAGCTGCCATGGTTTCGACTCGCCAAAGGTCAACTCCAGCGTTCCCAGACCGTAGACGGCGGCGTCACGATGGTCATAATCGAGTTGAATGGCGCCTCCCCGGGCACTCAGCCCCCAAACCGGATTGGGATTCCAACGACAGCCGAGCGTCAGGTCAAGACGTTTGTAGTCCTCGGTCAGGTCGGCCTTCTGCCGGCTCCAGATCCCTTTCAGGTCACTGTTCAGCCGCGGGCTCAGGCTCTTCTCGATCAGCAACTCGACACCATATCCCTGGGTATCGTCCCCGGCGGACGATTCATACCTGGTCTTGTCGAAAGGGAAGGCCAGTTCCCCCGTCAGGGTCGGCGTGAAGTTGCGCCGATACTGGGGCCGAAGCCTGACCAGGGAACGGTTGGTCTTGTTCACCAGGCTGGTGCGGTCGGAGATTTCACGACGGTCATCGATCACAACCCGGTCAATAATGCCATGGGCGAGGATGGAAAAATCTCCCGTCGGCAACAGTATCAGGTCCATCTGGCCGCGCTGAATATCCTTCAGAGCGGTTTCGTCCAGGCCGTCGTGATCCAGATATTTCCTGAATTCGAGTCCATAGGTCAGCTCCCCGGTCACCAGCCGATTGTCCAGCCCCAGGATCAAAGACGGGGCAAGGGTGCTGATCAGATCGTCCTGCTCACGAAACGGGTCGAGAAAAACATTGTCGGTGTATTCCTCGCGCAGGGTGATGCTGGAGGCCACCGACATGCGGGCCTCGGCCGTGCTGTCCGGCAGCACGCCGATGACAGCCGTCATCAGGCAGCCCAGAAACAGTCCCCAGCGGCAACCGGATCGTTTCATGTCAATAGCCATAGCCTCCATACCCCGGACGTTTCAGGCTTGCGGCACAGTTGTAGACCGTTCCCAGGATCTGGCTTCCCCGCAGCTGCTCCAGTCCCTCCCTAACCTCGACGATATTGGCCACTTTCTCCCGCACCACGTAGAGAACGCCGTCCACCAGCGGTCCGAGAATCGTCGCGTCGGCGAAGGGAAGCACCGGCGGGCTGTCGAACACCACGTAACGGTCCCGGTAGCGCTGTTTGATCTCTTCGACGAATGCTTTCATCTGGTGGGAGGAAATCAGTTCCTGGGGGTTGGCGGAGGGCGTACCGGCCGGCAGGATGGCCAGTTTGCCAAGCCCGGTGTGTACCATGGCCTCGGCAAGATCAGCCTCCCCGGCGAGACATTCCACCAGCCCCGGACTCTGCCTGATACCGAAGACTTCATGCAGGTGAGGCCGCCGCAGGTCGGCATCAATCAGCAGCACGCTGTGATCAAGTTGCCGCGCCAGGGAAAGCGCCAGGTTGGCCGCGGTCAGGGATTTCCCTTCGCCGGTCACGGAACTGGTGATCAGCAGGCTGTTCCGACACGCTCCCTCGCTCATCGTCTGCAGGATCTGGGTCATCAGTTTCTTGTATTCTTCGGCAACGACCCCGTTCGGCTGATGCAGCGCGACCAGCCACTCGGATTCAACCTGAATCGGAGCAACCACCGGATAGCAACCCACCCGATCCGCGGTCCGTTCCGCGGCGACCCTGCTGCCGGCGGACTCGGGAACCCTGCGTGCCTGAATGTCGGCGGCAATCTCGATGGCCCTGTCGATTCGACTCATAACATCCGCGCCTTTCTTCAACCCCGGGGAAGAAACATTTCACAGGCCAGAACGGTCGCGATTCCGGCAAAATAAAGAACGACCACCATACCCAGTATCCTGTTGCCGCGAACCAGGGCCGTCTGCGACTCACTGTCGACAATGATCGGGATCACGCCGATGATCGGCAGCCCGGCAAGGGTCAGCTCATCGGCTGAGCGAATCGCTCCTTTCAGGCTCTCAAGCAGAATCACCAGCCCGGCACCGACGCCGATTGCGGCACAGACCGCCAGCAAGATCATCTTGATCCGATTGGGGAAAATCGGTCGGGTCGGCAGATAGGCCGGATCGACAATCCTGAACGTGGTGGCCTTGTCACCGATCTCCATCTGCTTCGAAACCTCGGCCTGGCCGAGCCGCAGCAGCAGCTCCTGGTAAATTTTCCGGTAGGAATCCCGTTCCTGGGTCAAGACCGCCAGTTTTTTCCTGCTCACCGGGACATTCTGCAGGGCGGCCTTGCGGTCGGCGATGATCTTCCGCAGGCTTTTTCGATGGCTGGTCAAGGCGCCGATTTCAGCCTCAATGGCCAGCATTTTCTGCTGAACATCCTGGTAGACCGGGTTGCTGACCATCATTTGCGACTTGACCGGTTCCTTGACGTCTACAATCGCGTCCCGGGCTTTCAGATCTTCCATCTCCGCCTTCAGGCGCACGACATCCGGGTAATTTTCGGTATAGGTCAACAACAGCTGCTGCAGCCGTGCCTCCAGGAAACTGATCCGGTCATCACGCTGTTTTTCGCTGAAGACCGCGATGGTCGGCTCCAGGCTGCGCATCTGTCCCGCCAGTTTGGTTTTCCTGGCCTTGAGAGTGTTGAGCTGAATGCCGATCTGCTCGATCTGTTTCTGATAATCCTTGAGATCGGCAAGGCTGCCGGCTTCATCCTGGGAGAGAAAGATCCCCTGTTTTTTCCGGAAGGCGATAATCGCGTCCTCCGCGGTATCCAGCTTTTTCTTGAAATGGGTCAGCTGATCCTGCAGAAACCGGTTGGCGCCGTAGGTTTCCTCTCGTTTCCCCGAGAGGTTCTCCTCGACATAGGCGCTGACAAGACGATTGACATACTGCTGGGCGAACTTCGGGTCCCGGTCGACCAGTGATACGGTAAACAGGTCTTTTCCCTTCACCTCGATCTTGGTCCGCACCTGCAGGCTTGAAACCAGTCCCTGAAAATCCCCGGCATCCGGATGGAGCGTATCCATATCCAGGTCTTTCAGGACCCGGGTGATCAGGCCGCGACTCAGCAGCGCGTATTTGAGAACCCGGATCCGGTCATCCATATCCGGCGTGATCGCCAATCCCTTGACCAGGTTGTTGATCACACTTTTTTCAATAAAAACAGTACTGTCTGCCTCGTACTTACGGGGCAGAAGATAACTGCCGCAGATGAAAACAACGGTGGCGAGGATCGTCGTCAGGACGAACAGCGTCCGGCGCTCATAAATCATTTCAAGATAGCGAAAAAGTTCTTTCATGGCTCAGAACATGCTTTCCTTGACCGTGACATAGTCACCCGGTTTAAGGGCCAGATTCAGATCGAAACGGCGGTTGTCGATAAGATCTTTGATATTGACCTCGATGGCATTGGCCTTGTCTCCCAGCCGGGCCGAATTGCTGCGCAGCACATCCACCCTGCTGCGGTCGGCATAGTCCGAAAATCCACCGGCCTCAAGGATGGCGTCGAGCACTTTAAGCCCGGGCCGGTAAATGATGAACTTCGGCTCCTTGACCGCGCCGACGACATAAACCTTGTTTATCTCGTTGGGAGGAATAAACAGGATGTCTTCGGGCTGCAGGACCAGGTCCTGGGACAGATCCCCGTCGACAAACAGGGCATCCATCGCTACCGGCACCCGTTTCCCGTCACGCATCAGCCAGGCACGTTTCAAATCCGCGCCGGTCAGGTCACCGAAACGACAGAGAAACTTGAAAAGCGAGGTCCGTCCCGGCAGCTGAACCACCTCGGCCGGCACTCCTCCCCCGGAAACGTAAACCCGGTTGTTGGTCACCGTGTTGACGGTCACTGTGACCAACGGTTTTTTGACCAGCGCTGAAAGTTTTTTCTCCAGCTCTTTTCCCAGTTGCGTAGGAGAAAGACCCGACGCTTCGACATCACCCGCGGCCGGAATCGATATTTTCCCGTCCGGACGCACCACCACGTCACTACTGAGGTTTTCAACTCCCCAGACCGAGATGGACAACACATCCCCGTCGCCGATAAGGTAGTCTCCCGCAAGGGCCGGTGCGGCGACGACGAGGAACGTCAGCAACATGCAGGACAGGAATGTGAATAATCGTTTCATGACTATCGGCTCCCACGGGCGAAAAGGACCACCTTGACCGTCTCCAGAACGATGACGATGTCAAGAAACGGCGAATAATTCTTGATGTAATAAAGATCGTAGCGAAGCTTTTCCAGGGCGTCTTCGACCGATGCCCCGTAGGGATACTTGACCTGGGCCCAACCGGTCAGACCCGGCTTGACGGCATGCCGGCTGCCATAGTAGGGAATCTTGCGGGTGAGCATGGCGACAAACTCGGGCCGCTCCGGACGGGGACCGACAAAGCTCATATCCCCCTTGAAGACATTGAACAACTGGGGAATTTCATCGATACGGGATTTTCGCAGGAAGCGGCCGACACGGGTAATTCTCGGGTCATTGCTCTGCGCCCAGACCGCTCCGGTCTCCTGTTCGGCATCCTGGCGCATGGTGCGGAACTTGAAGGTTCGGAAAACCCGGCCGCCGAATCCGACCCGCTCCTGGCAGAAGAAAACCGGCCCCGGGGACTCGAGCTTGATCAGGAGCGCCACCAGGGGGAAGATCGGCAGTGCCAGCAGGATCCCGACTCCTGAAAGCAGGATCGAAAACATGCGTTTCTGCCACAGCACGTAGCGGGTGACGCAGAACCCGTCGGAGAAGATGAACCAGCTCGGGGTGATATCCTCAAGTTTCAACTTACCGGTCACCTTTTCATAGAAGGTGACCGAGTCGATAACCTCGACACCGTGCAATTTACACCAGAGAATATCGCCGACCGGCAGCACGCCCCGTCTTTCGGTCAGGGCAAGAACCAGCTTTTTCACCTGGTTGCGGCGAATCAGCTCCTTCAGCTTCTCCATCTTGCAACAGACACTTTCTTCAGCGCTCTCATCAACAACATTTTCCGGGTGAATATAGCCCTTGAAAACAAACGGGTTCTGCTCACCGTCGATCAAACCGGCCACTTCACGGGCGCGGGCCCCGGTCCCGAGAACCATCACGTTCTGGGATATCCAGGGGAAGCGCAAAAGAATCGGGTATCGGTAGTGCCACAGAAGCTGGGCCAGACCGACACCGGCCAGCACCAGGACAAGCTGCCCCGGCAGCCACTGCGACTGGGGAGTCACGGCATAGAAGAGCAGCAGGATCAGAAACGCCATCAGACCGGCGATCAGGATCCGGACACAGGTCTCTTTCCACCTGAACCGTCGGTCCCCCCGGTAGAGTTCGGCAAAGTAGGTGGAAAAAACGACCGCCAACCCGAAAACCAGGCTCTGGCCCAGGCCGTGCGAAAAAGACACCGGCATGCCGCCCCCCGATCGCATGGCGAGAAACATCCCCACCAATGCCGGAATAAGTGCCGCCAGGAGAAAATCTCCACCTGCCAGAATAAGATTCGGCTTCTTCATAGTGCCCCCGTACCTTCCGTCGCGGAATATTTCCGCAACCCGCGGGAATCCGCGTTGATAACCGTCATTGAATTCATTGAGCCTTCTCAAGCTGCGCCAGCATTTTCCTCACCTCGCCGACCTCGGCGAATTTTTCATCCGCGGCCAGCGGCCGCAGAATATTTCGTGCCTGAACGTAATTCCCGGCAGTACGGTAGGCGTCCGCCAGATGCAGACCGATGGTTTTGTTCTCCGCATCGGTTCGATACGCTTTCTCAAGAACGGCAATCGACTCTTTCACCTGCCCCTTTTTCAGCAGAACGTAACCAAGTGTGTCCAGCACCGCCGGGTTCTGCGGCTCGTTTCGATAAGCACGCAGCACCAGGTCGAACGCCTCGCGATCATTGTCATAATTGTTGACCAGCAGGTAGGCGAGGTTATTGAGCACAGGGGTATAGTTCGGAGACCGTTCCAGAATTTTACGATAGAGTTCCAGAGCGCTTTTTTTGCGACCGTGCTGATCGTTGTAGGCGGCGACGGCAAATCCGGCCGGGATGAAATCGGGCTGCTGTTTCCAGAGGGCCTCATATTCGCGAAATGCCGCGGGTTCATCCCCGTCCCGTCCAAGCATCTCCGCCGCCTTCATCCGCAAGACCAGATTGCCGGGAACAGCCTCCAGCCCGGCGGCGATATCCCGCCCGGCAGCCTTCGCGTCACCAAGGAACAGATGGATGCGACTTTTCAGAACATAACCGTAGGGGCTGTCCGGATTGTCGCGAACAACCCGATCAGCGAGATCAAACGCCCGCCCCTTCTGACCGTCCGCCAGCCACAACCTGACAATTTGCGGATAACCGCTTCCTGGAACCAGAGCCTCCATCGCGTGAAACACCTGAATCGCGGAATCGGATTGTCCGATCTCCAGGTAGAGCCGCGCGAGCATCGCCTGCCCGGGAAGATCGGCACGTCCCCGCAGAGGGGCCTTGGCAAGAATCCGTATCGCGCCGGCCCGGTCCCGGTGACCGACACGGAGTTGCGCCAGGGCGACAAATCCTTCCGGCCAACCGTCATCGGCAACCGTCTGATAAAGATCTCGTGCAGCCTCTTCATCACCGCGCATCTCCAGCAACAGGCCGAGCTGCATGGTCCCCTGGCGCTGCCGGGGAACTTTTTCGAGCAGCCGGCGAAGAACCTGTTCGGCTTTTTCGTTCAGGCGGGAGGAAAAATAGTAGCGGGCCAGATTGAGATAGGGGGTGGCGAAATCGGGGTTGGAGACGATCGCCTTCCGCAGCAGGTCAACACCCTGCCCACTGTTCCCGCGCGCAAAAGCAACAGCGGAAAGCGCGTTGTAAATCAGCGCGTCCCGGGGATTCTGCCGCAGGCCGGCAGCGAGAACCTTTTCCGCCTCGGAAAAATTCTCCTGGCGCAGATAATACTGTCCCAGCAGCAGACGACTGTCGAGGGTATCGGGCGACACCGCAACCGCCCTGACAAGCTCTGCCCCACCCTCGTCTTCCTGACCGCGGGCCACCATGAACAGACCCTTTTTCAAATGAGCCTCGGCCAGTTCCGGGTCGATCCTCAGGGCAGCATCCAATGCTTCCAGCCCAGCCTGAAATTCTCCCCTGGCGATCAGCGCGCTGCCGAGAATATTGTAGGCCCAGGCGTTATCCGGAAATTTCTCAAGGGTGGCACGCAGTTGATCGATAGCATCGTCAACCCGTTTCTGGCGCAGAAACGTCATGGCCAGAAGAATGCGGGCCTGCTGCGATTCCGGGGTCAGGTTCAGAACCTGCTGAAAGCTGCTGACGGCCTGCTCAAGCTTGCCCTGCTGCAACTGACTGAGTCCGAGAAAACAGGTGGCCAGCGGGGTTTTTCGTTGTTGCAGTGAACGGGAGAAATCGAGTGCGGCATCGTCGTACCTCTCCTGCCGGTAGAGCAACAACCCGTTCAGCAGCGCAGTTCGATAATCTCGGGAAAACCTTTTTGACAATTCGCCGATCACTTTTTTTGCCGCCCCCCGTTCACCCGCCTGCAGCTCCAGGATACCGAGCATGAAAAGGCTGCCGGCATCCGCTTTCAGGGTGGTTGCGTACTGGCGGTAAACCTCAAGGGCACGGGCGGGATGGCCGGTCCGGATTTCAAGATCGCCGAGCATCTGCCAGGCAGGTTCGAAATCGGGGGAACGGGCGGCAAGATCCTGCAACAGTTGCCGGGAGCGTTCCGGCTGCTGCATTTTCCATAAACTTCCGGCGAGGTGAAGAGCGGCTGAATTGTTGTTCGGATCAAGGGTCAGAGCCTGGCGGAAATAGTTTTCCGCACGCGCATAATCTCCCGCAACCGCGTGAGCGCGGCCGAGCAGGTCGAGACTTTCCGACGTCTGCGGATGATCGGCGTGAAAATCCTTCAACGCCTGGATGGCAAGTTTCGGACGATTGGTCCGGTTGTAGAGACTGGCGAACTTGAGGGGCAGGTCGGGAAAATTCGGATTTTGCCGGTCAACCTTGCTGAGCTCCTTCTCGGCCTTATCGAATTTCCCGATTTTCAGGTAGGCAGAGGCCAACTGGTAGCGGGCGGCACAAAAGTTGGCGTCTTTTTCGAGAGCGTTCCTGAACAGAACAATGGCACCACGCACATTGCCTTGCGCCATCTGCTCAACACCGGTCTGCAGCAACTGTTCCTTGCTCTGCTGCCCGCAGGCAAGCAGCAGAAAGACCACCAGCGTCAAAATGAAAGGTTTCCGAAAGGCCATGCTCCCCCCTTTGGACCTGTAGGAACAACCGATCAGTCAACGTACTCCGGGATCGGCAATTCACCTGGCCTGAACTTCTCTACAACACGACACAACAACCGAAAATACAGACGAACCATCATTGAAAACGGAGTCTGTCTGACCCCGGCGGCAAATGCCGCCACAACCGAACTGAATATTCCAGAAACTCAAGCGATCTCTGATCCCGAAAACCTTTTTACCAAACCTTTTCATGGCAAATGGAATTGAATTATAACGACTAATACTGATTATGCAACCGCAACATTAAGTATTTTACAGATCACAATAAATACTTGACGCAAAAACCCATAAGACTTGTCATTTTTACAAACACAACAAGATCGTTATGGGTCATTTTTTACAATAATTATGTTACGCACAATCAAAGAATATCAGAACAGACATTAATGATTATACGTATTTACTTCACCATCTAGCAACTCAAACACTTTGAAAACGGCAAGACGCAAATAGAGTTACGTCCCATTGCCAACGATAAAAAGCAAGTGTCATACCAGGACACAACTAGCTGTTTTCAGGGTATTTTTTAAAGACAAGACAGAAGAACAACGGGTTTGTAAAATTTTTCGACGTTGAAACGGGGGGATTTTCCGGAAAAACCAGGATCAGCCGCAAAGTGTCAGTTTTTCCGACAACCGGGGAGAAAGGACATGGACAGGCGACGGAGCAGACGGCCGACGCAGTGGACCCGAAGCTTCAGAATTGTTCGCGACAGGCACCGCGCAACAGCACCCGGAAAAGACTCTCGACCGGTTTCAACATTGGTGAGTTTCCCCGCGCGGCGGGAGATGCGGCCGGGACTGAGTCCACTGATTTTCCCGGATCAGCGTCTGGCGGGGACTGTGTTCCTCGACAAATTGACGGATCAGACTCCGGGCGCGAGGGCTGGGATCGATGAATTCAACCCCGAAACCGGTCGGAAAACTGATCCTGGCCGGTTTTTCCGATCGGTTGAGCCAGACCACGCGGGCTTCAAAATCCACTGTCATATCGGCAACGCCGGGAATATTGAAGGAAAGTCGAAGCCGCTCATCGACAGCCGGCAGGACAGGAGTCTCGATAAACATGCCGCCGGTACTGATGTCGACCGTGTGGCCGTAATATTGATGACTGAGGGTCCGATAAAAGACCGTGACGTGGCACAGAACCCGCTCCTGGCGGCGTTCGATCCCCGGCAGAAAGCGTCGCCCCATGGCCAGAAAAGCCTTGCGATCAATGGGCTTGGTCAACAAGCCGTCGCAGCCGGCCTTGAGACAGAGATCCCGTTCTCGCACGTTTCCGTTTTCGGCGAGCATAACCAGCGGAATCCCTGCCGACCCGGGCTCCGACTTCATCCGGGCGCAGAGGTGAATACCCTCCAGTCCGGGCGCTCCACGATCGAGGAAGATCAGGTCCGGCCGCTTCTCGACGACCACCTCGGGCAACATCTGCGGATCCGCGAGGGAAAGAATCTTGACGTGTGAATAACGTAAAAACTGACGCATGACGTCGATAAAAAAACGGCTTTCATCGACCAGCATGACCACCTGGCGCTGTTTCACAGTCTGTCCCCGGGATAAATTCTGGAAACCATCAGTCCGCCCCGCATCAGAACTCAACCAAAGCCCTTGTCCCGAAAAAAGGTTCCATACTTCTTGTCGACTTCAAGGATGTGTGTCACAAGCCATTCACGCAACATCTGCAGCAGGGGAAGCCCCATCCCGGTCACCCCCTGCTCGACCATGGCGTTGACATCATTGATAGTGCTGCGGAAGGAATCGTGCTGACGTTTCTGTTCGGTATAGCCGGGATAGAGAAAACGCCTCATCAGCCGCTCTTCATGATCGAAATGAAAATGCGTGTATTCGACCAGCTCCTGCAGAGCATCCTTCACAACCTCCTCTGCCTGTTCTTCCTTCAGGCCGTTGTAAAGCTCATTGATCAATCGCACGATCTGCTTGTGCTCTTCATCAAACTCCGCCACCAGGGTCGCGTACTCTGCGCGCCACTTGACAATCTCCATAATGCCCCCTGACAGGTCTGTATAGCCTGAATCAGTGAGTTCCTGCTGAAGAGAGGGTGCAAGTGTTTGATCTGAGTGAGATTTCCAAAAATCTGAAGCGCCCCCATAGGTTCACTGGTGATTTTTGGGAAACTCAGGCAGATCAATGACGGGTGCTATCCGCCGACAAGGTGCTCACTGATTCAGGTATAGACCTTATCGGCGGATGGCGGAGAAAGCTTTATTGTGATGACGGTATCAACCCGGCTTCTGAAAACAGGAAGGACGTTTCGGGGTGACGTCGGCGAACAGCTTGCGAATGACGGGAAGGTCGGCATCATAGTCCCCGCTGAGCGGATGGGGCGGCAGAATACCGATGACCTTGCGGCGATAATCGATGAAAACCGGCACCAGGGGAACCCCGGCCCGCCAGGCAATGCGGTAGAAACCGCTCTTCCAGTGCTGAACCTTGCGGCGCGTTCCTTCCGGGGTGATGGCCAGCATCAGGGCGGGGCGGGTGTTGAACAGTTCAACGATCTGTTCAACCGCTCCCCGGGGAGCCTGCCGATTGACGGGGATGCCGCCGAGCCGGCGCAGCACCGGGCCGAGACAGGATTCGAACAGGGTGTGCTTGGCCAGCCAGTGGGCATCAATGCCGAGCGCGATAACCGCCTGGATGCCGACAACGAAATCCCAGTTGGAGGTATGCGGCACGACAATAATCTGCATTTTCGGCGCGTCGGGAAAACGGCCCTCGATGCGCCAGCCGCCGAGACGCATCAGCAGGCGTCCGAACCAGCGCGAAAAACGGTTGCCGCGAACAGGTACTCCGGAAGGCACCACGGCGGGGTCAAAAAGAGGCAACGACATGATCTCAGGACGAATGAGGAGGACTCACCGGAGGACCCGAGCCGGGAGCGGGCGGATTGCTGTCCCCGCCCCGAAACAGGCTGGCCAACCGGGACAAGACCATCCGGATGCCGCTCCAGAGCTTCGGCAGCAGCCAGATCAGCAACAGGACAAAAACGATCAGCAGAGCGATAAAAAGCCACGGATAATGCAGCGCCGTCCACAGGCCGGTCACCACAACGACATCCTCACCGATTGAAGCCGCCCAGTTGGAAAAAGGCTCGGGCGAGGTATTGATCAACACCCTGGTTCCGGCCTTGGCCGCATGGGTTCCCGCGGCCAGTCCGCCACCGACGATGGCGGCTGCCAGACCGACCGCCGGATCGAGATTGCCGACGGCGCCGGCCGCCAGGGCGGACCCGGCGGGGATACGGATAAAAGTATGCAGGGCATCCCAGGTGTTGTCGACTCCAGGCACCTTGTCGGCGAAAAACTCGACCAGGTACATGGCCCCGGCAGCAAAAATCACCAGCGGATTGGTCAGAATTTCAAGATTGGGCGGCAGGGCCAGGTTGCCGGATGAACCGAGCAGGCCGAGCATCAGGATGGCGGCATACAGGTTGATGCCGCTGGCCCAGGCGGCGCCCATGGTCAAGGCGATCAGGGCGGCGATCTGGTCAAGCTGATCCATGTTCTCTCCTTTGCTGCGACCCTATTCTGCAGTGATGATGAACTCACCGCTTCAGAATATTACCCGATCAGCGCCCCTTTCGTGAATCGAAGATTTTCCCGCGACGGAAAATTCCGGTTCGTCACTACAACCCTTTCACCTGAATCAGGTTTCAGTCGAGACGATCTCCCTGGATGCCGATTTTGATGGTCTCGAACGGGACCTCGACACCACTGGCGGCTATCGCCTGGCGGGCCAGGGCAACCAGCCCCCCACAACAGGGGACCTCCATGTGAATCACCGTCAGGCTGCGGAGATGGCTCTGCTGCAGCATGGTGGTCAACTTGTCGAGGTAGGGAACGGTGTCATCCAGCTTCGGACAGGCCACCAGCAGAGCTTTACCAGCGAGAAAATCCTTGTGAAAGTCAGCGTAGGCAAAAGGAACGCAATCGGCAGCCAGCAGGACATCCGCCCCCTGCAGGAAGGGCGCGGTCGGCGGAACCAGCTGCAGCTCGACCGGCCATTGGCGCAATTGTGACGGTCGGCTCGGAGCCTCAGTGGTCGCCGGCTCCGCGGACGACGCAAAACTTTTCACCGCCGCCGACGGGCAACCGCCGGTCGGAGCGTGAGCCACGGGAGCGGTCTTGCCAAGGTGGGCCTCAACGGCTTCCTCATCAAACTCGTCGGCTTCGCGCTGCTCGATGCTGATAGCATCCATCGGGCACTCTCCCAAGCAGGCGCCGAGGCCGTCACAGAGATTGTCGGCCAGCAGCTTCGCCTTGCCGTCGATGATCTGGATGGCCCCCTCGGCGCAGGCGGGCACGCATTCACCACAGCCGTTGCATTTTTCTTCATCAATTTTCACAACTTCTCGAATCATCGTGGAAACTCCTTGAACGGGGTTGACAGGGGATAAACCTGATTCAGGTTAAACTGTAACTGTGGGTTCAGAAGAAATAATGCCAAAGAAGATCCAGCCGCCCGCGCTTGATCAGGGCGGGCCCGGAAAACCGCATCACCTCGCGAACCTTCTCGCGCATCTCCGCTTTATAGCAATGAACCTGGCAATGCTTGCAGGCCGGTTTAGGATCAAGCGGGCAACGCAGACGTCGTTCGATGGCGTACTGAAGAAAACCACCGCAGTCGGCACAGAAGCGGTAACGCTGCAGGTCGGCGATACCGGACAGTTCAAGATCAGCCGGCAACGGCTGCCGCTGCTCAGTATGCTTGGCGGCGCAATAAACTTCGGTGAAACGGATCAGGACCAGCAGATCCTTGATTTCCCGGCGGCTCAATGATGTCGTTTGACCGGCAACAGTCTTCATTGCTGCACTCTACAACCCCACCGTCCGACAAGACCTTGACTCATATCAAATTCCTGGGCCTAGCCATCATGGCTAGAGACGGCACACATTCACTTGTTCCTGCTCCAGTTGTCAAGCAGGTGTTGTTTTTCGGCCCGATACGCCTCGTCACTCATGCCGCCGCGATCAAAGCGTTTCCTGAGCCGTTCCAGTTCTTTCGTCGGATCCCCCGGAACCTGCCCGGCCCCCGGTTCAGCCGTCCCCGTTTTCGGCTCGGCGAAATTCAACAGGCGGTCCGCCTCGCTGCGGATATCGACCAGGTCCATTTTCAGTTCGGCGTTGCCGTACCAGTGGGTGTAGTCGGGGTTCTGATGATAAGCCCCCTTCCAGGTCCGGGCAAAATCATATTTCTGCATTTTGAAGAACAATCGTTCGATGTGGGAGATGTTCTCGTAGAGCATCTGCCCATCCAGAACCAGCGTCCTGCCGCGCAGGGGATGGGCCGGACGATCTTCCGGTCCCGGCCGCAGCAGACCGCGATCGTTGAGATCCTCGATGATGGCCCGGGCCTGGTCAACGAGAGCCCGCGCCTGCTCGCGAATGCGGTCACCGCGCTGCAGCTCCCGCATGGCAAAACCGCGCGCGTGACAGCTGACGCAGACGGCGAGCATCGCCTTGCGCTCAGCCTTGACCGCTTGTTCGGAATACGGCTTCCCGCCCGGTGAGACGGTAATCCCCCGCGACACATCGTGTCCCCCGGCGGCCAGGTGACAGCTCTGGCAATCGGGTCCGTCGACGCGGCCGCGAACTTTATTGATCTGACCATGCTGGCTGGCGGTCCACATCTCCCACTGCGGATGATCGGGACCCATGTGACACTTGGCGCAGACCTGCGGATCACGGACCAGGGCAAGATCGGTCAGATGATTGCCGTGACAGCTGCCACAACTGTTTTCGACGCTGTGACAGCGGTTGCAGCCGTTCTGCCGCATCTCCCCACTCTGTTCAAGAAAGCGGGCGCAGTGAACGGTACTGACCGGCAGACTGCTCCCCTCCTGGTGGCAGAAACCGCACTCGGCGCTGTTGCGATCGGGCATGTTGCGGGTGCAACCCCACCCGGAATGGAGTCCCTGGCCATGCCGACTGCGCCGATGCTCCGCCAGCGCCTGCCGGTGGCAGGCACCACAGACCTCGGCACCGACAACGGCCTTGCCCTGCAGGATCAGGTCATGGTCCTCTCCATGGCAATCGGCGCAGCCGACACCAGAAGATGCGTGGGCGCTCTGTTGCCACTGGCGTACGGCCGCGGGGGTTTCCTCGCGATGACAGTCGAGGCAGTCCCGGTCGGCGGCAAGAACCGGCACCGCCGACAACAGCAACACCAGGGTAAGCAGCATCCTCATTGATTCATCATCCTTTGGCGCTGGATACGGTAGTCATCGGCATCGATCAGGCCGCGGGCGCGCCAGTCATGAAGAGACTCAAGGCGTTCGGTCGGCACCCCGTCCCCGCCTTGCGGCGGCATCCCCGCCGCAAGGTCGAGGACTTCCAGTTGCGAGGCACGCAGCCAGGCAAGCTGTCGTCCGGCGGGATCAAAGGCGGCCACATCGACCTTGACCGCCACCCCGGTGGTTTCCCCTGCCACTGCCAGGCGACCGGCCAGCAACGACGCATTGCCGAACCGGGCAACGGCAACCGCCCGCCCCGGTCCATTCGGGACGGGCTCGGCCTGCCCGTCCCAGATATCCAGCGAAAGCAGACGTCCTTTGCCGTCAACCACCAGGAGTCGCTCTCCATCAGGCGTAAAAGCCGGACTGCCGGCCGGAGGAGACAGCTCCGCCACGCTCCATTGCCGCCGGCTCGGCAGATGACGAACCATCAGTTGCTGGGCGGGGGGAAAAGCCGGCGGGTCACGGAACTGAAAATAGGCGAGCATATCGCCGGTCGGGTTGAGGACCGCTCCGCTCAACGCCCGAGGATGTTGCGCAAGCCAGGCGGCCGTATCAGGTGGCAGGGTGTTTTCATAGAGAACCCGGGACGGCCCCTCCTCCCGGTCGGAAAGCTCCTTCAACACGACCCGGAGATTGCTGCCGAAGCGATAATTTTGCATCCGTCCCTCGATCAGCAGCAGACCATTCTTCGTCCGCAACAGGTCGGCCGCGTATCCGTCCAGATCGCGGCCGGACAGCTTGCGACCGTCACGGCTCCAGGTTTCCAGACGGCTGCTCATCGCCGTGCCGACCGCAACCAGCAATGTTCTGCTGTCAGACGTCCAGGCGATGGCGGAAACCTGCTCGTCCAGCAGGTGCCGACGCATGGACCCGGCGGGTTCATAGATATCGAGTCCCTTTCCAGCGACAGCCAGCAGACGGCCATCAGGAGACCAGCGGAGCAGCATCGCCCCAGGCGACCGGCCGAGGACCCGGAGATCAACACCGGCCGGAAGTTCCGGTGGCGGCAGTGGTGGGGCGCAGGCGGCACTCAGCAGCAGGACGACGGCGACAAACAACAGGCTTCGACAATTTCGAATCATCCGGATCCCATAAAATCTGTTCAGTGATGGACTCAAATAAAGAGACATCGGCACCATGCAGCATAACCGGCTCGCGACCGACACTCCTTGATGAAAGTCAATTCCCTGAATCAGTGAGCCCCTTGTGCTATCCGCCGACAAGGTGCTCACTGATTCAGGAATTCCCTTTCGCGGGTTGGTCCGCTACGGGGGAGAAGAGACAGGCAATTTCCCTGACGGTGCCCGAGCCATCCTCGAGGACCGTCCAGCTCAGCCTGACACGCACCCGGCCGTCAGGGGTCAGCAGAACTTTTTCACTCTCCCTGACGCCGGGGTTCGACAGCAGGGTCTGCAGCCAGTCGGTCCGGTCGGCCCCCGGTTCAGCGATCAGCTGTTCCAGGGGCACGCCGAGCAGGTCATCCGCCTCCATCCCGAACAGGCGGCAGGCCGCGCGGTTGACATTGTGAACCTTGCCGTCGAGACCGACCAGCAGAAGTCCCTGCTGCATATGTTCGACAATACGATCGAAATACTGTCGCGACACGGTCGAGTTGCGCAACTCCCGCACCATGCGGTTGAAGGCCTTGACCAGGGCGCTGATTTCCCCTTCTCCGTCATCTTTGAGCCGGGCGGAAAAATCCCCATGGGAAATACGCAGGGCCGCCGCGGTCAGATCAAGAATCGGACGGGTCAACCGGTTGGCGAGCAGAATAGCGACCAGCACCCCGAGCAGGGAGATGCCGAGCAGGATCAGAAAGATGGTATTCCGGACCTCAACCGGTCCGGCAATAAACTCACCATAGGGCAGAACCACTATCAGGCTGGCATCAAGCTGACGCAGGGGAGCGTAGGCCACCAGGCCATGGACACCGAGAACCGTACCTTCCAGGCCGCCGACATCGCCGTTCAGGGCCGACCGAACCGCTTTCTCCCTCAACGCCGACTTGGGAAGCTGCTGCATAATGCGTTGCGGATCGGGATAGGCAAGGATTCGGCCGCTGTTCTCAATCAGCACCAGGTAACCACTCTTGCCAACTTCAATGTCATCCAGGATGCGGGTAAGCTCACTCAACGGCATACGGGCCAACAGGGCCCCGACGAATTCATCACCGAAATACCGCTGAATCCCGTAAATCAGGGTCAGCATCGGCTGCCCGTTTTCAGGAGCCGGTGCCAACGGCCCGAGCAGGGCCCGGTTGGGGTGTTTTCTGGCCAGTTTGAAAAGCGGGTTGGACGACTGATCTTCAAGATAGGGGAGGCGTTTTCCCTCAACAACCTTGACCTCTTCCCAGCCATTTTCGTCAAGGTAGGCGATCACCGGAAAACGCTGCCGGAAGCGGCTGAAATATTCTCCGGCCGCGGCCAGGCGGGCCGTTTCCGGAAACTCTCTGACCACCCTCCCCTCGGCAATCTGCCGGAGACGCTGGCCGCTGTCGAGCAGTCGCTGGTCCAGCATCCCGGCCACGTGCCTGGCGATAAACTGCAGGTCGGCGCTGCGCTGCTGCTGCAGATAGTATTTCATCAGCATATAGCTGGAGGGTCCGAGGATCAGCATCGCCAGCAGCATCATCCCGAAATGGGAGGCTATCATCCGGGAACGGATCGAGACCAGCATGGTCACGGCCTCGCCGGCACCAGCCCGAAAGCCTTAATCCGGCCGCGTGCCGCGGGGGAAAACAGGAAATCGACAAAACGACGCGCCGGACCTTTCAATTCTCCCTTCCAGGTCACTGCCAGCGGCAGCCAGAGCGGATAGCTGCCGTCCCGCAGGCTCTCGGCGGTGGGTCTCACGCCGTTCAATGACAGGCTGCGGATGGATGTGCCAAACGTGGCTGAGAGGGGCAGGTAGCCGAGCGTCTGACGATGGCGGATGAGAACACGAATCATTTCCGAAGTCGAATAGAGAATCTTGCCGACGGGAGGACGTCCAAGGTCGAAAACCGGGGAAAATTCCGCCAGCACCAGGCGGCAGGAGTCGCCGGCTTCCCTTTCGGCAAGATAGATCTTGCCCGCGCCCCCTCCCAGTTCGCTCCAGTCTCTGATCACGCCGGAAAAAACCGCTTCCACCTGGGCGGTGGTCAGGTTACTGACATCCTTCTGATCAACATGGGTGGCAAAGACCACCGGTGAAAAAGCGAACTGTTTCCAGCGCAGACCGGCGGCCCGTTCAGTCGCGGTCAGACGGCGGGCCACCCGCGCCAGAACCGCCTTGCCGCGCAGCACCTGCCTGATCCCTCCGCTGCTGCCGATGCTTTCCGGGATAATGACCAGGTCGGACTGTCGGGCACCGTAGAGTTCCCCGAGATCACGCAGCAGTTTCTGACTGTCCCCGGTGCCGGGAATGAAAATGATTTCGCCCGCGGCGGTGCCGGCATGCCCCGCGACAGCGCAGCCGACAAACAATAACAGCATGAAACGAAACGCCTGAACCAAGGGGGCCCCTCCGCTGCGGTTGTTCGGGAACCTGCTCTGATCATTTTCGATGATCTGGCGTCAAAGTCAACCGGCAGATCCCGGTCCCCGCGTCTCAACGGCACACTCGCGCAGAATTTCCTCGATTTCATCCTCGTTCAACTCCGGCACCCGGTAACTGCCGTCCCGACCCCGTTCGACCTGGACGGCACCGGGATGCCGCTCCTCCAGGTCAACCAGCTGTCGACCCTGAGTGCGGACAATCGCCAGCAATCGCCTGTTTTCCATCTCCAGATCAAATTTTTCGATGCCACTGCGGACCGCCAGCCGCAGCGTGAGATCATCCCAGGGCTTGACCAGGAAACGGTAGATCTGACCCTCGTTGACAGCCGACATCGCCGCCTCGATGCTGGCATGCCCGGTCAGCAGGATGCGCACCGTCTGCGGCGCCCGCAGGCTGAGCAGGGTGAGAAATTCGGAACCGCACATGCCCGGCATCCGTTCGTCGGAGATAACGACCTTGAAGGTCCGGCGGGCGGCCAGTTCAAGGGCGGCATCACCGCTCTGCGCCGTTTCGATCCGGTAGCCGTCATCCAGCAGACAGCGCGTCAGGGCCTTGAGAACATGGGGCTCGTCATCGACCAGCAGGATCCTGTCTTCGTTCATGACTTTTCCTTTCGCTGTGACTTCACCGGCAGGGGTGACAGTGTCCGTTCCGCTCCGCAGGAGACGCAGATCTTCCAATCGTCTTCAAGGGGCATTCTGCACTGCATGCAGACGTTGTGCTTGAAATTGCCGCAATAGGGACAATAGAGATATTTGACATCGATCACCCGGCGACAGTTTTCACAGGTTCGTTCATGGCGCACCTGCGGACCGACAACCCGCAGCAGTTCCTCCAGCGTGGTTACACCCCGCCGAACCTTTTCCAGCCCGTCTTCGAGCAGGGTTTTAAAACCGTTGGTGCGTGCCATTTCGAGCAACTGGGATTCACGGCAGCCTTCACTGACCAGGTGACGGTAATCATCATTCATCATGAAGATTTCATAGATCCCGGTCCGCCCGAGATAGCCGGTGTCATTGCAGCGCCGGCACCCCTCCGCCGTCCAGATGCCGTCAGGAAACAGTTGCGCAGAAATCCTCAGCATCTCACTGACCTCCGGATCGGGAACACCGGGGCGTCGGCAGTGGGGGCAGAGGGTTCTGACCAGCCGCTGAGCGATGACGCCTTCGAGGGCGGAGCCGATCAGGTAGGGCTTGATGCCGATATCGATCAGCCGGGTGATGGAGGCGATGGAGCTGTTGGTGTGCAGCGTGGTGAGAACCATGTGCCCGGTCAGGGCCGCCTTGAAGGCGACATCAGCGGTTTCCAGGTCACGAACCTCGCCGACCAGGATGACATCCGGATCCTGGCGCAGGGTGGCGCGCAGCACCGATGCGAAGTTGAGACCGGTTTTTTCCCTGACATGGACCTGGTTGGCCTCTTCGAGAAAATATTCAACCGGATCCTCGATGGTTTCAAAATTCCGCGTGCGGTCCAGCATCTCACCAAGCAGCGAGTAGAGCAGCGTGGTCTTGCCGCTGCCGGTCGGGCCGGTGGCAATGATGATGCCCTGCGGCTTGCGGGTCAGCCCGCGGATAGCTTTCAGATCGCTGTCGAGCAGCCCCAGCTCGTCGAGAGATTTCACCGACGAGCTTTTGTCGAGGATGCGCATGACCACTTTTTCGCCGTTGATCGACGGCATGGTCGAAACCCGCAGATCGACCATCCGCGTTCCCGACTTGACGGTAATCCTGCCGTCCTGCGGGACGCGGCGCTCTGAAATATCGAGCCGGGCGAGAATCTTGACCCGGGAAACCGTCGCCGGATGCAGATCGACCGGAATTCTGATCTTGTCGTGCAGCATGCCGTCAATGCGCATCCGCACCACCGTGTACTTGGTTTTCGGTTCGATATGAATGTCGCTGGCCCGGTAACGGATCGCCTCGGAGATGATGGCGTTGACAATACGAATGATCGGCGGGACCTCGGAGGAGTTGAGCAGCTCCTGGACATTCTCGTCGAAGTCCTCATCTTCGATGACAATATCGACCTCGTCGATCGGTTCCAGGTCGGGAATGCCGTCAAAATCAACACCACGCTCATCAACACTGCCATAGACCGCCAGCAGCTGCTGACGCACCTCACTGGCCCGCGCCACGATCGGTCTGATTTTAAATCCGGTCATCCGCGAGAGATCATCAAGCTTGTAGATATCACTCGGATCGGCCAGCGCCAGCGCCATCTCCCGGCCTTCAAGCCGAATCGGCAGCATACAGTGTTTTTCACACAGCTCCCGCGGCAGCAGGCAGACCACTTCACGGCTGAGACTGACCTCCCGCAGGTCGAGACCTTCCAGGTGAAGCCGTTCCTGCAGTGTTCTGAAAATGCGGTTCTCGCTCGCCAGGCCGAGACGCGCCAGGGTCTCGGTGATAAATTCATCCGGTCTGCGATCATGCAGCGCCTGCTGGAAATCGGCCTCCTCGATCAGGCCGGCGCGAACCAGCAGGTTGCCAAGGAAAGCATGATTTTCTCCCAGCAGCTGAGTGACCTTTTTCAGCTTCTCTTTTTGTTCACGGGTGACGAGCCGCAGGTTGCGATTCTCCTGGATCAGCAGGTACTGCTGCAGGGCCAGGCTGACGGTCAGCCGCAGATCCTCGTCATTCCAGGGTTTGGTGATGAACTTGTAGACCGCCCCTTCGTTGACGGCTCCCATGATGGACTGCACATCGGCGTGTCCGGTCAGCATGATGCGGATGATCTCGGGCCACTGCCGCTTGACCTCCTTGAGCAGATCGGCGCCGCTCATGCCCGGCATGCGGTGATCGGAAATGATCAGCTGAAAAGACTGGGAAGCAAGCAGTTCGAGAGCCTGCTCGGCACTGGCCGCAGTGACAATCTGATAGTTTTCATCAAGAAAGATCCGCTGCAGGGACTTGAGAACCGGCTCTTCGTCATCGACAAACAGCAGCCTGAAGACCTTCTCGTCCCGGTTTGCGCGGACGGAGTCGACTTCGCGCGGAGAACAACGTCCTTGCTCTTCCCCAGGGAGGGCGGTCGGCAACGGAGCGCCGTTGAACAGCCCGGCATACCTAGCCATCATCAGCTCCCCGCGGCCAGCAAACCTCGACCCGGGTTCCACCTTCGGGTCGACTGGAAATGTCGACCCGCCCCCCCCACTGTTCGAGAATATTGTGGACCACCGTCAAACCCAGCCCGATGCCGCCGCCGACCTCGCGGGTGGTGAAAAAAGGCTCGAACACCCGGCTTCGAAGCTCCTCCGGGATGCCGCTGCCGTTATCGGCGATCGACAACCAGACCTGATCGCCGGAAAAACCGGTGGCGACTTCCAGCAGAAGACCTTCTCTGCGGCTCTGCAGCGCGTTGCGCAACAGGTTGAGCAGAACCTGGCTCAACTGCCCACCGACACAGGTGACCGGGGTGATGGTCCGGTAGTCGCGGACAATCCTGGTTCCGGGCGGGGTTTCGTGAGCCAGCAGACCCAGAGCCCGGTCGACTTCGACATCCAGTTCGATCTTTTCCGCCCCGAGGGCGTCGATATGCGAAAAACTCTTCAGATCGGAGACAATCGATTTGACGCGTTCGGCACCGTCAATGCTCTCCCGGAAAAGATCATCCAGATCCTCCAGGATGAAATCCAGTTTAAGTTTCCGCCACAGCGCCTCGGCTTCAGCGACCGTCTCCCCATCGGCGGTGTACCGGGCACGGTAGAACCGCAGCATTTCGACCAGGCGCTGCAGGTAGGTCTGCAGCGAGTGCAGGTTGCTGTGCACAAAACCGAGCGGGTTGTTGATTTCATGGGCCACGCCGGCGGCGAGCCGCCCTACCGAGGCCATCTGCTGCTGGGCGACCAGACCGGCATAGGCCTGCTTCAGTTCAGCGGTCCGCTGCTGCACCCTGGTTTCAAGGTTTTCCGCCAATTCACGATAATTTCGCTCCGATTCCGTCAGCCGGGCGTTGATGGCCAGCAGCTCATCGTAGCTCTGGTTGATGACCCGGGTATGAATTTCCGTTGTCAGCATCCTCTTCAGGTTACTGGTGATCACCGTATTCAGCGCGCCGCCGACCAATGCCAGGATGGTTTTGAGAACACCGGCGCAACTCTCGGGCGCCAGCAGACGAACGTCTCCGACCGGCTCGCCTTCGACCAGCAGTTCCTCAGCGGCGCTGACAAACCCGGGCAGCGTACCGCTGCCGACGGAACCTGCTGAAAGGCCATGATCCCACAAGGTACCCTGAGCCGCATCCCGCACTTCAACCCGGCTGGCTCCGGCACGACAGGCGGCCTGCAGCAGCGGCATGACATCGTCACCGGTCAACAGGTCAATGAGCCGTTTCTCTTCTCCGACGACATAGTCAATATTTTCCCGTTCACTCATTCATACCTCCCCTCCCCGTCCACCGACACCGGTCGCGGCCCGCGCGGCCTGACCAGCCCGGCGACAAAAGCGTCCCGATCGAGACCATGTCTCTCCGCCAGGCGAAAACGGCTGTCCAACCGCGCGTAGGTCAGGGCAACCAGCTGGCGGAAAGTCTCCACCACGCCCCATCCCTTGAGGGCCGAAGCACAGAAGACCGGGATGCCGGTCGACTGCCAGCTGTTGTGAATCTCCTCTTCACTGACAATGTCGGGAAGGTCGCGTTTATTGTACTGCACCACCAGCGGCAGGGTGTCGATATCGAGACCGACCAGCGCCAGGTTGTCCTCCAGGTTGCTGAAACTGTTGACGTTGTTGGCCCGTTCACGATTCTGTGAATCGGCGATGAAAGCGACTCCGTCGGCTCGCTGCAGCACCGCCTTGCGGGTGGCGTCATGCTTGACCTGGCCGGGCACGGTATAGACCTTGACCTTGATCTTCAGACCGCTTGGCGCCACCAGGAAGAAGGGCAGCAGATCAAAGAAGATGGTGCGGTCATCCCGGGTGTCGAGCACCATCAGATCCCCGCGGCCATTCCGCTGCAACTGCTCGTGAAGCTGCAGCAGATTGGTGGTCTTTCCTGACATGGCCGGCCCGTAATAGACCAGCTTGAGAACCATTTTTCGCTCTATGTCATCGTACGCGATCACGCATCCTCGGCTTTCTGTTCCCTGAATCAGTGAGTTCCTGTTCGATAGAGAGTACAAGTGCCTGGCCTGAACGGGATTGCCAAAAATCTGAAGCGCCCCCCGGGTTCGCTGGTGATTTTCGGGAAGCCCAGGCGGGGCAATGACCTGTGCTGTCCGCTGACAAGGGTCTCACTGATTCAGGTCGTCCTCTGCCACCAGCACCGTCACCCCCCCGGGGAAGGGATCGAGCAGGTGGTAGCGATGAATCGATTCGATCTGCGGCTCCTGCAGGTTGGTGCCTTTTTTCAGGAGCATCAGACCGGTGCCGCTGTAAAGATCCTCAGCCAGCAGCATCCCGGGACGCAGCTCTTTGGGATCGAGAATCATACCGACCTTGCCGTCGGCATAGACGACCTGGCCGTAAAGTTCCAGCAGCGGTTTTTCCAGATGCGGCAGCAATTCGGGATCGAAACGGCTGCGGCACAGCTCTTTGATCGAACCGATGGCCTTCTTCACCGCTGCCTGGCTCGGGCTGGGACCGAGCAGGCGGTCGGCATAATCCGCCATGGCGATGATCCGCGCCCCGAGCGGGATATCATCCCCCCTGCGGCCTTCGGGATAGCCGCTGCCGTCATACCATTCATGGTGATGCCGGATCAGCACCCCGGCGGGACGCAGATCGATGATGCCGTCTATCGCCGTCTGCCCGAGGATGGCGTGCTGCATGTAACGTTCGACATCAGGAGCCGACATATCTTCTATCCTGCCGTGCAGCAATTCGTCGGGAATGCCGATCTTGCCGATATCATGCAGCAGCGCGGCTTCATAGATGCAGTCTCTCTCCGCCTCGGGAAGGTTCATGCCGGTCGCCATCTCCCGGGCCAGAGCCGCGACATTTTCGGCATGGCTGTTGAGTGACTTGTCACGCAGTTCAATCAGGTTTGACAGCGCCTCGATAATGCCGCGCAGGGTCTTTTTGAGCCGCGTGTTATGGGCATAGAGTTTTTCGTTTTTCTTGCGGATCTCGCCGGTCTGTTCCAACACCCGGGCCTTGAGTCGCCGGTTCCAGTCTTCCAGTTCCTCATTCTTGGCCCGGATAATATCCTGCAGACGTTTATTCTCCTGCTGCAGGCGAAAACGGTCGACTTCACTGCGGATAATCTGCAGCAGTTCCTGGTCCTCCCAGGGCTTCTTGATGTAACGACAGGCTCCGCCCTTGTTGATGGCGTCGATGGCGGCACTGACATCAGCGTAGCCGGTCAGCACGATCCGGGGGATATCGGGATGCAGCTCCCGCGCCCGGGCGAGGAACTCGGCACCGGTCATTTCCGGCATGCGCTGGTCGGAAACCACCAGCCCGATATTCTCTTCCCGCGCCAGGATCTCCAGTCCCTCGGCGCCCGAACCGGCGACCAGGGTTTCGAAATCCTCATCCATGGTCAGCCGGCGCAACGAAGAGAGGATATTCTTCTCGTCATCGACGAACAGGACCTTGATCTCTACGGGGGTATTCGCATCACTCATGGTTTTCACTCCGCGTCAACTGCCGCAATCCCCGTTCACCAGGGTCAGTATGATCCCCTCCTGATCTCCCGAAGCCATGCGGGAAACCCAGGCCAGAAGGTTTCGGCCGCTGATCTCAACCTTCCGGCAGCCTGCCCCCTCATCACCCGATTCATCGACAAGCCGGTTGAGACAATCCGGCAGAAAATCTGCCCGCGGCAACCCCACCAGGTGCTGGTCGGGCATGCCGAGAATTTCACTTAACGCCTGGTTGGTCTTGACGATGGTGCCGTCAACGTCGAAACCGATCACCGCGACCGGCAGAGCGTCGAGAATATTCTGGGAAATGCCGAGGGCCTGGTTCTTGAACTCGAGACTCTGGGTTCGCTCAGCCACCAGTTCTTCAAGGTTTTCATTCATCTCCTGCAATTTATCGTTGCTCTCCTGCAGTTCGGTCATCAACTGCCGGTTCCGCTGCTGCAGAAAATAGAGCTGCAGGGCGGCGTCGAGAGTATTTTTCAGTTCGTCGTCGTTCCATGGTTTGGGAATGAACTTGTAGATCTGACCCTCGTTGATGGCCGAAACGATCGCCCCGGCATCGGCGTAACCGGAAAGGACGATACGAACCGTTTCCGGACGCCGGCGACAAACCTCGCGCAGAAAATCGACGCCGTTCTGTCCCGGCATCCGGTAATCGGAAATGACCAGCTGAAAGTCCTCTTCCTCCTCCAGAATTGTCAATCCCTCTTCGGCCGATTCGGCGGTGAAGATCTCATAGTCATCATCGAGAAATATCCGCTGCAGAGCCCGCAGGACATTGCGTTCATCGTCAACGCAAAGGATACGAACCTGTTGTTCCTGCAAATTGATCTGCTGTTCCATGGTCTGATCCTCTCTGCGCGTCAGTTGCTGACCTGATCGTCATCTGTCTCCGGCGCCGGAGCACCGTCAAGCGGCAGGCTGATACGGAAAGTCGTCCCCTCGCCGACCCGACTGTCCACCTCGATATCACCACCATGTTTCTTGATGATTTCATAGGAGATGCTCATCCCCAGCCCGGTGCCCTTGCCGACCTCCTTGGTGGTAAAGAAAGGCTCGAAAATCCGCGCCAGGTTTTCTTCCGGGATACCGCAGCCGTCGTCGCTGATGCGGACCACGACAAAAGCGCCCTCGACAGCCGTCTGGACGACAATTTTCCCTTTGGTTTCGATCGCCTGGGCAGCATTGACGAGAATATTCATGAACACCTGGTTGAGCTGCTGCGGGTAGCATTTGACGCGCGGCAGTTCGGCCAGGTCCCGCTCCAGCGTGACCTTGTACTTCAACTCGTTCCAGACAATATTGATCGTACTTTCCAGGCATTCGTTGATATCGGCCTCACTGTATTCACTCTGGTCGACGCGGGAGAAGCTCTTCAGGTTCTGGACAATGGTCTTGACCCGTTCGGCACCGTCGAGGGATTCGGCGATCAGGTCGGGAATGTCATCGAGCAGGTAGCGGATCTTGAGTTTCTTCTCCATGGCCTTCAGCGCCTCGCGCTTCTCCGCAGGAACCTGCTCCGCCAGGATCTCAGCCTGCAACTCGATGAACTGGCGCAGCTTGTCGACGTACTTGCCGAGGGTCGCCAGGTTGCTCTTGATGAATCCGACCGGGTTGTTGATTTCATGCGCCACCCCGGCCGCCAGCTGGCCGATGGAGGCCATTTTCTCCTGCTGCAGCATCTGCGACTGGGTCGCCTTCAGCTCGTTGTAGGCCCGCTGCAGTTCCCGCTGGGCTTCCTGCAGCTCATCCCGCTCGTGCAGAACGGCCTGTTCAAGCTCTTTGCGTTTGGTAATGTCCTCCTTCACCGCCAGGTAATGGCGGATATTGCCGTCACTGTCGGCGATCGGCGTGATACTGGCCATCTCCCAGAAAAACTCACCGTTCTTGCGCCGATTGTGAAATTCGCCGCGCCATTCCTCTCCGGCGGTCAGGGTCTTCCAAAGCAGGCTGTCGTCAGAACAGCCGTCCTCCCCCTTGAGGACCCGCAGATTCTTCTCCCGGACCTCCTCCTCTGTGTAACCGGTCACTTCACTGAACTTGGGATTGACATATTCGATACAGCCGTCAAGGTCAGTAATGATAATCGAACAGGGAGACTGCTCCACCGCCTGCGACAGGGTGCGCATTTCATTGTTGAGTTTCTGCAGCGCAGCGGTCCGTTCTTCAACCCGCTGTTCCAACGAATCGTTCAGGGCCAGCAACTGTTCCTCGACCATCTTGTGGTCGGTGATATCGAAGGCGGAACCGATCATGCCGCAGATCCGGTCTCCTGCCTTGATCGGCGCACCATTGATCTCCATCCAGCGGTATTCACCGTCGGCCCGTTTCAGTCGCAGCTCCAGACTGAAAAGACGCCCTTTCTGCAGGCAGGCATCGGTCTTGATCACCATTTTCGCCAGGTCATCGGCATGGACGAACGCGTCCCAGCCCTGGTCTCTCCGCTCAGCCGTCCAGCCGGTAAACTGCTGCCAGTGCCGGTTGCCGTAACAAAGCCGTCCATCCACTCCGGTTTCCCAGATCAGTGCCGGCACCGCGTCGGCCAGGGTGGCAAAACGACGGGAACTGTTCTCCAGGGCCTCGATGCCCTGCTTCCTGGAAATCAGGCCGCGTACCAGGTCGCCGACCAGAGACAATAGCTCCTGGTCCGATTTCTGCCATCTTCGACACTGCGCGACCACATCAACACCGAGAAAACCGCAAACCTGGTCATTTTCGACCAGCGGTACCACCATCAGCGCCCCGATCTTCTGCTCCCGCCAGAGCTGTTGTTCAGCGCCCGCTTCCGGCGGAAGGTCGGCAGTATCCTTCACCATCAGCGGCCGGTGGGCGGCCATGATCTCCCAGAACCAGGGCAGCCCGGTTACCGGAAGATCCTGCAGGTTCTCCAACTCGGGCCGACAGCGATCCGACACCCATGCGTGGCAATTGCTGATGGTCTGCCGTTCGCTGTTGAAACGAAACAGGTAACAACGGTCCACCTGGAGGAACCGGCCGAGTTCTTCCAGGGCGAGATTGATCCCCTCGTCAGCCCGATCCGCCGGCAGGGTGATCATGCGATTGGAGACGCGGGACAGAAATTCGCTCTGCTGCTCATGGTGCTGCAGCTGACGCTGGATCTGAACCTGCGCGGTCATATCCTGCAGCAGCAGAAACGCGCCTTCGGTATGGGGAAGAGCCTGACCAACCAGCAGGCTGGAATGCCCGTCGCCATCACGAATAACAAACCGTCTGCTCGGCAACTCCCCCTCGGCGGACAGCGGCTGCAGGCAGAAACAGTCGTCACCGACATCGGCCCCATGACAAAAGTACTGATTGCAGGGCCGCCCGATCAGTTCGTCCGGCGTCTGCCCGAGCATCTCAGCCATGCGCGCCGTGCAACGGGCGATACGATGATCCCCGGTCACCTCGACCAGAGGCACATTCAGCCGCGCCAGGGTTTTCCAGTCGAGGGTCATCCGGTCTCCTGAGTCCGTGATTCTTCCAACAACTTCTCCCATGTCCTGACCTCTCCCTGTCCATGATCAGCAGGCTGATCATCCGTTGCAGAATCATCGACCGCCGTTTTATCAAGGGGAAGAATGATGGTGAAGGTGGTTCCCTCACCGACCCGGCTGTCGATCTCTATCCGCCCACCGTGCTTCTGGATAATTTCGTAGGCAATACTCATTCCGAGACCGGTTCCCTTGCCGACCTCCTTGGTGGTGAAGAAGGGTTCAAAGATCCGTTCCCGCACCTCGTCGGGAATACCGCAGCCATTGTCGGTAATGGCAACCTTGACCTGCTGCCGCTCGCACCAGGTGCGGATGCGAATTTCGCCGCGCTCTTCGATGGCGTGGGCGGCATTGACGAGGATATTCATGAACACCTGGTTGAGCTGCTGCGGATGACATTTGAGCGACGGCAGTTCACCAAAATCTTTTTTCACCTCGGCCTTGTATTTGAGTTCGTTCCAGACGATCTTCAGGGTGCTGTCGAGACAGTCGTTGATGTTGACCTCAGTCTCTTCGGCCTGGTCAACCCGCGAAAAGGTCTTCAGGTTCTGGACGATATCGCGCACCCGCTTCGCTCCGTCGAGGGATTCATCGAGCAGTTCGGGAATATCCTCGAAAACCATGTCGACCTTGGACTTGCGTCGCTGTCGCAGGTAGGCTTCGGCCTGTTCTTCGTCCATCAGATCAGCCAACAGGGCGGCCTGTTCCTTGTCGGCGGCCCGGAGCTTGGCAAGGTATTTTCCAAGGGTATTGAGGTTGCTGGTGACAAACCCCATCGGGTTGTTGATCTCATGCGCCACCCCGGCCGCCAGCTGACCGATGGAGGCCATCTTTTCCTGCTGCAGCATCTGCGATTGAGTGTCCTTCAGCTGACGATTGGCCTCTTCGAGGGCGGCCGCCTGTTCGGACAAGATGCGGTGATTTGATTCCAGCTGTTCGGTCAGCTGCCAGGACGCGTCAAGCGCCTGGGCCAGGTCACTCTGAGCCGACTGCAGTTCACTGTTGGCCTTACGGGAATCGACCAGCGCCTCGGACAGCTCCATATAAAGCGCGTAGATCACCCGCGCCAGGCCGCCGATATCGGGATTTTTCTGCAACGGCAACAGACGGCCCGGAGTCCTCCCCTTAACATCGTCATCGACGCCGTCTTCTGCCGGGAGCTGAAGATGCTCAACGATATTTTCCAGGTCGCGCAACGGACGCATCAAACGGCCGACAGCGATCCAGCCGATAATCGCCGCCAGCAGGGCGCAGGCAAGACCCGCCAGAGCGATCCGAAATTCAACCCGATTGATATGGCTCAAGGCTTCGTCCCGCGGCTCCTGGGCTCCCACGATCCAGGTCGAACCGGCAACCCTGCGCAGCGCCAGCAACATCGAAATGCCACGGGAGTTGACGGTTTCTCCGACTCCGTCAACTCCCTCGATGGCCCGATCGAACATCGGGTTGGCGCCGAGGGGCACATCGCTGACCAGAATTCTTTTCTCATCCGGGTGCAGAATGATTTTCCGCGAGATATCGAAGACATAGATATACCCGGACTGTCCGAGCCTTTTCTGCCGCAGGGCGCCGAGTCCGGCGGGATCGAGCAGCTGCGCCGAGCAGCCCAGGACCCCGAGAAAATTGCCCTGGCGATCCTGAAGATAGGCGGTAAAGGTCAGCACCGGCTGCCCGGTACGGGCCGAACGGTAGGGTTCACCGATAATGCCGTGACGGGCGTCGCGGGTGCGTTTGAAATAGGGACGAAAAGCGAAATTCCGGCCGCGTTTTTCCGGGTGGGGCGGCCAGTCGACCAGCAGATCTCCCTGAGCATTCAAAATAAACAGACCATTGCGGAAATTCGGAAAGGATTCGGCCATCATCCGGAGCTGCCTTTCCAGAGCCGCGGGGTGGTTGTTTTTCAGGGCGTCAAGCGGCAGAGTCACGGCGATCGCCCGGGCCTCGCGGAAACCGCTCTCGAGGTAATTGGCGATGGTGGCGGCGGTGCTCTGGGCGACCATGTCAACACTGCTGTAGACCGACGCGCGCAGGGCCTTTTCGTACAGGAAATGCATGCAGAAGCCGCTGATTGTCAACGCCAGGGAGACAACAACCCCCAACAACAATGATGTCTTATGCCGCAGATTCATATCCCCGCTCCCCGGCCCGCAACGACAGCCTGACGGTGAAGGGTCGGAAACTCATCTTCACCGGACTTTGATGCTTTCGCGGATACTCTTTTGCTGGCTGAACAATAATTTCGCTCCCCCGGGCTTCGTGGTATCAGCATGCGAGCGCCTCCTTGCTCTGCAGAGGCAGGAAAATCGTGAAGGTCGTTCCTTCCCCGAGTCGGCTTTCAACACTGATTTCGCCATGGTGTTTCTTGATGATGTCGTAACTGATCGACAACCCCAGCCCGGTTCCCTTGCCGACCTCCTTGGTGGTGAAGAAAGGCTCGAAAATCCGCTCGCGGGCCTTCTCTGAAATACCGCTGCCGGTGTCGGAAATCGCCACCCGGATTCCCTCTCCATCCCGCCAGGTCCGAACGGTTATTTCTCCCTGGTCCTCAATCGCGTGAGCGGCATTGACCAGCAGGTTCATGAACACCTGGTTGAGCTGCTGCGGATAGCAGCGCAGCCGTGGGATATCGCCGAATTCCTTTTTCAACGTCGCCTTGTACTTGATCTCGTTCCAGGCGATGTTGATGGTGCTTTCGAGACATTCATGCAGGTCGACTTCCTTGCAGTCGGCATCATCGACGCGCGAGAATCCCTTGAGGTCGAGGACGATTTTCTTGACCCGGTCGGCCCCCTCCAGGGATTCGTCGATCAGGTCTTTCAGATCATGGACGATATAGTCGATTTTCAGCTTTTTCCGCAGGGCCGCCAGATCGTCACCGATTTCATTCCTCCCCTTTTCACGCCACAACCGCTCCTGCTCATCGAGGTAGTCGATGATGCGGCCGGCATACTTGCCGAGAGTGGTCAGGTTGCTGCTGATGAAACCGATCGGGTTGTTGATCTCGTGGGCGACCCCGGCACTGAGCTGACCGATGGAGGCCATCTTCTCCTGCTGCAGAATACGCGACTGACTGGCTTTCAACTCGGAATGGGCCTCTTCCAGCGCGGCCGTCTTCTCGGCCAGGGCCAGGTTGTTGTTCTCCAGTTCGGCAGCGAAATGCTGCAGCTCCATTTCGGCTCTCTTGCGCTGGGTGATATCCCGGGCCATGTGAATCAGGTAGCGGGGTTCACCCGCTTCATCCATCACCGGGGTCAGCTGAATTTCAACATACTGGATATTTCCATCCGGGGTGTGATGCAGATGTTCACAGATTTCGACCTTGCCGAATTCAAGCACCTCCATCACCGGACAGAGATGATCGATACCGTCACAAGGCTGATCCAGACCATGGGTGAGCTTGTAGCAGGGTTGCCCGACAACCGACTCGTAGCTTTCCCCGCAGGACTCCACAAAGGCCTTATTGGCCTTGAGAATGATCAGGCTGTTCGCGTCGAGAATCATCATCTCTTCCTGAAGACTGTCGAGTACCGTCTCCAGGAAACGCTTGCCACTGCGGATTTTCTCCTCGGCGATCTTGCGGTCGGTTATATCCTGGGCGAGGCAGATAAGGGCATCGCCCTCTCCGTCCTCTCCGGTCAATGGGGCGCTGGAAAAGAGGACCGGAACCAGATTGCCGGAACGAGTCCGGTATTCGAGTTCGACCTGCTCGCCGTCGCGGCTGTCGATGAAATGATCGAACCAGGAATCCGCCGTATCGCTGCGCTCGGCGAAAATCTTCTCAATGCTCATGCCGAGCAGTTCCTCCGATTGGTACCCGAGCATTCTGCAGCTGGCGCGATTCGCCTTGCGGATGGTGCCGTCGGCCCCCACCACCATCAGCGAATCGTTCATTGAATCAAGAATGCGGTCGAGGTAGTCGCGACTGACGGTAACCGCATCAAGGGAGTCGAGCATATGGTTGAAGGCGGCGGTCAGGGTGCCGATTTCATCCGGGGCCGTGATTTTCAATCGCCCGAAGTTGCCATCACGGGAAAAAGCTTCGATTTCCCGGGTCAGGTGATCAAGCCGCTTTGTCCCACCCTTGACCGTCCACCAGATGGTCAGGGCGGCAACAATGAACAGGATACAAAAGGAACCGACCACGAACCGAACCAGGGCCGCCACCTGCGCCTCAACATTCTGCATCGACAGGCCGATGCGGAACCCGCCCCAGTGTTCGCCGAAGACAAAAACCGGAGCACTGACATCCCACATGGTGACGCCGGTATCACGATGGTAGACCTGGCGGAGGACGGGTTCGCCATTTTCTCCGGTGAAGCGTGCCGCCCGCAGGCCGACCGGGTCGTTGAAAAGCCGCTTGGTGCGATTACCGGTGATGTCAACCGCATCATCTCCGGTCAGAGGTCTGGAATAGGTGCTGTTGTGAGTCGGCAGGTAACCGTTGCGATCGACCAGTACGGCGAAAACGACACTGTCATCGTTGAGAAAGGTGTCTTCAAGGGCACGGAGGCGTAAATCGAGCAGAGTATCGTAGCGGGTGTGGTATTTGGGAATCGCGCTGCCGGCCAACGGTCCCGATTCAATGTGCCGGTAGTCGGTATCGAAAAGATCATCGATCGACAGCCGACCGTCGGTCACCAGCCCTTCAAGGATGTTCTGAGCCGCGCGGGCACCGACCAGGGCGTCAGTGCGGGCCTTGTCGAACATCAGTTTTTCGAGCGCCCGTGACCGTTCGCTGACGATGACCACGGCGAACAACCCCATCAGCAGACAGACGACACCGGTGACAGAGAAGATAATTTTGCGCGACAGACGCGCCCTGATCCAGTTTCGCACCCCGACCTCCAGCCAGTTTTACCGGTTGCCCTGGTGACGCAGGGATACGGCATACGAACGAAAACGTCACAGAGCTTTCACCTGAATCCGTGAGTTCCTGTTGGATGGAGAGGGCAAGTGCCTGGCCTGAATGAGATTTTCAAAAATCTGAAGCGCACCCAAAGGTTCGCTGGTGATTTTTGGGAAGCTCAGGCAGACCAATGACTTGTGCTGTCCGCCGACAAGGGGCTCGCGGATTCAGGTTTCAGTCTCTCTTCGGCGGAATGCGGAGGAAACTTAAATGTGGATGGATCAGGAAGGACTATTCTTTGTAACCTGAATCAGTGAACTCCGGTTGGATGGAGAGTGCAAGTGCTTGGTCTGGATGAGGTTTCCAAAAATCTGAAGCGCACCCAAAGGTTCGCTGGTGATTATTGGGAACCTCAGACAGATCAATGACTTGTGCTATCCGCCGACAAGGGGTTCACTGATTCAGGTGTAACTCTCCGCCAGGTCTTCGAGCCGGTCGGCGTCGAGAATGGTGATTTTTTTACCTTCGACCTTGATACAGCCTTCATCAGAGAACTTGCGCAGAGTGCGCGAAAGGGTTTCGCTGACGGTGCCGAGGTTGGAGGCGAGCTGGGTCTTGGAAATCGGCAGATCGAAGGATGACTGATCCCCGGCCAGATCAAGCAGGTAGCGCGCCAGGCGGGCCGGCACATCCTTGAAGGTCAACTCCTCGATCTGCGAGGCAAACTGGCGCAGAAAGCGGGAGAGACCGCCGATCATGTTGATGGCAAGCTGGCTGCGGCGGTGCAGCAGACCGAGAAATTCGTCACGGGGAAAGAAGAGGAGCTGGGACTTTTCCAGCGGTTCGGCATAGGCGGGATAGAGACCGTTGCCGAAAATGGCCGCCTCGGCGAAACTGGAACCGGGGTGGACGATGTGCAGGATGCGCTCCTTGCCCTCCGGCGAGAGCTTGAAGACCTTGACCTTGCCGCTGCCGACGATGAAGAACCCTTCGGCTTCATCACCATCGGAAAACAGCAGGTCGCCGCGGGTGTGGTTTTTTTTCCGGCAGATCGCCAGCAATTCATCCAGGTCCTCTTCGCTGACACCGGCAAAGAGGAAATTCTGCTTCAGCAACTGTCTGGTATCCATAATCAATTTCCGAGAGATGGGAGCAGGGGATAAAAAACAGTCAACGCGTCAATGATAGCTTTTGTCCGCGCCCTCTCCAGACTTGGTCAGGGCCACCGCCAGAATGGCGAAGGGACCGAGCAGCAGGCCGAGCACGACCCAGAGGGGAACACTTTTGCCCTTGCTTTTGGCCAACGAGGCAGCGGCGGCGGGAAAGACAAGCCAGAAAATAAACAATTGCATGGAACCTCCAGAAGGATGGGGATGGCGCGACCCTGAATCAGGGAGGTCCTCTTGGATGGAGACTGCAAGTACCTGGACTGAATGGGATTTCCAAAAACCTGAAGCGCACCCACAGGTTCGCTGGTGATTTTTGAGAAACTCAGGCAGGTCAATGACTTGTGCTGTCCACCGACAAGGGGCTCACGGATTCTGGGCCACTATAGCACAGGATGTTTTTTCCGGTTATCGATTTCGAAAACCAGGCTGGACGACACTGCGCTTCGAATCTCCCCTTCGGCTATACGATAAAAGCCCGGTCACTTGCGCGACCGGGCTTTGACTTTTTCTGGTGCCGAGACTCGCCCACTACGCCGCCGCCATCACGGCGTCGCCTGCGTCGGCTCCCCTCCGCTCGCTGACGCGGGCATCCCTGCCCGCTTTTCGTCCACTGGACGCGCTCGCTGCGCTTCGAGTCCCCCCTTCGGCGCAAATTGAAAGCCCGGTCACTTGCGTGACCGGGCTTTGACTTTTTCTGGTGCCGAAGGGGAGACTCGAACTCCCACGTCCCTACGGACACTAGACCCTGAACCTAGCGTGTCTACCAATTCCACCACTTCGGCGTGAAGCGTGGGAATTTATATCAAACCGGTTCGGGCAATGCAACAAAATTTTTCCGCCGCAGGTGAATTTTTTCATTCCCGGTTCAGGATTCACCTTCGGCTTCGACCTCCAGCCGCAAAGGCTGCACCGTCAGGGTTTCGAAACGGCGCAGGTGGACCTGCCCCGGGTGGGCCCCCTTGACCTTGTAGACATCCGCCGCCAGGCAGCAGATCACCTCCACCTTCCCGTCTCCCTTTGCGCGGGAATAACCAGCAGCGATACGGGCAGCATGCCGCAGGTCGTCGTCGGCCACCTCAACCTGCGGGCTGTCGCGCTTCAGCAACAGGTGACAACCGGGAACGCCCCGGGCATGAAACCAGTAATCGTGGGCCGCGGCGACCCGGGTGGTGAGATAGTCGTTGGCGCGGTTGTTCCGGCCCCAGAGAATCGGATGTCCACCCGGACTGACCGTTCGCCGCAGGGTGGGGACACCGCTCAGACGACGACGGGTCGCCGGTTCATGCCGGGTCGGGCGGTAGAGACCGGCCTGCCGCAATTCCTCGGCGATCTCCCGCAGATCTTCGGGCAGGACGGCTTCATCGAGAGCCAACTGAACCTGTTCGAGCCAGGCCAGTTGCTGTTCGGTTTCTTCCCGGCGACGCCGGACATGATCAATGCCACGCTTCTCTTTCTTGTAGCGCTTGAACAGCGCCTGGGCGTTCTCCTGGGGATTCAGGCGCGGGTCGAGAGCAATCTCCACCTCAACCGGGGGATCGTCACTGTAGTCAATCACCCGGACCGAATCCATTCCCTTGCGAACCAGGTGCAGGTTGGCAAGCAGCAACTCTCCGAGCCGGCGGCGCTCGGCAAAGGATTCCTTGTCTTCTCCTTCCCGGGCGATATTGGCGAGGCGTTTCGTGAGCCGCTTCCGCTCACGGGCAACGACCCGCTGCAATTCACCACGATCGCCGAGTTGGCCGGCCTGAAACTGCAGAGGATAATAATAGTCATCGAGCCGCAGCCAGAGAGCCCGGCCGGAAACGGATTCCAGCGCCCCGAGTGCCTCGGGAAACGACCGGGCCGGTACACGACCGGGAGGTTCCGGCAAATGGTAACGTTCCCCCGGCTGCAGACAGCGCCCGTTCCGATCGCTCTTTTTGCGCACCAGAGCGTCGATGATGATTCCGTCCCCATCGACCAGCAACAGATTGCCCGGAGAGCCGAAAAGTTCAATATAAAGACGCAGCGACCCGTCCGGACCGGTGACATCCAGAATGGCAATCCGGTCACCATCGACCCGGGTGATCGCATCGATCCTTCTCAGGCGGGCCCGCAGCAACTGGCAGAAGCGAGGCGGAGTGTAGGGATTGGGATAGGTTTTTTCGGTCAGGTGAATGCGGGCCAGGGACCCGACACTGATCAACAGGCGCAGGTTCTCCCTGCCGGTCCACAGCCGAAGCACCAGGGTATCGGCGGTCGGTTGATGGATCTTGGCGACCCGGGCCCCGGCAAGCAGTGGCCTGAGTTCAGCGATCGTTTTTTCAAACAGCAGGATATTCACAAATAACAATCTTCCCGGGAGCAATGAATCCATGCCCGACAATCAGTACTGGCTGGAGTCAGCAGGTTCACGTAGACCTTTCATTGCCGACATCAGCTCAGATGGTGCTCTGCTGTCAGTTCATGGCTGAATGTCACAGAATTCTACAACTGTTCCATGTGTTTTAATTTTCAACTTCTTGACTTTTTTACTTTATTTTGTTTTTCTTCCCACAATCGATTTCATACCTGAATCAGTGAGTTCCTGTTGGATGGAGAGTGCAGGTGCTTGGCCTGAATGAGGTTTTCAAAAATTTGAAGCGCACCCGCAGGTTCGCTGGTAATTTCTGGAAAGCCCAGGCAGGTCAATGACTTGTGTTCTCCGCCAACAAGGGGCTCACTGATTCAGGTCATATTCAGGATTATTTCCAAGGGAGCAGAGACCATGTCAGACGAAACCAGCTATCAACTCGGCACCAAGGCCCTGCACGCGGGGCAAGTCACGGACCCGACCACCAATGCCCGGGCGGTCCCGATCTACCAGACCTCGTCCTACACCTTCAATTCCTCGGAACACGCCGCCAACCTGTTCGGTCTCAAGGAGATGGGGAATATCTACACCCGCCTGATGAACCCGACCAGCGACGTACTGGAAAAACGCCTGGCGGAGATGGACGGCGGGGTCGGCGCCCTGGCCCTGGCCTCCGGCTCGGCGGCCGTCACTCTGGCGATTCTCAACCTCGCCAAGGCCGGTGACAACATCGTCGCCAGCAGCTACCTCTACGGCGGCACCTACAATCTCTTTCACCATACCTTCGCCCGCATGGGAATCAAGGTTAAATTCGTCGACACCTCGGATCCGCAGGCCGTTGCCGCCGCCATCGACGACAACACCAAGGCGGTCTATACCGAGACCATCGGCAACCCGAAAAACAATGTCGATGACTTCGAAACCCTGGCCGCCATTGCCCACGACAACGGCCTGCCGTTCATCGTCGACAATACTGTCGCCACCCCGGTCCTGTTCCGTCCCATCGAACACGGCGCCGACATCGTCTGCTATTCACTGACCAAGTTCATCGGCGGACACGGCACCAGCATCGGCGGCGCGGTGGTTGACAGCGGAAAATTCGACTGGTCAAGCGGCCGGTTCCCTGAATACACCACTCCGGACCCCAGCTATCATGGTCTGGTTTACCACGAGGCGCTCGGTGAACTCGCCTACATCCTGAAGATGCGCCTCACCCTGCTGCGCGACATGGGACCCTGCCTGTCGCCGTTCAACGCTTTCCAGTTCCTTCAGGGGCTGGAAACCCTGCATGTACGGATGCCGCGCCATTGCGAAAACGCCCTGGCAGTGGCTAAATTTCTCGATGGCCATCCCTGTGTTTCCTGGGTCAACTACCCGGGTCTGGAAAGCCATCCCGACTATGACCGCGCCCGCAAGTACCTGCCGAAGGGGCAGGGCGCGATCCTCGGTTTCGGTATCAGGGGCGGCGCCGAAGCCGGTGCGAAATTCATCGACAATGTCAAGCTCGCCAGTCACCTGGCCAACATCGGCGACGCCAAGACCCTGGTTATTCACCCGGCGACCACCACCCACCAGCAGCTTTCAGCCGAAGAGCAGGAAGCGGCCGGCGTAACCGCCGATTTCGTCCGCGTTTCGGTCGGCATCGAGGATATCGACGACATCCTGTCAGATCTCGACCAGGCGCTCAAGGCCAGCCAGTCCTGACATTCACGGGGGTGGTTCCGTCAGGGGCCACCCCCGATTTCTTCTCCCGCCTCTTCCGGACGACGGACAACCGTCATTCCGCCGCCATCAGCATCGCCAAAAAACGTTATTATTTGAAGACTTTCCACGTTCACCTGTTCACCCGTCTGCTGTTCACCAAACATTCCTGTTCACCCATCTTCTGCTCCTGACCACCACCTTTTCCACCGCCCCCGGCCAACACCCTGAAATTCATAACAGATCCGGTCATGGATCAAAACCATGAAACCTTCCGCTGCGCGAACCGCGACACTTTGCCTGTCAATGCGCACAGTCAGCCAAAGTTGATCTGAAAGCAATCGTCTGCGTTTGCCCGCACGAAACACGCGGCAGCCCATTTTCAGGCCGGATCCTTGCTCATGAAACGGGGAGCTTTAGCCTGAACTTCATCCGGACAGACTTTGATCTGTCCGCCGGCAAGTATCCTGAAAGGAGCTTTTTGATCATGTCAAGACGATTGGCAACACTCATTCTGGCCGCATTGGCCACCCTCATCCTCGCCGCCTGCGGCAGTGATGGCGGATCATCTGCCACCGGCAGCACGCCGGTAACCGGCGGCGTCACCAGCGGTATCGCCGTCGATCCGTACATCGTCGGCGCCGTCTTCGAAGAAATTTCGGCTGACGGCAGGATTCTCCAACCGGCATCCACGCCCTCCGACGACCAGGGGCAGTTCACCTTCCCCAGGGCGCTGACTCCGGGCTCAACGGTGCGGCTGAAAATCAGTCAACGCGGCACCCACGTCAGTGCCCCCTTCGAAGGAATGCTGAAACGCAAGGTTCTGCCTGAAGATGTCGGACAGATTGTTGTCAGCCCGATGACCACCCTGGTCGCCAACGGCATGAATGAAACCGAGGTCGCCAAACTGCTGACCGATGCCGGCTTCCAGGTTGATAAAAACCAGATCTACAGCAACCCGATGCTGGGTCTGGACAACGTCAAAGGCCAGGTTCCCGACAGCAGGCTGGAAAAGCTGCGCGCCAACATGGCTCTCAACGCCTTCATGGTCGCGACCGGGAATTTTGACATGGGGCCGGCTGAAGCCAATTCGGCCGCCAATTTTGAAGTCCTCCAGGACATGGGTCAGGCGGTAAAAGGGATGCTGAACAGCGGTGAGTTCACCAGTCTCGCCGCTCAACTGGCGACGGACCCGACCCTCACCGAACCCCTCCATTTGAACGACCTGGTCCATTCCACTGTTGACCAGGTCCAGAACCTGGTGCAGAAAACCCGCTCCCACATGCAGGGCAACGGCGGGCATTTCGACCGCGCTCAGTTCGCCTCCGACCTGAACCTGATGAAGGGTCAACTGCAGCAGGTCGTTCGCAATTACGTGCAGAAAAGGCAGGATGCCAACAGCAATATGCCGCCCGTTGACGGCCGGACCGTGTTCACCGACAACTGTTCCATGTGCCATAACATCGGCAACGGCGGCACCATGGATTTGACCGGCAAGGGAACCAAAGCCCAGGCCAAGATCAGCGGTGGACACAACAACCGCCATCTGACCGCCGATGAACTGACCGCACTGACCGGTTATCTCGACAACCCCGGCGGCGCCACGCCCCCGGGTAACGGCAGCGGCAATAATGGCGGAAACATGCCTGCCGACGGAACAACCCTCTATGCGAACAATTGCGCCGGATGTCACGGCGGCCTCGACACCAGCAGCAAAGCCGGACGCGGCGCGGCGGCCATCCAGGCGGCCATCGACAACAACACCGGCGGCATGAATTTTCTCAGCAGTCTCACCGCGACCGAGGTGCAGTCCATCGCTGACGCGCTGGCCGGCAACAGCAACGGCAGCGGCAATGGCGGCGGCAATAATGGTGGGTCCATGCCTGCCGACGGTACGACACTCTATGGTGCCAATTGCGCCGGGTGTCACGGCGACCTTGCCAACACCGTCAAACCGGGCCGTACCTCAACCCAGATCCAGGCCGCCATCGACAGCAATACCGGCGGCATGGGCTATCTCAGCAACCTGACGATGCAGGAAGTGCAGGCAATCGCCGATGCTCTGCCGGCAGCCCCCCCGGTTGACCCGACCCTGCCGCCCGACGGCATCGCCCTTTACAACAACGAATGCGCCGGCTGTCACGGCAACCTGGCCAATACCAGCAAACCGGGCCGCACCGCGGCTGACATCCAGGGAGCCATCGACACCAACCGCGGCGGCATGGGCTATCTCGGCAACCTGACCACCGCGGAGATTCAGGCGATTGCCGACGCCCTGCCGGCTCCTCCGGCACCGACCCCGGGACCGGTTGACGGCGCCGCCCTCTACGGCAGCAACTGCGCCGGATGTCACGGCAACCTCGCCAACACCGGCAAACCGGGCCGTACCGCCACCGACATCCAGAATGCCATCGACGGCAACACCGGCGGCATGGGTTTCCTCGCCACCCTCTCCGCCACCGAGGTCCAGGCCATTGCCGACGCCCTACCGACTCCTCCGACTCCGACCCCGGGACCGGTTGACGGCGCCGCCCTCTACGGCAGCAACTGCGCCGGATGTCACGGCAACCTGGCCGGCACCAGCAAACCGGGCCGTACCGCCACCGACATCCAGAATGCCATCGACGGCAACACCGGCGGCATGGGTTTCCTCGCCACTCTCTCCACCACCGAGGTCCAGGCGATTGCCGACGCCCTGCCGGCTCCTCCGGCTCCGACCCCGGGACCGGTTGACGGCGCCGCCCTCTACGGCAGCAACTGCGCCGGGTGTCACGGCAGCCTCGCAAGCACCAGCAAACCGGGCCGCACCGCCACCGACATCCAGAACGCCATCGACGGCAACACCGGCGGCATGGGATTCCTCGCAACCCTCTCCGCCACCGAGGTCCAGGCGATCGCCGACGCCCTGCCCGCTTCCCCGGCTCCGACCCCGGGACCGGTTGACGGTGCCGCCCTCTACAGCAGCAACTGCGCCGGATGTCACGGCAGCCTCGCCAGCACCAGCAAGCCGGGCCGCACCGCCACCGACATCCAGAATGCCATCGACGGTAACACCGGCGGCATGGGCTTCCTCGCAACCCTCTCCGCCACCGAGGTCCAGGCGATTGCCGACGCCCTGCCGGCCGGCAACGCCGGTGGCGGCGGGTCCGACTACAGTGACTGCACGGCCTGCCACGGGCAACCGCCGAACGGGAGCACGGCACCCAATACCGCCGGTGCCCATGCCGCCCACAAGGCCCTGCCGGGCGTCGGCACCGATTGCTCGGTCTGTCACACCGGTCGCGACCATAACGGCCAGGTAGATCTCGGTTTCCCGGCCGCGTATGATTCGAAAAACGCCACGGCGACCGACAATCAGAACGGTCAGTGCAGCAACATCAGCTGTCACGGCGGCAAGACCACGCCCGACTGGTGGTCCGGCTCGATTGCGGTCAACAGCCAGTGTACCAGCTGCCACGCGTCCGGGACCGGCGAATACAACAGCTACAATTCCGGAAAACATTCCAAACATATCCGGGAAGGCTTCGCCTGCACCGTCTGCCACAACACCGCCAAAATGGACAACCACTTCGGCGACCTGACCACTCCGGCCTTTGAAACCAGTCCGGCCGCCACCATCGGCGGGGGATCAACCAGGGTCGGCAGCTATGCAAACGGCAAATGTTCGAGCATCCAATGTCATGGTTCCGAAAGCTGGAACGGTGACGACGACTGATCCCTGCGTAATCCAGGGGGACCCGAACGGGTCCCCCTTTTTCTTCACCCAGGATCGGTGAGTCCCTTGTCGACAGAGAGTACAAGTCATTGATTCAGGTCCATCTCCCGGCCTGTTCGACTTTGTGCTATAGTCCCCCACCATGAAACAGCCACCTCTCCACATCGTCCTGATCGAGCCGGAGATCCCGCCGAACACCGGCAACATCGCCCGCCTCTGCGCCGCGACCGGCATCCACCTGCATCTGGTCGGCAGGCTCGGTTTTTCCCTCGACGACCGTTACCTGAAACGAGCCGGACTGGATTACTGGCCTGCCGTACAGCTGCGGCGATGGGATGACTTCCCGACACTGCAGGCCGCTTATCCACGAGCCCGTTTCTGGTACACTTCGAAGAAGGCCGGAAACAGCTACACAAGTGTCGACTATCAAAAAGGGGATTTTCTGGTGTTCGGCAAGGAGACCAAAGGTCTTCCGGAAGACATCCTGGCTGAAGCCGGAGGGCGGGCGATCCGCATCCCGATCTTCACCGAAAGCGTCCGCAGCCTGAATCTCTCAACGGCTGCCGGAATCGTCGCCTACGAGGCGTTGCGGCAGTTGGGGATGACCGCTGGTTAAATCCGGCTGAAAACGTTTTCCGAGAAGCCCGACCGCCGCTGCAGCCTCCCGGCTGTCAACCTGCGGCGACATCCCGGCAACAGGGCGGGCTTCACCCCTTCCCCCTGAACAACTTCCTGCGGATGATCTCCCCGACCCGGTCGGCCCCCTCCACTCTGAACAGCAGACAACCACCGCCATAGAGCAGCAGACCGGCCGTCACCGCCAGCGTGAGGACAACCCCCTTGTGGAGCAGGTTGCCCGGCTGCAGCCAGTCAACGCTGCCGAGAATGCTCCAGACGGCCAGTCCCATCACCATGACCGGGACAATCAGTTTCATCAGTGCCGGCAACATCGGCCGGAGGTTCAGTTCAGGCAACCGCCGCAGCAGCACGCCCCCCAGCAGCAGGGCATTGAACAGCGAGGCGACGGACAGAGCCAGCGCCAGCCCGACATGGCGCATGGGCCCCATCAGCAGCAATCCGAGCCCGACGTTGATCAGCAGGGTCCAGAAGGAAATCAGCACCGGGGTCCGGGTGTCCTTGAGCGCGTAAAAGGTCGGAGCCAGCACCCGGCTGAAACCGACGCAGAGCAATCCCGGCGCGTAGGCCGCCAGGGCCAGGGCCGATTGATGAACGGCGTTGCTGCCGAACTGACCGCGCATGAAAAAAAGGCTGTAGACCGGTTCGGCGCAGAGAATCAGGCCGACGGTTGCCGGCAGGATACCGACCAGCATCAGCATCAGGGCAAAACGGACCGACTCGGCCAGAGCCGGCCGATCATTTTCCGCCGCCTGACGGCTCAATGTCGGCAGCACCGCCTGGGCCAGTGAAACGATAAAAATCCCCTGCGGGAACTCGAACAAACGCTGTCCGTAATAAAGATAACTGACGCTCCCCTCCGGGAGAAACGAGGCCAGAAGTCGGGTGATAATGACGTTGACCTGATAGATGGCGACACCGAACAGGCCCGGGATCATCAACCGGGTGATTTTCCTGACCGCCGGATCGAAAAAATGAAAATCGGGTTTCGGCAGTTGGCGATGCCGGCGCAGAACGGGAATCTGCATCAACAACTGCAGCAGGCCACCGAGAATAACCCCGAACGCCAGTGACAGAATCGGCGGATCACACCAGCCGGAAAACAGCAGCCCGCTGGTAATCATCGAAAGATTGAGTACCAGCGGTGAAACCGCCGGCAGGAAAAAATGACCGCGGACGTTGAGAATGCCGGTTGCCAGCGCCAACAGGCTGACAAAGAAAATGTAGGGAAACATCAACCGGTTGAGCATATCGGTCAGGGCCAATTTGCCCGGTGTGGCGGCAAACCCGTGACCGATGGCACCGACCAGCCAGGGAGAGGCGAAAATCCCTGCCGCGACCACCACCGCCATGACCAGGGTCAGCAGGGTCCAGCAGATATTGGCCACCCGGCGGGCCTCGTCCTCCCCCTGCAGGTGATAGATCTCGCTGTAAGTGGGGACAAAGGCAGCGGTCAGAGACCCTTCGGCAAAGAACCGGCGCAGCAGGTTGGGGATGGTGAAAGCCATGAAAAAGGCGTCGGTGGCGAAACCGGCACCGAAGAGACCGGCCACAACCACATCACGAACCAGTCCGCCGATACGGCTGAGCCCGGTGGCCGCGCCGAGGATACCGGTGGATCGGGTGATTTGTTGGCGATCAGTCATGGCGCAAGGATTAACACAGGGATTTTGCGCTGGCAACGACTTCCTCCGGCGCGATATCGCCGGACAGGACAAGAGGACCATCAGTCGCTGGGATTATTTTTTATTAATCCTCGACATTCGCAATTCAACTACTTGTTTTTGTGGTATTTTCTATTTAACATTTGACAGTTTTTATCTTGACGAAGGGGGGTGCCGGTGATATAAAACGGCCACTGAAGAAAACAATGCTTGTCACAGGAGGCCCAATTGGCTAATCACAAGTCCGCGCTGAAGCGCAACCGCCAGAATCAGATCCGCAATGCCCGTAACACCCATATCCGTTCCACCATGCGAACCCTTGTCAAGCAGGTCCGGACCGCCGTCGCGGCGGGCGACCCGGAAGCGGCACAGGCCAGCCTGGCCAAAGCCGTTCCCTATATCGACAAGGCGGCCACCAAGGGCGTCATCCATAAGGCGACTGCCAGCCGCAAGATCTCCCGCCTGACCCGGTTGGTCAACGCCATGTCGGCGTCCTGAAGCGCAATCAGTTGACCAGAATTGAAAAGGCCCCGTCTTCGGGGCCTTTTTTTGTCCTCCTGAATCGGCCTGCTGCTGCCGGGCTCAGGTGGCCAGTTTCATCACCAGCGCTTCCAGAATCGCCCGGGGATTACTGCCGCTCGATTTGAGTTTCAGATCGGCCTCCAGAAAAAGTTCAAACCAGGCCTCAAATTGAGCCGTCCGGAATTGTCGCGCCTGACGAATCAATCCATCGACAAAATAGGGGTTCACCCTGATTGCGGCAGCAATGTCCTTGCGCCCCCCGCCCTGCGCCAGCAATTCACTGGTCTTCCACAACTGGCGGAAGTGGCGCACCATCATGCTGAGGACCAGCACCGGAGCCATGCCATCCGCCAGCAACCGGCCGAGCAGCCGCAGAGCTTCGCTGGTCTGTTTTTTGCCCAGGGCATTGGTCAGGTCGAAGACACTGTCGGCCCGGATATCGGAAACCACCGCGCGAACATCATCGACATCGACCAGGTTGCGGTCTCCGAGATAACTGCAGAGTTTTTCCAACTCCCCATGAATTTCCTGCAGGTTGGTTCCGACCCGGCGGCAGAAAAAAGCCATCGCGTCTTCGGTCATGCGTTTACCGGCAGCCAGAACCTGCTGTTCAACAAAGGCGGGAATCTGGTTCGGGTAAAGGGGCTTGAACTCGATCAGGACGCCCTTCTTGCCGAAAACCTGAAAGAACTTGCGGCGACGATCAATCTTGTCCGCGACCAGCACCAGAATTGTTTCCGAGAGCGGCGCGACGAGATAATCAAGGAGTTTTTCACTTTCGGCGGCCGGCACCGCCGAAAAATCCTTGACCAGTACCAGACGGCGGGGGGAAAAGACAGGCAGGGTCTGCAACTGCTCAAGCATGGCCTGTCCGGAGGCTTCCTTCCCCTGGAAAACCGCCAGGTTGAAATCCCTCGCGTCTTCGGGAACAACCCGGTCGATGATCATCTGCAGCACCTGGTCACGGCGAAAGGTTTCCTCACCGAACAGGCAGATCAACGGCGGGCAGGATCCTTTTTCCAGTGCCTGGCGCAATTCAGCGGTTTTCATCGCGGACAACCTTAAAAGTTTTCCAGCAGGTGCGACAGGATCTCGTCCGACAATCGATCACTGATCTGAACCTCAGCCGCCAGCTCGCGGTCATCCTGAATCGCCTTGTCGGCATCAGCCAGATACTCTTCCGACCAGGAGAGGGTCCCTTTCCAGAGCGTCTTCCCGCTGTCGAGGCGACTCAGAACCACGGTAACTGTCATAATGGAACGATATTCTGTAACTTTATCGTTACGATCGTAGGAAATCGGTTCGGTCTCGTATACGGTGATCTCCCCTGAAAGCACGGCCTCCGCCCCGCTACGATGGGCGGCGACCTCAACCTCTCTCTTGCGGGCAAAACGGCGGGTTACGGCGTTGGTCAGACGATTTTCAAGAAACGGCTCGGTGGTCCGGTTGACAAACATCTCGATATAAACCGAATGGACCCCGCCCGGCAGGCTGTTGCCCTGGCCGCGAAACCGGTATCCGCATCCGGCGGCCAGCAGACAGAGCAGCAACGCCCCCAGCAACAATGCTCTGACCGGAACGAACTTCAATTCGCCACCACGTTGACCAGCCGTCCCGGGACAACGATCACCTTGCGCACCGTCTTTCCTTCCAGAAAACGGGCCACGTTATCTTCCTTAAGGGCCGCCTGTTCCACGCTTGCCTGGTCGGCGTCGGCGGCCACCAGCACCTTGCCGCGCACCTTGCCATTGACCTGAACGACAATCTGCTTCTGCTCCTCGACCAGCGCCGCTTCATCCCATGCCGGCCAACCGAGGGAATTGAGTTCCTCGTCATGGCCGAGGCAGCACCAGAGCTCGGCAGCGATATGCGGAACGAAGGGGTTGAGCAGGCGGACCACCGTTTCCAGGGCTTCCTTCATCACACCCGGGGCCTGCTGCGCTTGCTTGAACGCGTAGATGGCGTTGACCAGTTCCATAATCGCGGCGATGGCGGTATTGAAGTGGAAGCGGCCATCGACATCCTCGGTCACCTTCTTGATGGTGCGGTGGGTCTGTCGACGAAGGTCACGCGGCGCTCCGGGCAGATCCTCGGGCTCTCCGGCCTGCCGCAGCAGTTCGACATGATCAAAGACCGCCCGCCAGACCCGGTTGAGGAACCGGTAGCAGCCCTCAACCCCCTGCTCATTCCACTCCAGGTCTTTTTCCGGGGGAGCGGCGAAAAGTGAAAACAGTCGCGCGGTATCGGCTCCGTAGCGGGCAATCAAATGGTCGGGGTCAACGACATTCATCTTCGACTTGCTCATCTTCTCGGTGCGTCCAACCACCGCCGGCTGACCACACTGACTGCACTTGCCGTCTGCGACCTGCTCGGGGTAGAGCCAGCCGTGCTCGGGGCAGGAGCGGGTCTCCATGCAGACCATTCCCTGGGTCAGCAGGTTGGTGAACGGCTCATTGAAACCACCCTCGACAAATTTCAGGTCACGGAGAATTTTGGTGAAGAAACGGGCATAGAGCAGGTGCATGACGGCATGCTCGACCCCGCCGATATACTGATCAACCGGCAGCCAGTACTTGACCTGCTCCTTATCGAGAGGAGCTTCCTGCTCCCGCGGGGAAGCGTAACGGGCAAAATACCAGGAGGATTCGACAAACGTATCGAAGGTGTCGGTCTCCCGCCGGGCGGTCTTGCCGCATTGCGGGCAGGGCACGGCCGTGAAGGATTCGGTCCGGGCGAGAGGGCTGCCCCCTTCCCCGGTCAATTCCACATCCTGCGGCAGGACAACCGGCAGATCCTTTTCCGGAACCGGTACCGTACCGCAATCGTCACAGTAGATGATCGGAATCGGGGTACCCCAGTAGCGCTGGCGGGAGACACCCCAGTCGCGCAGCCGGAAATTCACCGTCGCCTTGCCGATCCCTTCGGCGGTCAGATAATCGGCGATTTGTTCCTTGGCCGCCTCGTTGTCCAGACCGTCAAATCGGTCTGAATTGACCAGCCGACCGGATCCGGTCCAGGCTGCTTCCATCTGTTCCGGAACGAGCGCATCACCCTCCGGCTGGATCACGACCACCAGCGGCAGATCGTACTTGCGGGCGAACTCGAAATCACGCTGGTCATGAGTCGGCACCGCCATCACCGCTCCGGTGCCGTAGTCCATCAAAACGAAATTGGCCAGGAAAACCGGCATCCGGCGGCCGCTGACTGGATTGACACAGTAACTGCCGGTAAAGACACCCTCTTTTTCGTAATCGTCGGCGGTACGCTTGTTTTTATCCTGTTTACGCACCTTGGCGATAAAGGCGGCAACCTCCTGTTCATGCTCGGCTGTCACCAGCTCTGCCGCCATCGGGTGTTCGGGCGCAAGACTCATGAAGGTGGCGCCATAGAGAGTGTCCTGGCGGGTGGTAAAGACACGAATCGATTTTTCACTGCCCTCAAGGGGGAAATTGATTTCACAACCGACACTGCGACCGATCCAGTTGCGCTGCATGGTCAGAACCGAATCGGGCCAGCCCTTGAGGTTGTCGATTTCGTCCAGCAGTTCCTGGGCGTAATCGGTGATCTTGAAGAACCACTGTTCCAGTTCTTTTCCCTCGACCTCCGAGTCGCAACGCCAGCAGCAATCATCCTCGACCTGTTCATTGGCCAGCACGGTCCGGCAGGTGGGACACCAGTTGACGGTCGAACTTTTCTTGTAGGCCAGCCCACGCTCCAGCATGCGCAGGAAAATCAGCTGTTCCCAGCGATAATACTCCTCATCGCAGGTTGCGAACTCCCGGCTCCAGTCATACGACAGCCCCATTTTCCTGAGCTGGGAACGCATGTTGTCGATATTTTCCCAGGTCCACCTGGCCGGATGGGTGCCATGCTGAATGGCGGCATTTTCCGCCGGCATGCCGAAGGCATCCCAGCCCATCGGGTGCAGCACGTTGAAACCCTGCAGGGCCTTGAAACGAGCGACCACGTCACCGATGGAATAGTTGCGGACATGCCCCATATGAATCCGGCCTGAAGGATAGGGAAACATTTCAAGCAGGTAGTACTTCGGTCGGGACGGATCCATCTCCGCCTTGAAGGCTCCGGTTTTCTCCCAATGGGCCTGCCACTTCTGTTCGATGGCGCCGGCATCATAGCGCTCTTGCATACGTCCTCCTGAATAGATCCTGACTTATCACCCGTGTTGACCAGGACACGTCCGCAGCCCTGGATTTTCCAGCCGCCGCGGTCGCCGTAAAAAGGAAAACCGGCACAAGCCGGCTTTTCCGTTTCAGCCGGGCGATTCCACCACCCGGCATGATGACCATAACGAACCCGGAGCCCGGTACAGGCCACGGATTATTTTTCCCGGTAGGTTATCCGTCCACGGGTGAGGTCGTAGGGGGAAAGTTCAACCGTGACCCGGTCCCCGGGGAGAATGCGGATATAATATTTGCGCATTTTTCCGGAAATATGGGCCAGAACGACATGACCGTTTTCGAGCTTGACCCGAAACATGGCATTGGGAAGCGGTTCAACAACTTCCCCTTCAACTTCGATGGCTTCTTCTTTGGCCAATTGTTCCTCCTTGCAAACCGGCGGTGCTGTTGCCCGCCGGGGATTTCGGCTATTTAACTCGACAGTCGGGCCGGTTGTCAAGCCCAACGGCGCAATCCCGGCTAAACCGTAAGCGGCAGCAGACGCCGGGCGGCGTCCATGATCTTGGTCGTCTGGATCGGCTTGGTGATATATTCGTTGGCACCCAGAGCCAGGGCCCGTTCACGATCCTCGTTGGCCCCCTCGGTGGTGATGATGACAATCGGCACATCCTTGTAGCCGGGATCGTTCCTCACCAGTGAGACCAGCTTCAGGCCATCCATGATCGGCATGTTGATGTCAGTGAAAATCAGGTCAAAACGTTCGGCGGAAAGTTTTTTCAGACCGTCAACGCCGTCATTGGCTTCACTGATCTGCAACCCGCGAATCCTCTTCAGGGCGAAGACGATCAACTGGCGCATGGTTGGAGAATCTTCCACTATCAGGACTTTAAAGGCTGACATTTTTCCCTCCCAGGCCATTACTTGGTCATCAGATCGATAAAGCCCTGAATCGTCGTCAACTTTCGTTCCGATTCGGAATAGAGCTTGGACGAAAAGATGGCCGTGGCGGCGTGACCGGCAAGCAGGGTGAACAATTCGTAATCAACTTCGGCAAACCTGCTTTTCTGCTCCAGAAGCGAGTAAATAACAATGACACCGATAACGTGCTCCTTGATTTTCAACGGGATGCAGACCATCGGATTGGTCAGGTCTTTCTGGTAATGCTCCAGGTCATCGACAAAATAATTTTCTCCGGTTTTGGCCATCTGTCCGATGACCCCTTCACCGAGTTCAATAACCGGCAGTTCATCCCGCTCAATCCCCTCGGAACCGACCGCGCGCAGCGAGTTGGTCTTCTCATCAAGCAGCATGACACCGAATTGTTCAGCGCCGATCAGATTGATGACAATTTCGAGGATGATCTGCAGAACTTCGTTGAAATCGAGGGTCGAATGCAGCTGGTAGGAAGCGATATAGAGATTGGCCAGCATGTTGTTCTCGTTTTCGATATCGACATAACGATTGGCGAAATCGAGATTTTCCTCCTCAACCTCCCTGATACGATCGAGGATCTGGGCCTTTTCTTCTTCAAGCGCGGCGATTTTCTCCTGCAGTTTGCGCACCGTCGCGTCGTCACTGGGAGCTCCCGGCTCCTGACGCTCTTTTTCTTCGAGCTTGAGAATCTGGAATCTCAGTCGTTCGTTTTCCTTGAGCAGATCCTGGGTGAATTCGGCACCCTTCTTAAAGATCTGCAGAAATTCTTCAGCGCGGTTGGTCCCCCCGTGATGATCTTCAATGCCAGCCATATACCTGCTCCTCAAAGCAAATGAAAATGAGTAAATCTTTGGTATTCTAGCAATCCAGCGACAAAATATCCACTGTTATACATGAACCCACATGATTCAGGTCGGAGATCAATAACCGCAGCGTATCAGAATTTCGCGACTGAGCTCAGCAAGCGGAACGACCCGATCAACCATCCCCGTGGCAATCGCCTCCTTGGGCATGCCGAAAACAACGCTCGACTCCTCCGCCTCGGCCAGGACCTGTCCGCCCCGTTGCTTGACCAGCCTGACCCCGCGCGCGCCGTCATTGCCCATGCCGGTCAGAACCACGGCCAGCAGTTGATCGCCGAAAATTTCACTGGAGGATTGAAACATGGCATCCACAGAAGGGGTGTAACGCTGGTCAGGCGAAGGCTCGCCAACCTGGGCAATCACGTCACCACCACGCCGGCGAAAGGTCAGGTTCCTGCCGCCGGGGGCGACAAGAACCCGCCCCGGCTTCATCAGGTCGCCGTTTTCCGCCTCCTTGATTTCAAGTGAGCCGATTTTGTTCAAACGGTCAGCAAAGGCCCTGGTAAAACCGGGCGGCATGTGCTGGGAGACGGCGAACCCTATCTCGACCCGTGACCGGATCGCGGTAAAAAGGGTCTGCAGAGCCGGCGGCCCCCCGGTCGAGGCACCGATCACCACCTGGGTAAGTCCGCTCGGAAAAACCCTGGGAGATGTCCTGGCCGGCAGTCCGGCATCTTTATGGCGCGCCTTGCTGCGTTGCAGAACCTTGCGCATATCGGTCCCGGCCACCTCGCGTACCTTGCGCAACAGGTCATCACGGATATTGAACAGCTCAGGAGAAATCTGCGCGCTCGGCTTGGAAACAAACTCCACCGCGCCGAAATCGAGTGCCTTGAAAACATCCTCGTCGCCGGAGCGTGAAGAAATAACGATGACCGGCGTGGGACGATTCTGCATCAGGATGCGCAGAAAGGAAAATCCGTCCATGCGCGGCATTTCCAGGTCAAGAGTGATCAGGTCGGGCTTGAGGTCGAAGACCTTGCGCAGACCTTCTTCACCATTGCAGGCATACCCCAGCACCTGGATACCGGGAATCTCTTCCAACATCCGGATGATGGTGCGCCGGTTATAGGCTGAGTCATCGACCACCAGAACCCGGACAACCCGCTCACTCATAGGCCGGCCCCTGAAAGGCTGGCAAGAGGTTTCTGGTAGACCATGTCATGCCGCAGATGACGCAATTCAAAGGCGGTTGAAATATTCATCAGTGATTCAGAATGGCCAAGCAGCAGAAAACCCTGAGGCTGCAGGCGGCGGTGAAAGGTTTCAATAACTCTTCTTTTTGCGGCCAGGTCAAAATAAATGATGACATTGCGGCAGAAAATAACATCCATTTTACCCAGCAGGCTGACCCTGGGGGCATCAAACAGGTTGAGATGACTGATGGTGACCAGTTTTTTCACCCGGTCATCGATCAACCATTTGCCGTCCTGCGAACGAAAATATTTCCTCCGGTAGGACTCTTCAGTGCTGCGGAATGAATTTTCCCCGTAGAGTCCGCGCCGGGCGACCTTCAGCACCTGCTGGCTGATGTCGGTGCCGATGATGTCGATCTGCCAGTCACGCAACTCGGGTTTTTCAAGCAGCAGCATGGCAATCGTGTAGGGTTCTTCCCCGGTCGAACAGCCGGCGCTCCAGATACGCAGGCGACGGTTGCCCTCCTGCTCTTTACGACGGCATATTTCCGGAATGATCTCCTCGGTGAAACTTTTCAGTTGGAAATCTTCACGGAAAAAATAGGTTTCATTGGTGGTCAGCAGGTTGATCAGTTCGGTCAGTTCCTGGTCCTTGCTGCTGTTGTAGCGCAACAGGTAATAATAATCCTTGAATGATTTCAGCCGATGATGCTGAAGACGTCGGGCCAGCCGTTTTTCCAGGATATATTTCGATTCTTCGGAGAAGTGCAGTCCGCAATACTGGTAGACATAGTCCCGCAACAGCCTGAATTCTTCCTGGCTCATCGGGATATCTGGAGTAAAGACGAACATCCGGGACTATCCTTGCGCGGCGCGCAGCGCGTCGATCAATTCACTGAATTGTTGCCGGACCAGATCTTCTTCTTCGACCAGGAGTCGTTTTTCCATCAGTCGGAGAGCTGTTTCGGGAGCCAGCTCGGCCAGGGTCCGGGAAGCCGTCAGGCGCACTTCCCAATTGCCATGATTGAGCAGGGCTTCCCCCCGTTCAGCTACCCAGTCAGAACGGCCGGAACAGGCCAATTGCTTGAGGGCGGCGTTGACCACCTCCTCATCGGGGTGTTCAAGGATGGCGAGCAGTCGTGAACAGGCCGCGTCGGGGTCAAGTTCCCCGAGGGTTTCCAGGGCCGCGATGACCACCAGCCCGACCTTGTCGGACAACGCCCGATCCAGCAGAACAACAGCTATTTCCGGGGACTGACGGGCAAGGGAGCGAACCGCCGCGGCCCGAACCCACATGTCCTCATCTTGCATGGCCAGCTGCAGGGCCTCTACAACCTCTTCACCTTCACCGGCACCGATCACCTCGACAGCCAGGCGGCGCACTTCGCTCTCTTCGTCCGTCAGGGCAATCAGCAGTGCCTGCCGCTGCCGTTCACCCGTACGACCATCACAGGCCCTGACGGCGGCCGCGCGAACAGCGGCAGCGACATCCTTGAGCGCCATGCCGATAAGGGCATCAACGCGATCGTCAGCAAGGGCGCCGAGGACGCTTACGGCCTGAGCGCGAACCGCTTCGGCCTCAGCTTCCAACAGATGACCGATGGCCGCCAGCACCTGCTCCGGGAAGCGCGCGGCCAGCTGCGACAGGGACTGGACCAGCGTATCGGCCACCTGCTGATCACACTTCGACAGGCACTCCGCCAAAGCCCGCGGGCTCCGCTCACCACCAACCAGTCCCAGGGCATGGGCGGCGGCCTGCTGCAGATCGGCAGACGGATCCTGCAGAGCGGCAAGCAGCAGGTCCTCACAGTCACGACAGCGGGCCTCGCCGAGGATATAGGCGAGGCAGGCACGTGTCTGAGCGTCAGCCCCGGGCCACAACCCGGTCAGGGAACAGGCCGATTCGCTGCCGATGGAGATCAGAGCCGCGGCCGCTTCCCGTGAAAGGTCCTCGTCACGCAACAGGGGCAGCAACCGTTCAGCGGTTTCGGCATGACCGATCCAGCCGAGCAGATGGACCGCGCCGCGTCGGACATCGACACGACGACTGGCCAGCAGCTCGCCGAGCGAATCGATAAAACCGGTCTCCCGTTGCCGGGTCATGACCCGCTGCACCATTTCGGGGTGACGCAGGGCGATACGCTGTATGGCCAGACAGGCCGCTTCGCGCACATTGCGCATACTGTCAGTCAGTCCCTCGATCAGAACCGGCAGCGCGTCACCGTTGCCGACATGACCGAGGCAGTCAAACAGCGCCTGACGAAGAAGTTTTTCTTCATGGTAGGGCAGCAGTTCCTCAACGGAAACTTCCCCCCCGATCTGCGCCAGGGCTTCCAGGATGGTAAAACGCAACATCAGGTCGGCATCGGCCATGGCTTCCAGCAGTGCCGGAACAGCCTCGGGGAGCTGCATGCGGCCGAGGTTTTCCGCGGCGGCGGCCCGAACGTTGGAGTCACTGTCGGCGAGAGCCGCAAGCATTCCCGGCATGGCCTCTTCAGCCCTCACGGCACCAAAAATATCGAGAATGAATTTGCGCACGTCATGATCGGGACAGGACAACTCTTCAAGCAGTCGGGGGACGGCGCAGTGACCAAGGCGGACGAGAATATCGACCGCGGTATTGCGCAACCCGGCATTATCCTGAGAGTGCAGCAGTTCGATGATATCTCCGGCGAGCTCGCCGGCGCGGGGAAGCGCGAGAAAAAGTTCGGTCGCCTCCTTGCGAACCCTCCAGCTTTCATCACCAAGCGCCCGGTAGAGTTGCGGCAGGAATCGTTCAATGCCATAACGCCCGAGCCCCTTGAGACCCTGCAGGCGCTCCTCCTCGCCGGTGGCCGAACACATTTCCATCAGCTGTTGTTCATCAGCCATGAAATCCCCCTGCCCTCATTGCTGTTCACCAATCCTTCGGCTGGCGATCAATTCTTCAAACGCCTCCCGCAACAGCCGGTGGCCGATCCCGTTCCGGTCACCGAAACGTTCGATAAAGAGCCGTTCCCCTTCCCTGATTTCCGTGGCCATCAGGTCGAAAAAACGACCGCTGCGGATTCCCTCCTCCACCTTGTCCTGATGATAGAGAGCGATATCGGAAGCAACAATCCTGGCCAGCCGCCGGGCCTGTCCGAGATCGAACCCCCGTGTCTGTCTGACCTCTTCATTTTCGGCCTGCTGCAGTCGTTCATTGACCGCGTCCCAGGCCTGCTGCTGAGTCTCCGACTCCGGCCCACCGGGCGGTTCCGGCCGCCGTCCGGATGAAAGATGCAGTACTTTTCGGACCAGGTCATCAGGGATATGGTGTTTTTCGATGTAGTCGTCGGCGCCGTAGAGTGACGTCGGACGCCGTTTGTAGGCCGCCTTATTGTAGACCGATGAGAGCAGGATCACCTTGACCCGGTCCAGACCGGGCAGGGCCCGAACCTTGTCGACGATCTCGAAGGCATAAAGTCCGGGCAAGGCGACATCAACCAGGGCAACATCGGGGGGCCGCAGGGCCATCGCGGCCAGAGCATCATTGCCGGAATGGCATGTCTCGCTGGAAATTCCAACCTCGGAGAGAAGATCCGTGACGGTGGCGCACAGAGACGGGTCACTATGCGCCACCAGAACGTGGGGAGCGGCGGCGACCTCAACGGCAAAGACTTCCCTGCAGCGTGAACAGCGCAGGCGGATTCGTTTCCCGGCATGGCGTTCCGCGGCAAACCGGAAACGCGCCGAACAGGCGGGACAATCAACAATCATCGAACAGCATCAAGCTCCCTGGTTGCCGGCAGATCTCAGTTTTTCTCTGCCGTAACAGCGGACTGCAGGTCCGCAAGGTCGATCTTTTCTTCTGACGAAAGAACCCGGTCCAGATCCAGAATCATCACCAGGTCTTCGTCCCTCCGGCAGACCCCGAGAAAGAACTCGGCATCCCGCCCCTTGATAAAATGGGGAGCCGGCTGGATGTCCTGGCGAACATAACGCCGGACCTCGGCGACCTCGTCAACCTTCAGTCCGATCACCCGCCCGCCGAGGGCGCAGATGATGATCCGCGTTTGACGGTCATCGGGGGGGATGTCCAGGTCAAATCTCCGCCGCAGATCAACAACCGGAATCACCGCGCCACGCAGGTTGATCACCCCTTCAACAAAGGTTGGCGACTTGGGAATCGGAGTAATCCTGAGCGGCCGGATAATCTCCCGGATCCGCATGATGTCGAGTCCGTAGTGCAGCACCCCGACCCGAAAGCAGGCGAGCTGCAGTTCCCGGCGCACCTCGGCAGCCTCTTCAAGGCTATCCTTGCGGATCGTCGGTAACGGATTCATCGGGCCAGGAATCGCTGGATGGTTTCAATGACCATGGCCGACTTGAACGGCTTGGTGATATACCAGTCGGCGCCGACCTCTTCTCCCCGGGACATGTCCTCGCGGCTTTTCTTGGCCGTCAGCATGATGACCGGAATGCCGCGGGTCGCTTCCTGCTCCTTGATGCGGCGACAGACCTCGAAACCATCCAGTTCGGGCAGCATGATGTCGAGCAGGACCAGGTCCGGCGGTTCCTCCGCAATCGCCTCCAGAGCCTCGGTGCCATTGGCCACACCCCGCACCTCGAATCCCTTGGATGTCAGCAGGATGCTCTCCAGCTTAAGCAGGCTTTCCTCATCCTCAACAATCAGTATTTTCTTTCCCACGCCCCGCTCCTTTCTTCGGTTCCGTGCATTTCCATATCCAGGACCTGCGGCAGATCAAGCAAAATCACCATCTGGCCCCTGATACGGCCGACCCCCTCCACCAATTCCCGATTCAGCCCGGTGAGAATGGCGGGCGGTGGTTCAATCTCGTCTGCACCGAGCTGAATCACCTGTGTAATATTGTCAACCAGCAGGCCGACAATGCGATCTTTTTCTTCACAGACCAGGATCCGGGCCCGATCGTCAGCAACAACAACACCCAGGTTCAGCCGACGCCGCAGATCCACAACCGGCACGATGATACCCCGCAACGAGATGATTCCCAGCAGGAAATCCGGCACCCTGGGAATTTCCGTTACCTCTCGCGGCTTGATGATCTCGTTGACGAACTCGATATTGACCGCGTATCGTTCGTTGCCGAGAGAAAATGCCAGCCACCGCTGCAGATCAAGCCGCGTTTCGTTGTCCCCCCCCTGGAATGCCTGCAGGTAACTCTCTTCGGTCGCCAGCGCGAGATCCTGCTGGGCCGTGAAAAGTTGTTCCAGGGCATCCTCCCCGGGCCGTGTCTCCAGCGCGTGTTCGAGGTCGTCGGCCGCAGCCGCGGAAGAAGAAGGGGTCGGCTCCGTAACGGCCTCGGCGGCATCGACCGGCGGTTCCGGGATCGATTCTTCAACCTTCGTCGCGGTCAACGGTTCCGGTCGCGGATCTTTGCGCCCCTGCTTTTTGCGTCCGGCTTTCCTGCGAATTTCCACCAGGTCCATAGAAACAGTCTTTCAACCCTGCCCGCGTGGCACGGACAGCTAAATGGCCATTGCCAACTCGTCCATCACGGCATTCATCACGTCGCCGTCGATTTGCGGGGCTTCACGACCGAACCCCTCCAGTAAGGCCAGGGCGGCGACATGGTTGATGCGTCGCGGCACGCCTCCCGAAAATTCTTGCACAACCCGTACCGCCTCTTCACTGAAGAGTTGCGGATCACCACCGGCAACCTGAAGCCGGTGCTGCAGATAGGCGCGCGTTTCCTCCAGACAGAGCGGCTGCAGATTGTACTGCATGCCGATGCGCTGGCGCAGCGGTTCATAGGCGCGATGCAGCAGGCGCTTGCGCAATTCCGGCTGCCCCATCAACACGACGCAGATCAGGTTCTGGTCATCCAGCTGGAAATTGGTCAGCAGCCTGATTTCATCAAAGGTTTCCTTATGCGGCACCAGCTGCGCTTCATCAATCACCAGGACCGGACATTGCCCGGCTTCATGGCTGCGATAGAGTTCAGCACCGATCTGATCGAGCAGATCGGACTTGCTGCGGGACGGCTTCTTCACCCCCAGCCGAAGAGCCAGGGTTTTGAGAAACTCCATCGGCGTCAACCGCGGATTGATAAACAGGATCACCTTGCGGTTTTCCTCCAGTTCATCAATCAGGGCCCGGGAGAGGGTGGTCTTGCCGCAGCCGATTTCTCCGGTCAGCAGGACCAGGTCACTCTCTTCCACGGCGTACACCAGCCGCGCCAGGGCTTCCTTGTGTCCGCGGCTGAGGTAGAGGAAGCGCGGATCGGGGGTTTTGCTGAAAGGCCGTTCTGCAAGTCCGTAAAATTCCTTATACATGGGCACCAACCTCAGCGCGCAGAGCCTCACTCATCAGGCCGCCGACATCAAGCACCAGAATCGTCCGCTGGCTGCCGAGATCAGCGGCTCCGGCAATCCCCTTGACAAAAGAAAGCGTGCGCCCCAGGGACTTGATGACCACATCCTGCTGTCCGAGCAGCTCATCGACGACGATCCCCAACCGTTTTTCAGCCAGGCCGACCACGGCGACAAAGAGCTTCTCTTCATGGTGTTCGTTCAAAGGAAGATCAAAGGCTTCACTCAACCGCAGCAACGGCAGAGTGCTGTTGCGCAATTCTATCACTTCCCGGCGCTCAATGGTCTCGATCACCGCGGGATCAAGCATCAGAGTCTCGAGAACCGAGTTGATCGGGACCGCGTAGGTCTGACCGCTGGCCCGCACGATCAACGCCTTGATGATGGCCAGCGTGATCGGCAGGGTGATGGTCATGGTGGTCCCCTGCCCCGGCTCGCTGTCGATCTCGATCATGCCGGAGAGCGCGGCAATATTGTTTTTCACCACATCCATGCCGACGCCGCGTCCGGAAAGATCGCTGACTTCATCGCGGGTGGAGAACCCGGGCATGAAAAGCAGGTCATGAACTTCCTCGCGACTCAGCACCACCTCGCTCGAAATCAGTCCTTTTTCGATCGCCTTTTGTCTCACCCGCTGCGGATCAATCCCCCGGCCATCATCCTGAACTTCGATAACAACATGGTTCCCTTTCTGTGACGCATGGAGAGAGATCCTGGCCCTTTCTTCTTTTCCCGCGGACTTGCGCTCCTCGGGAGTCTCGATCCCGTGGTCGATGGCATTGCGGATGATGTGCATCAGGGGATCGGTCAGATCCTCGACAATCAACTTGTCAAGCTCCGTTTCGGCCCCGCGGATGTCAAGAGAAACACTCTTGCCGTGTTCATTGGCGACCCGGCGGACAATCCTGGTCATCTTGTCGAAGAGCTGCGAAATCGGCACCATCCGCACCTCCATAACCCCGGCCTGAAGTTCATCAAGGCGGCGTTCAAGACCGCGCGTCGCCTTGTGCAGATCGGCAGCCAGGTCATTGCTGACCTTGTCCTTGATCTCTTCGGCAATGCGCTGGATGGCCCCTTTGGAAAGAACCAGTTCGCCGACAATATTCATCAGGTTGTCGAGTTTTTCGATATCGACCCGGACCGTACGGCTGAAAGACCGCAGTGACGCGGCCTGTTCATCGGCGCCGGCAACGGGATCGGTCAACTCGCTTCCGGTCGCGACGTCCTCTACCTCCGCGTTGGTGACGGTCGGATTCGCTGTCGTCGGATGGGCGCCGGAAGACGGCGGCTTGCGATGGACCTCTTCAAACTTGACCGAATCGCGATCGATGGCCGCTGAGACCTCGGACAATTCCCGGTCGGTACCGACCAGCAGCTGAAAGCCGATGCGATCATCGGCATCTCCGGGACTCGGCAGGGTACTGATAAGCTCACCGGTTTTCTTGAGGGCGTCTGTCAACTCGGCGAGTTCCTGGTCAAAACTGGCCAGGCTGAAGTTGGCTTTGACCAGCAGCAGGCGGCGTCCCCGCGAAAGATTCTCACGCAGGCGATGTTCCTCGTATTCCGTCAGGACATTGAGCAGCGAGGAGTCGAGATCGATGCCGTCCAGCAGATCGGCGGCAGGATCAGGCTCTCCTTCAAGGAGGTTCTCGATAAGAGCCATGACCGGGCCGAGATCGAGCTGGAAGGCGTCATCGTCCGCCTTGCCGGAAACCAGCCGGGCGAGGGTTTCAACTCCCTGGAACAGGACCTCGAGCATCTGCCGGGAGAGTGACAACTTGCCGAGGCGCAGGCTGTCGAGCAGGTTTTCCATCTGGTGGGACAGCTGGGAGATGTCATCAAAGCCGAACATCCCGGAAAGCCCCTTGATGGAATGGGCCTCACGGAAAATGGCATTGACCGTATCCGGGTCAATCTCTCCGGACTCAACCTGCTCTCCCATGGAAACCAGTCCACGATTGAGATTTTCAATAATCTCTTCGGCCTCGGCGAGGAACTCGTGGATCGCCCGGGATGAGGAATGATCGCTCACCTCAGGCCTCCTGCGGGAGATACTGCCGGATCAGGGACTGCAATTCTTCCGGGGAGAAGGGTTTGACCAGGTAGGCATCCGCACCGAGAGCCATGCCTTTTTCACGGTCACGCTCACTGCTTTCGGTGCTGATAATAAACAGCGGAGTGTTCTGGTAATTGGGGTTGTTCTTGACAAAGCTGACCAGTTCGAGACCGTTGATATCCGGCATATTGATATCGGTGATGACCAGATCGACTTTTTCCCGAGGAAGAATCCGCAGGGCCTCAAAGCCGTTGGCCGCCTCAACGATTTCATAGTCACCGAGGGCGGCAATGGTCGAAACGATCAGCGAGCGCATGGTCGGCGAATCTTCGGCAATCAGGATTTTGGCAGCCACAGCATCCTCTCTCGATCAGCACCGGTTCGGAACAAGCAACGCCAACTTCATCGTTCATACATCCTGCAGTTTCAAACGTCGTTCAAGCAGCGCCTTCTCCATCGCCAAACCGGCCTGGGAAAGAAAGATTTCCAGCGATTCAGTATCACCGATGGGGGTCTTTTCCGGAAGGTTGTCGCCATAAAGCAGGGCCACCACCTTGCCTTCGCTGAGGATCGGCCCAAGGAAAATTTCCTTGGGGCGACCGCCCCCCAGCTGTTCCTGCAGGTAACGATCCCACTCGGTCTCGCCGGGCTCGGCCTTGAGCGGCGTCATCATTTTCAGGGCCGACGCCAGAACCGACGATTCCTGACGAGGAATGGCAATGCGGCGAACATTCAGGTCCGCGGAGGAACTCTTGAGTTCGATGCCGAACTGGCCCAACCCGACGACAATATCGTCCTTGACCAGGAAAATAACGGCCCGGTTCATCAACTCGCTGGCAAACCGCAGTACCAGCAGGATGATACCGCCGCCAAGGGACGGGTTGTTGAGTTCCTGCAACATGCCCTTGAGCAGATGGAGTCCGGGCGACTCAGGCCCCCTGGAAGAGCTGAGTCCCGCATCATCCCCCAGCTCGGCGATCAGTTCCCGTCCGATATTGTGATAGTCTCCGGATGGCGGCCTCTCGACGCCGGGTTCCCCGGCTCCGTCACCGGCGATGATCCGGTCAGCCAAAAGCTGCAGTTCCCGTTTCCCGTCACCGGAGCGAAGAACATCTTTTTTCGGTTTCGCGAGAACCGCCGGGAAACCTTTTTCACGCAATTTTTTCTCGGCATCCTGATTGGGATGATCGGTCAGCACGTAGGCCTTCGCTTCGGGACAGATATCGGCAATCCGGTCGGCCAGCTCCAGGCCGCCGAGGATGCCGCTGCCATCCATGCGCGGCATGATCAGATCCACGACCAGAACCGGTCGACCGCCACTGCCGGCAACATCTCCCAGTGCCTTGAGAAAGGCACGACCATCGGCGAAGGAGCGCACATTGCGCCCCCGTTCCGCCAACGCCTCGGCGAGCAGTTCACGGGTCAAGTCGTCATCATCAACCAGCAGAATCGGTTGTTTTTCATCACCGGTCGGGGCAAGAAGCAGATCTCCTTCGTCAAGCGGAAGTTCACTTTCGGCACCGCCCGCCTGTTCCTTGACAGCGACCAGATCGCCGAGCAGTTCCTCAAGATCGGTGACCGGCTCAATCGGCGTCTCTTCGGGATCTTCGCCACGATGCCTTTTTTCATCGATGATGCGACTGCCCTCCATGGCCAGCCATTGGGGGTTGAGCCCCTGGTCGAGCATGAATTGCAGGGGATTGACATGGACCTGGGCGGGATCTTCCTGCTCTCCGAGTTCGAAGGAAAAGGCGCCCTCGGTCCAGGCAAAGAAGCTGTAAACGATCTTCTCCACCTGCTCTTTGACCACCTCTTCGATGGCATCACGGGAAATCCCGAACTGTTCCGAGAGAATGGTGCCGAGCCGCTCCCGCTCCGTCGAACCGGCCTGCAGTTCAAGCGCCCGACGCAGGGTATCGAGATCCACCAGTTCCTTGCGCAACAGCAGATGACCGAGATTCTCGCGATAAACACTGGAGGTAGCGCGAATAACCTGGCCATTATAGAAAATGACCTTCCCTTCGCGGCCGCGACTGCTCAGGGTCAGTACGCCGGACTTGCGACTGAGGCTGACGATCTGGAGGATATCCCCCAGGCCGAGGTCTTCGAGGTTACCGACTAGACTCATAAATCTCTGGTGTCAGGGGGCCGGGAAAGGTCCCGGAATACCCGTAGAAAGGCGAAAAATTAAATGAAAATAAATATATCCCAGGGTTGGGGACAAGTAAAGTCCTTTCCCCCGCCCAAATCCACCGGCTGTTTTGCGAACCGAGGGTGACGGGACGGGTGGAGATGCGAGGCACCGAACCGGTAAAGGCAACGAAGCAAGATTCATCCGTGACGACACCCGAATACCGAAATTGCCGGTGGATTTGGGCCTCGGAACAACCTCAATGGCGGCGGTCCTGATAGCGGATCCGCAACGGTGACCCGGTCAGCCGCAACGCCCGGCGGAACTGGTTGGCCAGGTAGCGTTGATAGGAAAAATGCACCCCGTCTGAACGGTTGACGAAGATGGTGATGGTCGGGGGCCGCACCCCGGTCTGGGTCGCGTAAAAGAATTTCAGCCTCTTGCCGCGGAAAATGCTCGGCGGGTGCGCTTCCGTCGCCTCCTGCAGAACCTTGTTGATGGCGGAGGTCGAGAGCTTGCGATTGAACTCCTCGCTCAGCTTTTCAACCTCGGTCATGATTTTTGAAACCCGCTGGCCGGTCAGGGCGGAAATGAAGACCACCGGCGCATCGGGCAGGAACTTGAATTTGCCGCGCAGGTCCTTGATATACTGCCCCATGGTGGTGTGATCCTTTTCAACCAGGTCCCACTTGTTGACCACCAGCAGCACCGCCCGTCCCTTCTCTTCGGCATAGCCGGCAACGGTCAGGTCCTGATCCGTCACCCCCTCGCCGGCGTCGATCACCACCAGCACGATATGGGCTCTCTCCATCGCTTTCAGCGCCTGGACGACACTGAATTTTTCCAGTTTCTGACTGACCTTGCCCTTGCGCCTGATGCCCGCGGTATCGATCATCAGGTAGTTTTTACGGTTGTAGACAAAAGGGGTGTCGACACTGTCGCGTGTCGTACCGGCGGTTGGATTGGCAACCACCCTCTCCACCCCCAGCATCCTGTTGATCAGCGAACTTTTACCGACATTGGGACGACCGATGACCGCCAGGCGTGTCTCCTGCTCAGATTCCCGCGGAGGCACCTCTTCCGGCATCAACTGGTGAAGGCGGTCGATCAACTCACCGACACCACGGCCATGGGCCGAGGAGATCGGCAGCAGGTCGTCCAGACCGAGGCTGTAGAATTCTCCCAGCGCCAGTTCCTGGCTGTCACCATCGATCTTGTTGACCAGGAACAGCACCGGCTTCTCAACCCGGCGCAGCATCGCCGCGACCTCTTCATCGGAGGGCGTCAACCCCTCACGACCATCGAAAACCAGCAGGATGATATCGGCCTCTTCGATCGCCAGCTGCGACTGTTCCCGCATCTGCGTCAGCAGCCGGTCTTCGCTGGCAGGCTCGAACCCGCCGGTATCAATCAGCATGAATGGACGGTCGAAACGATCGACCCGCGCATAATTGCGATCCCTGGTCACACCGGGAACATCCTCGACAATCGCCTTGCGTTGACCGAGCAGACGATTGAACAGGGTCGATTTACCGACATTGGGCCGGCCGACAATGGCAACCACAGGCAACATGGAAACTCCAACTTTCTCCAAGTGTCACAGGACACCTGAACTTCTCTAATTCATATAGTTTACAGCTTACAGCTTACAGTTTTCAGTTTGCTGATCACGTCACTCGTATCCGAATTCACGCAACAGGCGATCGGACCGGGTCCAGTCGCGATCGACGCGGACAAAGAGTTTGAGAAACACCCTGGTGTCGAGCAGGCGCTCGATGTCGAACCGGGCGGCCTGTCCGATGGAACGGATCATGCTGCCCCCCTTGCCGACCAGAATACGTTTGTGCGGTTCCCGTTCAACGTGAATGACGGCATGGATCTCCACCAGATCCCGCTCCGGCTGATCTTCGAACAGTTCAATCTGCACCGCGGTCCCGTAGGGGATTTCCTTCTGCAGTTTTTTCAGCACCTGCTCGCGAATCATCTCGGCAACGATGAATCGTTCCGGCTGGTCGGTCACCATCTCTTCGGGATAGAGCGGCGGACCTTCCGGAAGATGGGGCAGCAGAGCGTCAAGCAGTTGTTCGATACCATCTCCCTTGAGAGCCGACACCGGCACGATTTCAAGAAAATCGTGCAATTCGCTGTAGCGCCGGATCAGGTCGAGCAGGGCCGGCGGCGCGACCCGGTCGATCTTGTTGATCACCAGCAGTGCCGGACGACCGGACTGGGAGATGGAACGAATAACGGACTCTTCGGCCGCCGTCACCGGGCGGTCCGCTTCAACCAGCAGCATGATGCAGTCAACATCATTCATGGCGCCGTGCGCCTGGCTGACCATGTAACGGTTGAGCTTGTTGCCGGCCGCATGGTGAATGCCGGGCGTATCGAGAAACATCACCTGGGCATCAGGACGATGCAGGATGCCGAGAATCCGGTTGCGGGTGGTCTGGGGTTTGGGCGAGGTGATGGCGATCTTCTGCCCGAGAATACGGTTGAGCAGGGTCGATTTGCCGACATTGGGACGCCCCACCAGGGCGACGTAACCGCCGCGATGAACTTCATGCTGCATAATATGCCTCACTATGGGAACCCGCCGCAGCCATCTCGGGCCAGGAAAAGAGTTCGGAACCGACCAGAAAAGAATGCCGGTCCAGGGTCCTGGATGTCCTGACAGCCAGGGGGCCGAATCTCTCCTGCAGAAAACGGAGATTCGACCTGCGGTGACCGAGGACATCACTCAGGCTGACGGGTGACACCTGGATAGTACCATTTTTTTGTTCCAGGGCGGCGGCCAGCGCACGGCGCCACAGGCGACAGATGACCAATTGCCCCAGGGCCGGATGCCGGGGCCCGGCAACAGCCGGCACGTCCAGCGGCGGCAGGCCGATACGAATGACCGGAATCCCGGCCCGCAGACAGGTCAGCAGCATGTCAGCACAGGTTTCAACCGCCTCATCCAGACTCCAGGCCCGGTAACGGCCACGGAGCAGCATCTCCTCCAGCGGCGTTCCGGGCAGCACGACGGTCGGGTAGATGCGGATAAAGTCGGGCCGCAACTGCAGGGCCTGACGCAGGGATGCCAGCGCCTCGGCCCGGTCCCCGCCCGGCAACCCGGGCATCAACTGCAGACCGATCCTGACCTTCAGGGAATGCAGGCGCGCCACCCCGGCCCGGATATCGGCCGCGTCATGCCCCCGACCGGCCCGTTCAAGAACCCGGTCGGAGAAACTCTGGCAGCCGACCTCCACGCAACTGACCGGCCGGCCGTGCAGGATTTCAAGCTGCGCGTCGCCCAGCCCTGCGGGGTGCGTTGAAATCCTGATCCCCCGGACGCGGCCGGCTGCGACAAAGACACCGGCAACATCCAGGTACGCCCGCTGCAGGGATAACGGCAACAGGCTGAAACTGCCGCCGTAATAAGCGATCTCGCCGGCTCCGCGTTCCGGCAGCCAGGTCGCCAGCGTCTGCTGAACCTGCTCCGGGCTCCAGGACCGGTCGCCGTCAGAATGTATTTCCTGCCGGCAATAGACGCACCGGCTGCGACAGCCATAACGGGACAGGAAAATCGGGTAAATCGACCGGCACTTCACGACTCCAGCTGCCGCAGAGCTCTGGCGGCGGCCTGCTGTTCCGCCTGTTTCTTGGTTCGGCCGCGTCCGGCGGCGATCGTTTCCCCCTGAAACCGGACTTCAACCAGATAACTGCGGTCATGGTCAGGCCCTTCACTGCCGGCCAGAACATAACTCGGCAACTGGCCATGGCGCGCCTGCAGAATTTCCTGCAGGCGGGTTTTGGCGTCCAGACCTGACTTGGTGTCGACGGCGCGCGTGATCAACTGCTCCAGCAACCCGAGAATCACCTTCCGTGCCGCGTCGAATCCGCCGTCGCAGAAGACCGCTCCAAACAAGGCCTCGGTCGCGTCGGCCAACAGGCTGTCCTTGTCCCGACCGCCGGTCAACTCCTCCCCCCGGCCCAACCGCAACCGCTTGCCGACACCCAGGTCGCGCGCCAGGAAACTGAGTCCTTTTTCACTGACCACCTCGGCACGAATCCTGGTCATCTCCCCTTCGCTGAGAAGCGGCTGTCGGCTGTGCAGTGCTTCACTGACCACCAGGTCGAGAACCGCGTCACCGAGAAACTCAAGCCGCTCGTTGTCCTGCGCCTCTTCGGGACGGTGCTCGTTGGCATAGGACTTGTGCGTCAAAGCCTGGCTGAGAAGGGCCTGATCGACAAACCGGTGTCCGAGTCGTTGCTGCAGGGTATCCATAAAAGGGTTCCAATAGTTGGTGGATTGGCGGTCAAAACGGGCTGAAGTATAGCTGTTTTGCCTTCTCGAAGCAATCACCCCGGGTGAAACCCAAATCCACCAGCAATTTCGGGATTCACCCGTCCCGTCACCCTCGCTCCGCAAAACAGCCGGTGGATTTGGGTTAAATCTCTTGATTCTTTCAGGAGCGGTTCTCTATAATGCTTCTCTTTCAGGAGTCATACCTCAATCAAGTGAATTCATGGCGTTTTTCATCACACTCGAAGGGGTCGAAGGCTCCGGCAAAACCACGCAGGCCGAACTGCTGTCCATCTGGCTGGAATCAAACGGCTACGAGGTCCTCAGAACCCGTGAACCGGGAGGCTGTCTCATCGCCGACCGGATACGGGCCATCCTGCTTGATCCCGCCCATCAGGGGATGGCGGCCGACGCGGAACTGCTGCTCTACGCGGCGGCCCGCGCCCAGCACGTAGCCGAGGTCATCCGCCCCGCCCTGGCCCGGGGTCAGATCGTCATCTGTGACCGCTATACCGCGGCCACCCTGGCCTATCAGGGCTACGGCCGAGGGCTTGACCTCGACCTGATCAGGACCATGAACAAGCTGGCCGTGGGGACTGCGCGCCCTGATCTCACCCTGTTGCTCGACTACCCGACAACCGCCGGCGTCGCCCGGGCCCGGCAGCGAAACCGGGTGAACAAGGGAGAAAACGAGGGACGTTTCGAAGCCGAGGATGAGGATTTTCACAACCGGGTTCGCGATGGTTATCTTCAACTCGCCGCCGAAGATAAATCGATATCGGTTATTGATGCCCGTGGCAGCATCGAGGAAGTTCAAATGAGATTGCGACAAGCCCTCAACCGGCGATTGCCGCTGCCGGCCCCTGATCGACCATGACTTTTGAACAGATTCTTGGTCATCAGAGCCAGAAGGAGATCCTGCGCCGGGCGCTGGCATCCGACCGACTGGCCCATGCCTACCTGTTTGAAGGACCGGAAGGTATCGGCAAACGCCTGATGGCGCTGGGCGTGGCCAGGGCCGTCTTCTGCAGCCGGGGAACCGGATGCGGGGATTGCGTCGCCTGCCGCAAGGTCGACCATCACAACCATCCGGACCTGCATCTGCTCGAGGTTGAAGGGACCAGCATCAAAATAGACCAGATACGCGAGCTGCAGCGCAGCCTGTCGCTGCGGCCGCTGGAGGCGAAGAAGAAAATCTGCCTGATCAACGGCGCCGAGTATCTCAACCCGGCAGCCGGCAACGCGTTGCTCAAAACTCTGGAAGAGCCTCCCGGAGACGCGCTGATCATCCTGCTGTCGGCCCACCCGGACCGCCTGCTCAGCACCATCCGGTCCCGCTGCCAGCGGCTGCCCTTCAGGCGTCTGCAACGGGACGTGCTGCAACAGGTTCTGCAGCAGCAGCTCGGTATCGGGGACGCGGAAAGCCATGTCCTCTCCGCCCTGGCCGAAGGAAGCTTTAAAAAAGCTTTCGGCAAAGATCGCCGACTCTACCTGGAACAGCGCCGGGAACTGCTGCGTGAGTTGACGGCACTCACCGGCGGCTCGATCCTGCCGCGTTTCGAATTCGCGGAGAAACTGGCCGGCCAGAAGGAACAGCTGCAGGAAATACTGGGGATCTTTCAAACTTTTTTCCGGGATCTGCTGCTGCACAAACATGGCCGTCCGGAAAACGAGTGGGTCAACCTTGACCTGCGTGAAAAAATTGAACGTGTCGCCCGGCTGGAAACGGAAGAAAGCCTGCTGTTGAAGCTGGACGCCCTGGCGGCAACGCGTCTCCAGCTGGAACGCAATGTGAACCGGCAACTGGCGATGGAAGTTCTGCTGCAGCGACTGGCGCCGGCCTGACCACATGGCCACATTGATGCCCTTCTTCTGCGAAAGCATCAACATTCAATGGAAGACAAACGACGTATGCATATCGTAACGATAAAATTCCGCGACGCCGGAAAACGCTACCATTTCAACGCCCAGGATTTCGACCTCGAAGTCGGTCAGCGGGTGGTTGTCGAAACAGACCGCGGGCGCGCCCTGGGAACAGTGGTGACGCCGGTCGAAGAGCGGAGCGAAGATGACTGTCCCCGAGAGTTGAAAAGCGTGGTTCGCCTGGCGACCGAGGAGGATCTCAAACTGGCCGCGGTCAATTCCACCCGCGAACAGGAAGCGCTCAAATTCTGCCAGCAGCGTATCATTCAACGGCGCATGGAAATGAAGCTGGTCAAGGCGGAATACCTGTTTGACGGATCCAAGATTATTTTCTTTTTCACCGCCGACGGGCGGGTCGATTTTCGCGAACTGGTCAAGGATCTGGCACACCACTTTCATACCCGGATTGAAATGCGCCAGATCGGCGTTCGTGATGAAGCCAAACTGGTCGGCGGCCTTGGCGTCTGCGGCAGGGAACTCTGTTGCTGCACCTTTTTAACCGACTTCACCCCGGTCTCGGTCAAGATGGCCAAGGAACAGGGGCTGGCGCTGAATCCGAACAAGATATCGGGCCAGTGCGGCCGTCTGCTCTGCTGTCTCAGCTACGAATTTGAAACCTACTGCAAGTTGCGCAAGGGGCTGCCGAAATGCGGGAAAAAGATCGAGGTCTGCGGCTGCAAGGTTCAGGTTCTGGATGTCAATGTCCTCTCCCGGGAAGTTCTGCTCGGCACCGGAGACGGCAAAAAAATCAAGGTCACCGGAGAGCAGCTCGCCTCCGGGGAAATCGAGGAGTTGACCGGGGCGGCCCGGGAAGATTCCCGACAGTCCCGGCCGGATCGGGATTCGGCGGGACGCCAGGACCGGCGTGAACGGCGCAGCGGTGATAAACGCCGAAGCGGCCGCGGCGATGGAGACCGTCGCCAGGCGAAATCGGGCGGAGACAACAAACAGGAACAGAAGCGGGAAAAGCCCCGGGACAAACAAAAAACAACCGGCGATCGGTCACAGGGCAGACCGCAGGACAGACATCAGCCGCAACGCAACCAACCACAAAAACCGCAGCAGCAGCCGCAACCGGGCGACGGCAAGCCCAAACGCCGGCGGCGGCGCAGGCGGCGTAAACCGCAGACGACGGAATAGGGAGCCGATTCATGTCGAAAAGTTTTTACATCACGACCCCCATTTATTATGTCAATGACGTGCCGCATATCGGGCACGCCTACACCACCCTTGCCTGCGATGTGCTGGCCCGCTACAAGCGCGCCCGCGGTTACCAGGTTTTCTTTCTCACCGGCACTGACGAGCATGGTCAGAAAGTTGAGAAGGCGGCCCTGACCCAGGGAGAGACCCCGCTGGAACTGGCAGACCGGGTCATGCAGCGGTTCCAGGGACTGTGGGAAAAGCTGAACATCGCCAACACCGATTTCATCCGCACCACCCAGGAGCGGCACAAGGAAGGCGTACGCCGGCTGTTCGAACGGATAGAGGCCAAGGGAGACATCTACCTCGGGGAGTACGAGGACTGGTACTGCACCCCCTGCGAAACCTTTTGGACCGAAACCCAGCTGATGGACGGTAACTGTCCCGATTGCGGCCGACCGACCGACAAGCTCAAGGAGGAATCCTATTTCTTTCGTATGAGCAAGTACCAGCAGCAGTTGCTGGAACATATCGAGCAGAACCCCGATTTCATCCAACCGCGCAGCCGCCGCAACGAAATTCTCAACTTCGTCAAGGAAGGCCTGCGCGATCTTTCGATTTCCCGGACCACATTCAGTTGGGGCATCCCGGTTCCCGGCAATGACAAGCATGTTATTTATGTCTGGTTCGATGCACTCTCCAACTACATCACCGCCCTCGGCTATCCGCAGGACGAGGATGGCAAGGTGAAGAAATTCTGGCCGGCCGACGTGCAGGTGATCGGCAAGGACATCCTGCGTTTTCACACCGTCTACTGGCCGACCTTCCTGCTGGCGGCAGGGCTGCCGTTGCCGAAAAAAGTGTTCGCCCACGGCTGGTGGACCGTCGAAGGGCAGAAAATGAGCAAAAGCCTGCGCAACGTCGTCGAGCCGAACATGCTGATCGACAAGTACGGGGTCGATGCCATCCGTTATTTCCTGTTGCGTGAAGTTCCCTTCGGTCTCGATGGAGATTTCTCTCATTCGGCGCTGGTTCATCGCATCAATTCCGACCTCGCCAACGACCTCGGCAACCTGCTCAGCCGCACCAGTTCCATGGTGCACAAGTATTTCGCCGGCATCCTGCCGGCTGCCGGGGAACTTGAAGAGATCGATCGCCGCCTGATCGAGGAACTGGTGCCGCAGACCATCGCCCAGGTCGATGAGCAGATGAACGCCCTGGCCTTCAACAAGGCACTGATTTCCATCTGGGGCCTGATCGCCGCCGGCAACAAGTACATCGACGACACCGCTCCCTGGACCCTGGCCAAGGATCCCGCGCTGCAGCCGCGTCTCGCTACCGTCATGTACAACCTGATGGAACTGCAGCGCCTGATCGCCCTGCTGGTTGCCCCCTTCATGCCGCAATCCGCGGAAACCATTCTCGCCACCCTGGGATGTGATCCACAACAGACCGGCCTGGTCGATAAGGACGGCTGGGGCGGACTCACGGCCGGAACAGCCATCGCCAAGGCCCCGCCCCTGTTCCCGCGGGTTGAGATAGCGTAGAATACTAGGTTGCCGCACATAGATCGACCGCAATTCGGGGCGCTTTTTCAAGCGCCCCATTCGGTTTGACACGGGAGTTGAAAATGGCGCTTGCCCCCCTTATCGATACCCACGCCCACCTCGACAGCAGCCAGTTCGGCGATGATCTCGACCAGGTCCTGCTGCGGGCCGAAGAAGCCGCGATCAGCCACATCATCACCATCGGCTGTGATCTCGAAAGTTCCAGGAAAAGCTGTGAGCTGGCGGCGGCGCATGATTTCATTTATGCCGCCGTCGGCTTTCACCCTCATGACGCAACCGCTGTCAACGATCAGAGTCTGGCGGAGCTGCGGAAACTGGCAGGTCAAGAGAAGGTGGTGGCCATTGGAGAAATCGGCCTCGACTACTATCGTGACCATTCGCCCCGGGAGGTTCAGCGCCAGGCTTTTCTCCAGCAGCTCAACCTGGCCCGCGAACTCGAACTGCCGGTCATCATCCATGACCGTGACGCCCATGAGGATGTCCTGGCCCTGCTGCGGCAGGCCGGGGGGAATGAACTGCGCGGAGTTCTGCACTGCTTCAGCGGTGACGCCGAGCTGGCCCGCGCCTGTCTTGATCTCGGTTTTTTCATCTCCTTTGCCGGACCGGTCACCTACCCGCGCAACGACGCCCTGCGCGCGGTGGTCAAAACCATTCCCACCGAATATCTGCTGGTCGAAACCGATTGCCCCTACCTCGCGCCGCAGACATTTCGCGGCCGACGCAACGAGCCGGCCCATGTCCGGCTGACGGCCGAAAAAGTCGCCGAACTCAAGGGGATCAGCCTGGAGGATCTGTCACGCATCACGCAGCTTAACGCCCATCGGCTGTTCGGTATCGGTACAATCGACCAGAGCAGCAAAATTGCCTACCAGATCCGTGACTCCCTCTATCTGAACATCACCAATCGATGCACCAACCGTTGCCGGTTCTGCGCCAAGTTCAAGGACTTCAACGTCAAGGGCCACCAGCTGAAGCTTGATCACGAACCGGACGCCGCCGAGGTGATCGCCGCCATCGGCGACCCATCCCGCTTCAGCGAAGTAGTCTTCTGCGGCTACGGGGAACCGCTGCTGCGTCTCGACCTGGTCCGCACCGTTGCCGCCTGGCTGAAAGAGAACGGTGTCAAGGTTCGCATCAACACCGACGGCCAGGCCAACCTGGTCCATGGGCGCAATATCCTGCCGGACCTGGCAGGCCTGGTCGATACCCTCTCGGTTTCGCTCAACGCGGCCGATGCCGAAACCTATCAGCAGTGGTGTCAATCGGGGTTCGGCGAACGAAGCTACCAGGCGGTCAAGGACTTTCTCCGTCTGGCCACGGACTGCATCCCCGAAGTGATCGCCACCGCGGTCACTCTGCCGGGAATCGACATTGCCGCCTGCGAGCGGATTGCCGCCGAACTGGGAGTCGATTTTCGTAAACGGGATTACAACGAGGTGGGATGATCACGGACAAAAACAGGTCAGGCCTGTCTGCGCCCCCAACTTTCGGCCTGAATAACGCCATGGCGGATGGCGTAGCGAACCATGTCGACCGGGGTATTGACGCCAAGTTTGCGGATAATTGACGCGCGGTGTTTTTCGGCGGTTTTGGGACTGATGCTCAGCATATCAGCGATCCTGCCGGTATTGTATCCTTCGACGATCAGTAAAAAAACCTGCCGTTCGCGGTCACTGAGCTGCTGAATACCGGAGGACTTTTCCGCCCGGGAAGATTTGTCCAGGTAGGCGCCGACCACATCAGACTGCAACTGCCGGCTGAAGAAATAACGACCGGCGGCAACCGCCCTGACCGCCGGCAGCAGATCTTTGGCCCCGCCCCCCTTGAGCAGATAGCCACGCGCGCCGGCGTTGAGGACCGCCCGCAGGGAATCATCGCAGTAAAAACCGGAGAGGATCAGCACCCGGGGAGGATGGGACGCGGCACAGAGCTGCCTGGTCACCTCGGTCCCGTTCAATCGGGGCATCTCGAGGTCGAGGATGACGAGATCGGGTCGATGTCGTGACTGTTTTTTCAGGGTATCAAGGCCATCTTCCGCTTCGGCGACAACCTCGATATCCGCCTCTCTTTCCAGCAACCGGCGGATTCCTTCCCGAACCACACTATGGTCGTCGGCAACGAGGATTTTGAGTTTTGCCATGGCCACTTTCAGTTCTCCGGCTGCAAGAGTAACATTGATGAAAGTTTACCATGTTCTGCTCAATTGGCATCTGCACTCCAGAAAGTCCTCATTTGCTTTGGTACGACAAGCATCAGGCATGATGCTTTCCCAAGAACACAAAAGGTTTTTGCGACGCCATCAGGCATAGCGCTTGTGCAATTCGACACAGAAGCGCCGATAGGCATCCTGGCCGGAATTGAATCGCCGGATCTTGATGCCCATGCCACCCTTGACCCGGTGAAGAAGATTCGGCGGGACTTTTTTCGCCCAGCGAATGCGGCCTTCGATGCTGATGACTTCTCCGTCGGGAGTTCTCAGTTCAACCTGCAGGATCGTCCCGGGGCGCAGGACAATGGCGGACTTGATGAAGAAACCTTCGTCGGAAATGTCTTCGGTGAAACCGACCCGGGAGGGTGCTTCCACCCCATACTTCACCTGAATCCGTTTACGGTGACGAGGCTGATTACGATTCTCTGCCAAACGACCCCTCCTTGACTATCACCTGAATCAGTTGAGTCCATAAATTCAGCTGTTTATAATGAAAAAAAACCTTTTTGTCAAAACAACCGTGCCGCCGCCTCTCGGCAGACCATCCCGGACCGTCACTCTCCGAGCAGACCACGCAACGTATCTTTGAGCAATTTTTCCGGCAGGGATCCACCCCCCGTCGTATCGGATGAGTTGTTTTTTTTCTGCAGCTTTTTTTCCAGTTTGCGTATCAGTTGTTTCTCGGCCATCCGGCCCAACCTGCGGCTGTCGAGCCCCACCTTCGGGTCATCAAAAGTCCCTTCTACTTTCAGCGGCAACAGGGTCCAACCCTGTTCATCCTTGATCAGTCGGCCGAAAAGCCCGCGACGATCAAGCTTCGCCGCAACCGCGGGAGCGAGGCTGGTCGGCAACGCCAGGTCGACCCTGCCGCCGAACCGGATGCTTCCCTCCGGCGCCATGCGCAGGTCACGACCGGCGATCACCCCTTTGACCAGGGCCTTTCCAGCGACGATTTTGAACGTTCCGTCGGCCTGATGCATCTCGATTTTTCGCAGTTGATCAAGCCCCAGCAACGCCACCAGGCCACGGCTCAACCTGGTCCCGTCGGCAATCCCGTCCTGCAGAGACAGCCTCCCCTGTCCCTGCAGTTTGCGCTGCAAAGAAGCCCGGGTCACGCCCCTCCCCGAGAGGGTGCCCTGCAGTGACAATCGACCGCTGAGACTGCCCGCCATGTCCGGCAACAGGACCTGCAGCAGAGGCGCGACCGCCACGTTCTGCAGCTGCAGGTCCGTTCGATAGGCGAACCCCTTTTTGCCCAGGTCGATCTCTCCGCTGCTGTTGATCTTTCCGTCAGCCAAATCCGCGCTCAGCCGGCGTATCTGCAACCGGTTGTCGGCGAGATGATAGTCCATCTGCAGATTATTTATTTCAAGACCGGAAATCACCCCGGCGCCGACAGCAACCGAACCATCCGCCACCAGGGGGATTTCGATGGGGCCGGGTTCTTCATCACTGCCGGACACAACCGGGCGCGTTCTCTGGTCAACAGGCACAACCGCACCCGCCCCGCCATCCCCGGAAGCGGCCGTATCATCCGGCAGCGATGTCGCGGGGAAAACCTTGTCGAAATTGAAGGACTCAGCCGAAAACCGGCTCTGCAGCTGCAACGGCTTCTGCGTAACATCCTTGACCGCCAGTTGCAGCAGGGCGGTTTCATCGCCGATCCGCAACTGCAGTTTCCGACTCGCCAGACCGTGTCCCACCAGCTGCAGGGTTCCGCTCAGGGCGGGCCGCAGACGGCCAAGATTGACCTGAACAGCATCAAGCGTCAGTTCTCCCGCCTGCAGCAGCGAAGCCGGATCATCAAGCGGTCCCCGCAACCCCAGCGATCCGGATATCTTCCCGGCGGGATCAAGCTGCCCCAGCTGCGGCAGCAGACCGGCCGGAAGTGCGTTGAGAATAGCCCGCATATCCTGGTCCTGCCAACTGAGCCGCAATTCGGCTCGCGGCACCTTGTCCAGATGATCCAGATTGCCCTGGATCCTGACACTGATCCCGTTGTAGCTGATCATGGTCGGACCGAACGTGACCAGCCCGGTGGTCCTGTTGACATTGAGATCGGGAGCAATGACCAGGACGGCATTCTGAATCGGCAGGTTGCGCAACGCATCAAGTTCAAGATAAACCTGTTGCAGGCGAAGCTCTCCGCCGAGACTGAAATCTTTCCTGTTACCGGCGAACTGGAGCGTCCCCTGCAGTTGCGCGCGACTGAAAATTCCCGGCAGCAGATCTTTGCCGTAAGGAGCCAGCGGCGCCAGGTCGAAGTCGGTAAACCGCAGCTGCAGATCATGCTTGCGGCGTTGCGGATCAAGCAGACCGTCCAGTTCGACCCGTCCGCCGTTGAGTTCCAGCGCGACAGCAATCGGGAAGGGGTTTTCCAGGGAGAGATTCTGCACCCGGAGATTGATATTCTGAAGCACAAACCGGTACGGTGCCCTGGGGTTGAGCCGTCGGTCGGTCACGTCCAGCTGCCCGTTGGTCACATCGACGGCCCGTATCAGCAGCTTGAAGGGCAATCCGTCATCCCGGTCGCTGCCACCCGGGGCCGGAACCGGCGATGTTTGCGGAGCAACGGCGGTATCCTGCTCAGCGGATGCCGGCAGACCGGCAAAAACCCAGGCACCGGCAGCGGTACGCTGCAGGCGGGCGACCGGATGTTCAAGGCGAACCCGGTCAATCATCAGCTGCCCGGTCAACAGGGCCCAGAAACGGTACCGCAGCACTACCCGATCGACCTGCAGCAACGGCTCCCCCCCCTTGGCCGGAACCACCAGCTTATCCAGAGTGATGCCGCTGAAAAGATCGATATCGACCATCCCGATCTCGACCGGACGTTCAAACACCCGTTCCACGACCGGCACCACCGCCTGCCGGACTCTTTCCGGCGTGATCAACACCCGGGCCAGCAGAAAGAGCGCAAGTCCTCCCAGGCAGAGCAGAACCAGCCCCCAGCCGATAATCTTGACGGCAGGTTTCACGGGCGGCGTCCTCCTGTCAGCGGATCGGGCAGACCGCTCAGCTCAAGGATCGCCCGCCACTCGGCGGCGCTGACCGGCTGAACCGAAAGACGATTGCCCTTTTTCAGCACCCCCATGCCGGACAGGACGGGGTGGCCGGCCAGATCGACCCGGGTCAGAGGCCGCGGCAGCGTCGCCCGATACTGGATGTCGACCATATACCAGACCGGGTTGTCCACACTGGACTTCGGATCGAAATGATCGGCGTTCGGGTCGAGCGCGGTGTGGTCGGGATAGCTGTCACGAACCACCTCGGCCAGTCCGACCACGGCCGGCCACCGGATGTTGCTGTGATAGAAAAGAACCCCGTCGCCGACCCGGATCCGATCCCGCAACAGATTGCGGGCCTGATAGTTGCGAACTCCGTCCCAGCAGGTGATCTGCTCCGGTTCATCCTTCAGAGTCTGCAATCCATAACAGCCGGGTTCCGATTTCATCAGCCAGTAGTTGCGGTCAGGAACAGTCAAAATGAAAAATCTCCTCAAAAAAATCAGTGGCTTTGATTTGCGTCAAGGTTGAGGTGGACAAAACGGCGCTAAGGTGACGCCAGTTCAATCGGACGGAAATCATTATAGCGTACCGAAGCTGCCGATGGTTCCGGACAATTGACATCCTGAAAAAATACGATAGCACTAGACGGGTCAAACCCCAAAACACCCAAAAGGAGAAAACCATTATGTTCTGTTACCAATGTGAAACCGCCGCCAAGGGAACCGGATGCGACAAGGTCGGTGTCTGCGGCAAGCAGGCGACCACCTCCGATCTGCAGGACCTGCTGGTCTACACCGTCAAGGGCATCAGCTTCTGGGCCAACCTTGCCCGCGAAAAAGGGGCCAAAGATTCCGCTATCGACCGCTTCGTCATCGAGGCATTGTTCACCACCGTCACCAACGTCGATTTCGATGATGACTCGGTCGCCAAGGTCGTCAGTGAAGCCGTCGCGTACCGCAACCAGGCCCAGGCTCTGTTCGAAAAAGCCAACGGCGGCGCCTACAACGGTCAGGTTCCGCCGGCCGCGCAGGCATGGGACTTCCCCGCCGACCGGGCCGCCCAGCTCGCCCTTGCCCAGCTGCACGGCGTCAAGGATCCGGCCATCGATCCCGATGTACAGTCGATGCGCAGCACCATCCTGTTCGGCATCAAGGGCTATGCAGCCTATGCCGACCACGCCATCATCCTCGAACGTGAGAGCGATGAAATCTATGCCTTCACCCACAAGGCCCTCTCCCAACTGCTCGACGACAGCCTCGGCCTGATGGACTACGTCGGCATTGCCATGGAAACCGGCCGTATCAACCTGGTCACCATGGAACTGCTCAACAAGGCCCACACCGACCGCTACGGACATCCGGTACCGACCCCGGTGCAACTCGGCACCAAGGCCGGCAAGGCGATCCTGGTTTCCGGTCATGATCTGCGCTTCCTGGAGGAGTTGCTGATCCAGACTGAAGGCAAGGGCATCAACATCTACACTCATGGCGAAATGCTGCCGGCACACGGCTACCCGGGGCTGAAGAAATATGCTCACCTGGTCGGCAACTACGGCGGTGCCTGGCAGGACCAGCACAAGGAATTCCAGGCCTTCCCCGGCGCGATCATTTTCAACACCAACTGTATTCAGCGCCCGGCCGAGAACTACAAGGACCGGCTCTTCACCTGGGGACGCGTACAGTTCCCCGACATCAAGCATGTTGAAGGCTGGGATTTCTCCGCAGTGATCGACTGTGCCCTGGCCTGTGAAGGTTTTGAGGACAACCCGGGGCAGGAGATTCTCACCGGTTTCGGTCACAACGCCGTACTCGGTGTCGCTGACAAGGTGATCGAGGCGGTCAAGTCCGGCGCGATCAAGCACTTCTTCCTGGTCGGCGGCTGCGACGGCGCCAAACCGGGCCGCAATTACTACACCGAGTTTGCAGAACAAGCTCCCAAGGACACCGTCATCCTGACCCTGGCCTGCGGAAAATACCGCTTCAACAAGATGGAATTCGGCGACATCGGCGGCATCCCGCGACTGCTCGATATCGGTCAGTGCAACGACGCCTACTCGGCGGTGCAGATCGCAGTCGCCCTGGCGGACGCCTTCGACTGCGGAGTCAACGACCTGCCGCTCTCCTTCATCCTCTCCTGGTATGAACAGAAGGCGGTCGCCATCCTGCTGACCCTGCTGCACCTGGGAATCAAAGACATCAAACTCGGCCCCACACTGCCGGCCTTCATCACTCCCAACGTGCTGAACTTCCTGGTCGAGAACTTCAACATCGCCCCGATCAGCACCCCGGAAGAAGACCTGAAGCAGATTCTCGGCTGACAAGCCACCTGCTTACACGCAAAAAAAGCGGGACCGCCAATCGGCGGTCCCGCTTTTTTGCCCCCTGCAAGATCAGTTATTCAAAACTGGTAAGCGAGACTGGCGGCGACCAGGTGCAGATCGGTGCTGTACTTGCCATTGGCCGCGAACCCGGTTGACGCCCCCACCGCATTGTTTTTATTCCGGCTGCGGTGATGCTCAAAGCCATAGGCCAGGTCAAGGGTCCAGCGATCCAGGGAAAAACCGGCCCCAAGGGTCAGCAGTTGCGCATCGGCGTCGGGCACGGAGGGGTCGAAGGTCGATGCCGGAACCGGATTGTCACTGTAGAGATAACCGGCCCTGAGAGCCACCGTATCGTTCAGCTGATACTCCCCACCGATGTTGAAGGCCCAGGTATCATCCCAGTCACGCGGCATGACATCGCTTGATTGTCCCAGAACAGGCTGGTCGAGATCGACCCGCAACTCGTCGGTCGAACTCCAGTCTTCCCAGCGCCCACCGACCTCCAGCGTCAACTGTCCGCTCGCCTCCCAGGCCAGACCGAAAGTCGCCTGGCGGGGCAGACGGACATCAGCATGCCCACTGGTATCGGTCAGGACCGAGGCCAGCATCGCCGCGTCAGGGGGAATGGAAAAGTTGAGGTTGCCATCGACATCGACATCGATATGGCTGCGGAAGGTTGCGCCGAAATTCACCCGGTCGCTCACCCTGACAAACAGGCCAATATTATAGCCGACCCCCCAGCCATCGCCGGAAAACTGCTGACCGGCATCCGTCAGGGGGCCGAAACCGCCCGGAGGATTGAGGATAATGCCGAGCCCGGTGGAATTGATCTGCCGTTCCAGTTCGGCGTCAAGATAAAGGACATCAAGCCCGGCGGCAATGGAAACCCGGTCACTGAGTCGGCAGGCAAGAACCGGATTGATATTGAAGGTGAACAGGTCGGACCGGGTGGCGATATAACGTCCCTCCCAGCTTTCATCCCACTCGGTCGCAAGACCGAACGGAAAAAACAGCCCCAACCCGGCGCTCCAACGGTCATCGAACTGGTGCGTGGCATAGAAGGTACTCGGGAACTGCAGCGCGTCGTCACCCGGCTCCCGGTTACCAGTGAGGTCACTGGTGAAATCCCGGTCCGCATAGACAAGGGTTGTCCCCGCCTCAACCCGGGTTCCGGGCACCTCGGTCAGCAGGGCGGGATTGAAATAAAGACTCGAAGGACCCGGCGAATGCGCGACAACGGCATTTCCCTGTCCCAGTCCCGCAGCCCCCTGGGTAAAAACACCGAACCCGGAGGCCTGCAGATCCCCGACGTTTCCAAACAGCAGAATCAACAGCAGATAAACCTTTTTCATTGTATGTCTCCCCGTTTCAGTCAGTCCTTCATCACCGGACAGAACTGTGCGCCGCAATAAAATCATCGAGAAATTGCATATATTCTTCACCGTGATAAACATTCAGAATCATCATTTCATAGGTTTTGTCAACCTCAAGTTCGTGCCGGTCGGCATAATCCCGGGGATAAACCATCATCGGCGGGTGATCCAATCCCAGTTTATCGGCAAACCCCCTGACCAGGGTCGTCAACAACCCCGGGGGCAGATCCTCTCCGAGAACGAAACAGAAAATCACCCGGTCCATCCGGGAAAGAGAAAGGCCGGTATCCGATTGATGCAGTTCAACCACGGCCATCAGTTCCCTGCCCCGCTTGATGGAATAAAGATGCCGACGACGGATCATGCCGAGGTTCCGATATTCCTTCTCAAGCACCGTCCGGCCGATCATCTTCGGCTGCAGGTCCAACGCGTCGATCATACAGCCGCCTGAAATCTGCTCGTAAAACCCCGCCAATTCGTCCAGGTCGCCCCTGGTAGTTCGGGCCACGTGCCAATCGGGCGGGACCTTGGCCCAGGCCCATTGATCTTCAATCTCGGGAATGGTTTTGAAATAGGCAAATGCGTCCAGACTGGCGGCTTTCTTGTTTTTCAGCTGGCTGACGATCGCCCGGTAATATTTTCGCGGGAAACGGTTTTCCGGCCGATAAACGCCGGCGACATAACCGATCTTGTCCCGGCTGAGGAAGCAGGCGTTGTAGAAATATTCAGCCAGCTGCTGGATAACTTCGAAGCCGATGGCGTGTTTACCGGACCGCCGGGCCGCGTGATGCTGCTGGAACCAGGTCTGTTCATAGAGACGGATGGCCGAAAGATGCGCCTCGATCTGTCCTTCAACCTGGAACGTGAAGTGGCGGGCGATCGGTGTCTGCTCCAGGTAGGTCTTGCGGAAGGTTTCCTGGAATCCTGCTTTACGCTTGGCCAGCAACAGGTATTTGGAGGGGTAAATAAAGCCGGTTTCGAAAAAAAACTCCCAGAGAGATTCGATATCGACCGAGGGATTCAGATAAGAATGCCTGTTGCGGGCCCGCTGCAGCAGCGAAAGCAGAAGCAGGTGGTCCTGAATTTCGATATCGAGCAGGGTCAGGCCGCACCGCGCCCCCCCGGCCCCGTCATCCGACTCATTCCGGTAGACAACCTGGCCACGACAGGGGATTTCGAAACCGGCTCCCAACTTGATGCACATCTCCGGAAGAATCATGCCGGCAATCAGCATCGACCGTTCCGGTGCCTCTTCGACACAGACTCCCAGGCCGGACAGGTCGGCCACGTTCAGTTCAAGGTAACGCCCGGTCAACGGGTGGCGGAAGGCCAGACTCGGTTCCGGCAGCAGGCAGGCCCGATGTCCCCGATACTTCTTGGTGGGAAACCTGGGGGTATTCGTGTTGACCGGGGCGAGGACAAACAACAGGGTGTCGGCCCCGTTCTCGCTGCGAATCACCATCATCTCCCCGGAATAGATGACCCCTTTGTCACTCTGCAGCGAAAGATGAACGACCTGGTCGGGCATGATCCAGTAGCGGCTGTTGGGGGTATCGAACCCCACCTCAACACACAGCGCGTGGGCGGAAAAATCGGTCAGGACTCCCTGAAAACAGATCCCATGCTGAAACAAGGTGGCCTTGATCCCCGCCAAAGGACGCATGCGGGAGTATTGCCGCTTGGGCAGAGCCTGACCCTTTTTCGGCAACTGACAAACCAACCCGTCTGCCGTGATACGGGCATCCTCGACCGCGAAAGCGAAGGCTCGCGGGGTCCCGGGCAGAATAATCCCGGAGATGACATATTGCGAGCAGTTCTCGGGTAGCTCAGAACGCCAGCCGGCCTCAAGAGCGGTCCCGTCACATGGCAACGGAGCAGCCGTAACGGTCACCATCTGCCCGTACTTGAGATGTGAAAACTGAACCAGGATCAGTTCCTCAAGGAAGTTCAGCCGGTTCACCCGATCAGCCAGTTGTCGCTGGGAAACGGGTCTGGTGTTCTCCTGTCTGGACACATTTTCTGAAGCCGCAACCATGGTCATAAGAACCTACCTAACGGTAGCAGGCCCGGCCGATGACCGGGATTGAATAGTATTCGACCTGAATCAGTGAGTTCCTGTCGGATGAATAGTGCAAGCGCCTGGTCTGAATGTGGTTTCCAGAAATCTGCAGCGCTCCCATAGGTCGCTGGTGATTTCCGGGAAACTCAGACAGATCAAAGACTTGTGCTGTCCGCCGACAAGGGGCCCACTGAGTCAAGTCCGAAGCAGAAGGCTCATTACCGCAGACGGCAAAACCGGTTCCGCATTCTGACCGGACTCACGCGCACAACCGACGGGCACAAGCACCCCGATTCAGGTCATGCGAGCTCTGATCGAGGTCAGCCCAGGGGCTTCGTTCCCCGAACCATGATCAGGGGGGTGTAGATAAAGCGCCGCGGATTGAACAGATGCTCTTTGAATTCGGTCAGGGCGGCCTCGAAATCACCATCATATTCGGCAAAGCGACAGCCGGAATTTTTGACCGCGACTTCGACTTTACTCAACCAGTTCTCACCATCCACCGGGTTCAGTTCACCAAAAAACAGATGATGGGCCTCAACCGCCACATCGATGGCCTCAAACCCGAGATCCACCATGTGGGCGAACAGCCTGCGCCCCGCGTAGGGGTCGAAATCATGGTTCTCCTGCAGGCAGCGCAGCACATCCTGGATGGTGTTTTCCATCCGCTGCGAATGACCGTAATGGAGCAGGCAGTTATTGTCGAGGTCGCCGACGACCAGCAGCCCGCCCGGTTTGAGACTGTGGACCGCGTTGCGGACAACCATCAACTGGTCTTCACGAAAGTATTCCAGCAAAAACCTTATCCAGACCGCGTCGAACTGCACCGGGGACACGTAGGGCTGTCGAATGTCATGCTGTACGAACTCCAGCCCGGGAGCAGCGAAGGAGGCAGCCGCCTCCTGCAGGCGTGAAGGTGACAGATCCAGCCCGGTGGCGTGGCCGGTTTCACCGACGACCTGCTTCAGCACAGCCGTAGTTTTCCCAACTCCACAACCGACGTCAAGCACGCGCATCCCCGGCTTTATTCCGGCCCAGGACGCCTGGCGGGCAACCTGCTCCGAGCGGGTTTTTTTTGCCAGGCGAGCGGCTTCTTCCGGGTGTTCCATAAGATAATTCATCAGTCGACATCCTTTATCAATCAACGGGTTTCAGAGAGATGGGCCGGATCTCGACGCCGGATGCCCATCAACATAATGACTCAAGACCTGCCTGGTTTTTGAATCCAGGCTGGAGAAATGAACCGTAAAACCTGCCGGAAGCAACAGGTCCGGACGAGGCTCGGAATTGATCACAACCACCTTGCCGTGAAGCTGGATCAGTCCCTGTCGCGCCGGCAGGGCGAAGGTGACCGCGACTTCGTCATTTTCTGCCAGTTTTCCAACTTCGTGGCTGTTGATGTAAATTTCTTCCGGACCGATATGAACGCTGGTTCCGGTGATCACCTTGCGCGCCACCTTGACCGAAACCTCGGTCCGGTAACCGGCTCTTCGCTGTTTGAGATGTCCCCAGGGATGCCGCGAAACCGGAACCTTCCCCTGCTCTTCCGGAAGCATGCACAATGAAACCCGCTCCAGGTAGCGAATGAAGGCAGAAACGACCTCGGGCTGAAAGTGCTTTCCCGATTCAGCGAGAAAAATTTCCCGGGCGGTGGAAATATCCATCGGTTCCCGATAGTGCCGATCCGCGGTGATGGCCTCGAAAAAATCGGCGGCGGCAATAATCCTGGCACCCAGCGGGATCTCTTCTCCCTTCAAGGCATTGGGATAGCCGGTACCGTCCCACTTTTCGTGATGAGCATGACAAATTTCCGGGATGTCGGCGTACAGTCCCTCGAAAGCGACCTTTTCAAGGATCTGCCGGGTCCGTGTCGGATGGGTTCTGATAACCGCTCTTTCCTCCTCGCTGAGCGGCCCGGATTTTTTCAGAATGGAATCGGGAATACCGATTTTACCGTAGTCATGGAGCAGAGCCGCGCGACGGATAACATGGCAGTATTCTTCGTTCAATCCCATCTCCCGGGCAATACCGACGGAATACTCGGCAACCTTTTCCGAATGGCCGGCGGTAAGAAAATCGCGGGCATCGATCGAATCGGCCAGAACCTGCAGGGTTGAATCGAACTGAGCCGCCCGGGTTTCAAGCAGTCGGGCATTCTGGATACTGAGGGCAATCGAAGGGGCAATTCCCATCAGCAGGTTGACGTCGGACACCAGCAGCGGCTTTTTCGATTCCAGGTTATCAACCGCCAGGATGCCGATCGACTTGCCCTCCAGAACGATCGGGACACAGAGAAAGCTCCGGGTTTTCAGCGCCTGCAGGAACTCCCTGGACTTGGGGGAAAGAGAGTCCTGAATTTTGTCAACATCGTTGATCAGAAGCGGTTTCTGCTGCCGAAAGGACACGACAAACATACCGCGGCTGTCGGGGTTGTTGAGATTGAAGGAAATCCCGGTGAGAAGGTCCATGAACTGTTCGACATAACCGTAGGCGCCGCAGATCTCAAGTCGTCCGGTCTGCTCATTGGCCAGCAGAATCAGACCACGGTCATAATCAAGGGTTTTTTCCAGCGCATGAACCACCGAATCGATGACCTCGCTGATACTGGTCCGGTTGGCAATGACATCACCTACCGCGGCCGCCATCTTCGTATTGCGATAATTCTGTTCAATCTGATCGGCCAGCTGATCAGAGGTTTCCCAGTGCTGGGCCATCCCCTGTTCCAGGTCCCGGGCCCGGACATGCTCAACCAGCCAGCTGACAAACAGCCCGGCAATCAATCCGGCGGCAAGCACTGTTTTCAGAGCACCGGGCGCAACAACGAAAGTCGCCGGAACAACCACCGCCACGCTCAGAAGTACCGCGTCACGAAACCTTTTCAGAATCGTGGTGCGATTATGCTTCCAGGAAATCAGGTAGCGGCATTGACGCCCTCCCCGAAACATGCACTCGGGATGTTCAATCTTCGGTGCCCCGACATTGAAGCCGTTGATAATCGCTTCGAAAAAGCCGACCCTGTTGTCACATTGAAAGTGTTTTTCCGCAACTCCCGGCCGGGTGGTGACAACAACCTCCACCCTGGTATTGCTGATCTTGCGAAAAGAATAATCGCTTGACCGGGTGAACTTCCTGGTCGACGTACCGATCAGGGAAAAAGCCTTGAGCGGACCGGCAAGACTCAAACCATACTGCCGCATGGCCCCGAGGGTTCCGGGTGAAGCCGCAAAACGCCCCGCCTCCCGGGCGATATTTTCATTGCCCGTCAGTTGCACACATTTTTCATAGAACAGGTCGATTTGCTGTTGGGAAAACCAGTGTCCCTGATCCGCGGTCTCATAGGGCTCCATCCCGGCATATTGCAGAATCGCGGAGCAGTCCACGTCCGGATAACGCGCCCGCAGCAATTTAAGGTAGGTGTCAATGATACGGCTGTTATACAGGGCGGCTGATTGCATGGGTATCCAGGATGAAGCTCAAGCGATTCATTGACCTGACAGGCCGGCTGCTCCAGCACGTCAATCCGATAGCCGGGGATGACAATGGGGCAGAGATCCGGTCAAACCGAGACCGGGGACGAAAGACAACCTCGAAGCGAACGGCCCCCCTCAAAAAAGACAATTACATTACAGTCGCAAAAATAGTAGGATTCATTGACGACGCAGTCAACCGTAAAAACAGACAACATTATTATTTTTCCTTCTCATTTCAATTACTTGAGCAATTTTACCATTCCCGATAGAGGGTCACCTTGTTGCCGACGGCGCCAACGCCTTGCCCACGCAGGAACGTACAGGTCCATTCCCCGCCCGACACTGTCTTTCAGGAGCTGTCACTTCAAAACCGGCCGTCATGCTCCACAATCCGGGATTTCTTCTTGTAATATCTTGTTTTCAGGCTATTTTTAGATGACCCGGCAGTTTTCAGGAAATACCCAGTCTATGAAGCAAACCGGTCAAGAGGACGAACCAGTCTACAACAGCAGAATCCTGGATACCTACGTCAAATTCCTGAAATCGAAATATCCTTCGATCGACCTTAACACACTGCTTGAACATACCGGCATTTCCGCTGATGAAATCGCCGACGAAGGACACTGGTTCAGCCAGCGGCAGGTGGACCGTTTCTATGACAACCTGGTGCAGATGACCGGGCAGAACGACATCGCCCGGGAAGCCGGTCGCTTTGCCGCTTCCCCGGAAGCCCTCGGCTCGCTTCGCCAGTACCTGCTGGGGTTCATGTCACTCGACAAGTTTTTCGCCATTTTCGAGCAAACGTCGAAAAAGCTGACCCGATCCGCAACCTATAGAACCAGGAAACTGGCCCGCAACAGTTACGAGGTGACGGTTCAACCTTATCCCGGAATGGAAGAAAAACCCTTTCAGTGCGCCAACAGAACCGGCTTTTTCGAGGCGATCGGCACTTTGTTCGGATTTGAACCGCCGGACATCGAACATTCCGAATGCCTGTTCAAGGGCGGCCGGGTCTGCCGTTATGTCATCAGCTGGAAAAAAGGGCGGACCGCAACACATCGTCGCTTCGGCCTGGCGGCCGGCATTCTTTACTGCGGAGGCCTGCTCCTGGCGGCAATTTTCCCGCCATTGCGGGCCACAGACTTTTTCTGGCCCGGTTACATCTTTTTCGGATTGACGCTGCTGGTTTTCTTCCAGTACCTGGAAAAGAAGTGCCTGAAAAAACGCCTCATGGAACTGCGCGAGAATTCCCAGAAGAATCTCGAGCAGATCAATACCAACTACAACAACGCCCTGATCATCAACGAAATAGGCCAGACGATCAGCAGGGCAACGGATATCGAAACCATCCTGTCCGACATCGTGCAGATATTTCAAACGCGTCTTGACTACCAGCGTTGCGCCATCTACCTCGCCAACAAGGATCGTACCAGGCTGGTCTTCAGACAAGGCCTGAGCCAGATTCCGGATCAACTGGATCTTGCCCGGAAAATCGATTTTCACCTCGACAATCCGTCCTCGCGCGGGATTTTCATCACCGCCTTTCACCAGCAGCGCCCGATTCTGACCAACGACATCTACGAACTGAAGGATCTTTTTTCGCCCCGCAGTTTCAAACTGGCCCAGGATCTGGGAGTCAAGTCCATCATCTGCTGCCCGATCATCTGCGATGGACAGTCGTTGGGGATTCTGGCGGTCGACAACTTCCAGTCCAAACGCGTCCTGGTCAAGAGTGATTTAAGCCTGCTGATGGGTATCGCCTCGACACTTGGCGTCAGCATCCGCAACGCCGAACTGCTGACCACCCTGCAGAATCAACTGGACGAGATCAAGGCGCGGGATGAAGAACTGCGGCGCCACAGTGAAATTCTCGAGGAGCAGGTACAGAAACGCACCCGGGAGTTGAACGAAGCACTGATCAAAGCCCGCGACCTGGCGAACCAGGCCAACGCGGCCAACCGGGAGAAGTCGCGTTTCCTGGCCAACATGAGCCATGAAATCCGCACCCCGCTCTACGGGGTCCTCGGCATGACTGAAATCCTGCTGAAAAGCAACTTGAACGAAGATCAGCGCGCCAAGGGCCTGACGGTCTTCGAATCGGGGAAAATGCTGCTGCGGATCATCGACGACATCCTCGACCTGTCAAAAATCGAAGCCGGAAAAATCGAATTCGAAAACATTCCGTTCACCCTGCGGGAAACCGTTGCCGCGACCATCGAGCTGTTCTCATCCCTGGCCGAGAAAAAGGAGCTTGCCCTGACGCTGGATATTGACGACCGGGCACCGAACCTGCTGCGTGGCGATCCGATCAGGCTCCGTCAGATATTGTCGAACCTGATCAGCAACGCAATAAAATTCACCGAGCGCGGCGGGGTTGAGGTCCGTGTAGAAGTTCTTGAAGATCTTCCCGACCGGGCAACATTGAAATTTTCAGTCAAGGACAGCGGCGTCGGCATCCCGGCGGAAAAACTCGAACGGATTTTCGAGGGGTTCACCCAGGCTGAAGACAGCGTGGCCCGCAAATACGGCGGCACCGGGCTCGGAACCACCATCGCCCGCCACCTGGTTGAACTGCAGGGAGGAGCCATCGATGTTAAAAGCAATGTCGAACAGGGAACCTGCTTCTGGTTCCGGCTCGGCTATGCAAAAGCGGCGGCAGCCGTGTCGGCCGTGGCGGAAACCGAGTCCGACTACGATACCAAACGGGTGGAGAAACCCGTCCACATCCTGTTGGTGGAAGACAACCCGGTCAACCGCGAAATCACCAGCTGGCATCTGACCGACGCCCTCGATTGCCGGGTTGATTTTGCTGACAACGGCATCCAGGCGGTGGCCAAGACCCTCCTCGGCAGCTACGACCTGATCCTGATGGATATCCAGATGCCGGAGATGGACGGTATGACGGCCACCACCCTTATCCGGCGCAACGGTTACACTTCCGAGTCGGTCCCGATTATCGGCCTGACCGCCAATATCCTCAGGGAAGATCACCAGAAATGCCTGGCTGCCGGCATGAATGATGTCCTTCACAAACCCCTGACACGTGAAACCCTGTTGGCTTTCGTGCGCAAATGGACAGCCGACAAGGGACATGGCGAAAAGGACCTGACAGAAACAAAAGAGGTTACTGCTGACAGATGCTCAGAGAAACAGAAACGGCTCGATCTCTTCAAGGGAAACCAGGAGATGCTGAACAGGGTCACGAACATCTTTCTCCGCGACACGGAAGAAAAAGTCGTTTCCATCAAGCGGGCATCAGAGGCCGGAGACTGTAAGGCGATCGCCGGTTTTGCCCATGCCATCAGGGGCAGCGCCGGCAACCTGAGCTGTCAGTCCCTGGCGGAGATCGCCCGCAGGCTGGAGGAACGAAGCAAAGCCGGTGACTTCGACAGCATCCCCGGCCTACGCAACGATCTGGAGTCGGAACTGGCCCGTTTCAGGGCAGAGGTCACAAAAGAAATCAAACCCGCTGCAGCAGATCAAGCAGGCCCCGCAGCAACTGCAGCGGAGCGGGAGGACAACCCGGAATGACGGCATCGACCGGCAGGACGGCGGACACCGGTCCGCAGCTGGCGTAGGACTCTCCGAACTCCCCGCCGTACCCGGCACAGTTCCCCATGGCAACCACCAGCTTCGGCGACGGCGTGGCGGCATAGGTTCGCTTGAGGGCTTCTTCCATGTGCTTTGAGACCACCCCGGTCACCAGCAGCAGGTCGGCATGCCGCGGCGACGCGACGAAGTGAATGCCGAACCGTTCGATGTCGTAAAAGCTGTTGTTGACAGCGTGCATCTCCAGCTCGCAGCCGTTGCAGGAACCGGCATCGACCATGCGGATCGCCAGCGAATGACCGAACTTGCGGGCGATCTCCCGCTGACAGGCCTCCCCCAGTTCGACCGCCTCGTCATCGGCAGCCGGCAGCGGCTCGGTCAGTTTCCCGGTACGCCGAATTCGATCGAAGATTCTAAACATAGCTTAAATCCTTTTGGGGCCGCCAAGGCGCCAAGAAAAGCTAAAGCATTATTTAACGGAGAGGCGCAGAGGTGGAGAGAAAAACCATTTTTTCTGTATAACCTGAATCAGTGGGTTCTGGTATGAACAAAACCCGGCCTTTGATTTTCTCTGCGTCTCTGCCTCTCTCCGACTCTCCGTTAAAAAAGGCCATGGGCGATAAAGAGGCAAAGCCTTCCTACAGATCATGGCCCGAATACGATCCATTCACCGACTTGTTGTTGACCGGAAAATCGGGCACGATGACATCCTCCAGCAGCATTTCCAGCGCCGGCCATGACAGCCAGCTCGGATCGCGGGGGAAGTAGCGCTCCACCCGCCCCGCGGCTGACAGACGCACATAGGCAACCGTCTCACCGCGCCAACCCTCGATCAGGCCGATCCCTTCAACCTCGCCGCCGGGTACCGGGCAGTCGGCCCGCAGGACGCCGTCCGGCAGGTCAGCCAACAGCTGTTCGATCAGGCCGATGGCGACCAGCACCTCTTCCCCGCGCACACTGACCCGGCAGGCGACATCCCCCACAAGGCAGGCCGGAACCTCAACCCGCAGTCGGTCGTAGGGTGCGTAGGGGGCGTCACGACGCAGGTCATCCTGCAGGTTGCCGGCGCGACCGATGTAGCCGATGACGCCGATCCGCCGGGCCTGCTCCGGCGGCAGGATGCCGGTACCGCGCAACCGGTCCTGCAGGCTCGGGTATTCGAGCAGCAGCGGCAGCAGCTCTTCGACATCGATCCGCAACCGTTGCAATTCTTCCAACATGGAGAGAGTCTGACCGGCATCGAGATCGACCGCCACGCCCCCCGGAACCACCCGATCGAACAGCAGCCGATGACCGAAAAGAACCTGGTTCTGCCGCTGAACCAGTTCCCGCAGACGGGTCATCTGCACCTGGGCAAAGGCAAAGCCGACATCGTTGCAGATGGCACCGATATCGCCGAGATGGTTGGCGATCCGCTCCCGCTCGACCAGGATCGCCCGCAGAGCCAGGGCTCGGGGCGGCACCTCGACCTGCAGGGCGCGCTCCACGGCCTGGCAGGCGGCCCAGCCGTGCGCCACCGCACTGTCACCGGAAACCCGGCAGGCCAATCGCGCCAGCCCGGTCAGATCACGCCCGACAGCGATCTTCTCGATCCCCTTGTGGACATAGCCGAGATGTTCCTCCATCCGCAGGATGGTTTCACCGACCGCCTGAAAACGGAAATGCCCCGGCTCGATGATCCCGGCGTGAACCGGTCCGACCGGAATTTCATAGACCCCCTCCCCGACCACGGCCGGAAAGGGATAGTTGCAGTCGGGCGGCGTCGTGCCGCTGCGACGACCGGCAACCGGAAAATCAACCCGCAGCGGGTAGTCCCCTTCCGCCCAGCCCTGGTGACGCAGCCAGCGGCGACGGTCGGGATGGTCAATGAAGCGGACGCCGAACATATCCTGCAGGGCCCGCTCCGGACGATCGGCGGCAATGTAGGCCCCGGTCTGCGATGTCAGTTCCGGCAGAGCTTCATCGACCGCGGTTTCCAGCAGCAGATGGCCGTCACAGCCAAACAGCAGAGAACGGATCAGGATCTGCGGCGGGCGATGATCCCCCCAGACCGCCGACCAGCGCAACCCCTGCCGGGCGGCGATATCCGCGACCTGTCCCCAGTCACCGGGGGCGATCCGCAGCCGGGCCTGCAATCCGGGCAAGGGATCGAGAATTTCGGCAAGGTCGGCTACTGCCAGGCGTCCGACCAGTTCGGCAACCCGCCCGGCGGTCACATTGACGGTCTGCACGCGACTCATAACAGCCCCCTTCCGACCACCATGATGGTCGCCTGATCGAGCCAGCGGGAGAGAACATCGGGAATGGCGATCCCCAGCCAGAGGACCACCAGCAGGTGCAGCAGCACCGGCAGCATATTGGCCTTGACCGGCACCTGCCCGGCAGGCGGTTCACCGAATACCATCGGCTGCAGGTGACGGAACAGGCCGGCAAAGGCGACCGCCAGCCCGATCAGCAGCGGGATCACCAGCAGCGGCCAGCTCTTGATGGTGGCGGAAAAGAGCAGGAACTCGCTGGTGAAGACGCCGAAGGGAGGGAACCCGGCAATCGCCACCACGCCGAGCAGGAAGCTCCAGCCGATGCTCGGCTGGGTGCGGATCAGGCCGCGGATCTTGTCGATGCTCTGGGTTCCCGCGACATGGGCGGCGTGCCCGACGGTCACGAAGATCGCCGACTTGGTCAGCGAGTGGACAATCATGTGCAGCAGGCCGCCGAAGGTCGCCAGCGGACCGCCGATGCCGAAGGCCAGGGTCATCAGCCCCATGTGTTCGATCGACGAGTAGGAGAACATCCGCTTGATATCCTTCTGCCGGTGCAGCAGGATGCCGGCGACGGTAAAGGAGAGCATGCCGAAGCCCATCATCAGGTAGCCGGGAAGATGGTTGCCGAGGGCCGGCTCGATCAGCATCTTGTAGCGCACCACGGCGTAGAGGGCGATATTGAGCAGCAGCCCGGAAAGGATCGCCGACATCGGCGTCGGCCCCTCCGAATGGGCGTCCGGCAGCCAGTTGTGCAGCGGCACCAGGCCGATCTTGGTGCCGTAGCCGACCAGCAGGAAGACGAACGCCAGGGTCAGCACCGTCGGTTCAAGCTCAGCGGCATGGTCCTTCAGCACACTCCACAACAGTGCGTCCTCGGAACCGGGCAGCACCCGTTCGGCGGCGAAATAGATCAGCACCGTGCCGAACAGGGCCTGGGCGATGCCGACCCCGCAGAGGATGAAATATTTCCAGCCGGCCTCGATCGATTCCGGGGTCCGGTAGAGGGATACCAGCAGCACCGTCGCCAGTGTCGCCCCCTCGACGGCCACCCACAGCAGGCCCAGGTTGTTGGTGGTCAGGGCGACCAGCATGGTCAGCAGGAATCCCTGGTACATCGAGTGGTAGAGCCTCATGCGGGCGTCATCGACCCGTCCGATTTCCACCTCGTGGGCCATGTAGGGCCGCGAGAAGATGGCGGTCGTCAAGCCGACCAGGGCGTTGACCAGCACCAGGTAGACGTTGAAGGCGTCGACGTAGAAAAGCTTGCCGGGCGACATCAGCGCGCCGTTGTTGAAAACATCGACCGCGCAGCTCAGCGAGGTGGCGAAGGTCGCGGCGCAGACCAGCAGGTTGAGGCTGCCGGCATGCTTCCAGTGGCCGATCAGGGCAAAGGCCAGGGTCGCCGCCAGGGGAATCAGCAGGGTCAGGTAAAGGGCGGTCATCGATCCACCTCGTGCAGCCGGTTCAGGTGATCGACATCGAGTGAACCGATCCCCGAGCGCAGTTGAAAAAAGAAGATGCCGAACAGGATGGCGGCCACCAGCACGTCAAAGGCCACCCCGAGTTCAACCACCATCGGCATGCCGTAGGTCGCCACCACGGCGGCAAAAAAGAGGCCGTTCTCCATCGACATGAAACCGATCACCTGGGCGACCGCCTTGCGCCGGGTGATGATCATCAGCATGCCGATCAGGATGACCGCCAGGGAGATGGCGATGGTGTTGCGGGTTGCCAGGAAAGAGAGTTCCCGAATCGGCTGAACCACGTAGTAGCTGAACAGCACCAGCGCCCCGCCGCCGATCATTACCAGCGACGCGTTGCCGACCGTCTCGACCTCACGGCGGATATCCAGTCGCACCACCAGCCGCCTGAGCTGCCAGGGGATGAAGAACACCTTCAACGCCAGGGTCATGAACGCCGAGATGAAGAGATGATGCCGTCCCGAGGTCACCGCCATCAGGCAGGTGGCGATGAACAGCAGCGCACCCTGCCAGGCAAAGGTGTGGATCAGGCTGACGATGCGGCTCTGTGCCAGCAGCAGGAAGGAGGTGAAGAGAATCAGCGCCGCCAGGGTCAGGACAAACTGTTCCGCCAGGGGAAGTTGCGTCAGGGACATGATCAGTTGACCTCCAGGATGACGTGGCTGAGCATGCCGAGCAGGCAGAGGATAAAAGCCAGCCCGAGGTACTGCGGCACCCGGAACAGCCGCATCTTGGCCAGCCCGGTTTCGGCCACGGCCAGCGCCGTGCCGAGCAGCAGCAACTTCAGTGTGATGGCGCCGAGGCCGATCAGCAGCGACAGCGGCGCGAAGTCGACCGCCACCCCCCAGGGCAGGAACAGGTTGCAGAGCAGGACACTGTAGATCATCAGCTTCAGCATCGCCCCCCATTCCATCAACGCCAGATGCCGACCGCTGTATTCGAGAATCATCGCCTCGTGAACCATGGTCAGTTCCAGGTGGGTGGCCGGGTTGTCGACCGGAATTCGGCCGGTCTCGGCCACCGCCACCAGCACCAGGCCCATGGCGGCGAAGACGAAGGAGGGATAGAGCTGGAAAGGCTGCTCGATCAGGTAGCCGATCATCGACGCCAGGTTGGTGCTGCGCACCGTCATCGCCAGGGTGAAGACCCCCAGCAGCATCGCCGGTTCAGCCAGCGAGGCGATGGTCATCTCCCGTGAGGACCCCATGCCGCCGAAAGGGGTGCCGACATCCATCCCCGCCAGGGCGAGAAAAAACCGGCCGAGAGCGAAAAATCCAACCAGCACGATGACATCGGCAATCGCCGCGGTCGGCAGGCCGATCGCCACCATCGGCACCACCGAGCAGGCCAGCGCAGTGACACTGAAGACCACATAGGGGGCGACACGGAAAATCGGGCTGGCGGTTTCGGCAACCACCGCCTCCTTGCCGAACAGCCGCAGCAAGTCCCGGTAGGGCTGCCAGGGTGGCGGCCCCTGGCGGGACTGCAGCCGGCATTTGATCCATTTGACCCAGCCGGCCAGGAACGGCGCACCGAAGGCCAGCAGGCCGGTCTGAACAAGGGCGAGAAGCCAGCCTTTCATAGCGACACCACCAGCAGCAGAACAATCAGGGTAAAGAAGGAGTAAGCGAGATAGGCGCGGATATTGCCGCCCTGGATCATCGCCATGCGGCGGGCGGTCGCCAGCAGCAGCCGACCGATCGGCTCATAAACCTTGAGCCAGGCCCAGTCACCTATCTTCAACTGATAACGACCGCCCTGCTCTTCAGCGGTCGGTGTCCGGTACGATTCCGTGATCGGCCACACCGGACGGAAAATCCTCCGGATCGGCATGGTGAAGGCGGTGGCGGTGTATTGCATCCGCGCGTTCAGAGAGCCGAAGCCACAATCCCAGGCCGGAACTCTCCGCACCGGAAAACGGCGGCGGCGGGGATGCATCCAGAGCCAGGCCAGCACCCAGGCCAGGCCGATGCCGAGCAGCACCAGCGGCGCCCCGTAGGAAGCGACCTGCGACGACACCGGTGTCAGCCAGAGCCAACCATGGGCAGTCGTCTCCGGCATGCCGCCGGGGAAAAACAGCCGGGCGATATGTTCCAACTGCCCGACGGTCCAGGTCGGCAGCACCCCGAACAACAGGCAGAGGGCGGCCAGAACGATCTGGCCGGCCAACGGCCCCGCTGTGGTTTCTGTGGCCGCGGCACTTTTCTCGCTGCGCGGCAGACCGAGAAAACAGATGCCGAACACCTTGACAAAACAGGCCGCCGCCAGCGCTCCGGTCAGCGCCAGCACTGCCGCGGCAACCGGAATCAGCGCCCCGAGAATGTTGTTTTCCAGCACCGGGCCCTGCAGCGCGGTCTGAAAGGTAAGCCACTCGGAGACGAATCCGTTGAACGGCGGCAGGGCCGAAATACTGATGCAGCCGACCAGGAAACAGGTGGCGGTCACCGGCAGCCGCCGGATCAGGCCGCCCATCTTTTCCAGGTCATGTTCACGGCTCTGCTGCAGGACAACCCCGGCGCCGAAGAAAAGCAGACTCTTGAACAGGGCGTGGTTGAGACAGTGATAGAGGGCGGCAATCAGGCCAAGAGCGGCCAGCGCCGGATGCCCGGTCCCGGCGAAGATCATCGACAGGCCGAGGCCCATGTAGATAATACCGATATTCTCCACGCTGTGGTAGGCCAGCAGCCGTTTCAGGTCATGCTGCATCAGGGCATAGAGGACTCCGAGGATGGCCGAGGCGCTGCCGACAAAGAGCACCAGCGCCCCCCACTGCCAGTGAATGCCGCCGAGCAGATCGTAGCTGAAACGAATGAAGCCGTAGACCGCCACCTTGAGCATGACTCCCGACATCAACGCCGAGACATGGCTCGGCGCCACCGGGTGCGCCTGCGGCAGCCAGACATGCAGCGGCACCAGTCCGGCCTTCATGCCGAAACCGACAAAGGCCAGCAGGAAAGCCACGCTGCTCCAACCCGGTGAGAGCGTGGCGGCGGCCATGTGGGCAAAATCGAAACCATGGCCGAAACCGGACAGCACCCCGTAACCGAGCAGGATGAACAGCCCGCCGACCTGGGCCATCAGCAGGTAGATGAAAGCAGCCCGCCGGTTGACCTCATGCTGGTGCTGGTAGGCAACCAGGAAATAGCTGGTCACCGACATCAGTTCCCAGGCGATCATGAAGGAAAAAGCGTCAGCGGCCAGCAGCACCAGCTGCATCCCGGCCACGAACAGGCCGGTGAACAGGGTCAGCGGCAGCAGCGGCTGTGGACCCTGTTCATATTCGCGCACATAGGCCGGTCCGTAGATGGCGGCCACCAGGGTCACCAGGCTGACCACCGCCAGGAAAAATCCGGCAAGCGGATCGAGCTGCAGGTGGCTGTGCAGCCAGGGCAGGCCGACCGGCAGGACAATACGGCTCGGCTCGGCGCTGCCCAGCGCCATGCCCCCGGCGACCATCCCGAGAACCCCGGAGATCCCGAGCAGGGGAAAGGCAATCCGCCTGGCGACGGCATTGCTGCCGGGTCGAACGAGGGGCAGCAGACCGGACAGCAGGGCGGCGCCAACGGCAAGAAACGCGAGAGAAAGAGGCATGGCTAACAGCCCTCCCCTTGAGATGCCGTTGAATCAGGCGAATTGGAAGCCACTGCGGGATAAGCCTGTTCCAGGACCGTGAAAATCTCTCCCCGGTTCCCCTGCCGACGCAACACTTCGCGCACCGCGGTGTTGTGCAGGGCGTGGGCCACCTGCCGCAACAGGTGCAGGTGGGTACGCAGGGTCGGCGCCAGGGGAACAAAGAGAATTCCGACCGGTATACCGTCAAGAGCGCCGAAATCAACCGGGTGTTCCAGAAAGGCCAGGGTCAGGCTCGGCTGGCTGAGGTTGAGCAGGCCGGGGCTGCGGGGATGCGGCAGGGCGACTCCCCCGCCGAAAGCGGTCGAGGCCAACTCTTCGCGGGCAATCAGAACCTGCCGCAGGTAATCACGATCAACCTCCTCCGGCAGACGCAGGTGACTGACCAGGGAATGCAGGACCTCGTCCCGGGTTCGTCCATCGAGGCGGTAAATGATGCCGCCGGCCTCAAGAGCCTCCCGAAGTTCGGGCAATGGCCGCGCGTCCTGCTCGGGATCGGCATGGGCATCGGGCGAAACCCCGAGACGGCGCGAGGTCGCCCATTCAATCAGTTCAGCACGGTTGAAACGGTAGCTGCCATGGACCTTGTAAGCCGGAATCGCGCCCTGCTTGATCCAGCGGTAAACGGTCTTTTCCGAAACCGTCAGCAGACCGGCCGCATCTTTCACCGAAAGATTCATGAAATATCCTGTTATCTATTTCCCTGATTGGACAATTTTGGACATTATCTACCGCGAGGCAAAAATGTCAAGACTTGACTTCACTGCTCCCTTCATTCAAAAATACGAATAAATTGACCTGAGGAGGTTTTTCATGCCGATCTATGAATTCCACTGTGCGGCCTGTGACCGAACATTTGAGAAGCTGAGTCACAGCGACGTCACCGAGCACCCCTGTCCCGACTGTGGCGCGACCGCCGCCAAGGCGATCTCGATTCCGGCCAAGGGCCAAATCGGCGTGACCGCTACGGGAGCCCCACCCTGCGCCGCCGGCTGCGGAAAATCATCCGGCTTCACCTGAGGCTGAAAACAAGGCCGGGCGTGACCCGGCCGGAAAAACAAACGGCCCCGGAAATCCAGGGCCGTTTGTTTAATTTACACAGAACTGAAAAACACCCTCTTCAGCCGGTCAGAAACGCCTCTCCCGCCTGCAGAATCCTCTCCAGAGTCCCGGCATCCCGGGCTTCGCCGTAAAGCCTGACCACCGGCTCGGTCCCGGACTTGCGAAACAGCAGCCAGGCGCCATTCTCCAGCAGACATTTATACCCGTCGATGGTCACGACATCGATCACCGCGAGGTCAGCGAAACGTTCCGGCAGGGCATTCATCCTGGCGGCATAGCCCTGTTCGAGATCATCAGTGAGGCGAATATTGCTGCGCCGGGTGTAAAACTCACCGACCCGTTCATAAAGATCGGCCAGCAGATCACCGATTCCCCTGCCGGTCACGGCGACCATTTCCGCCACCAGCAGGCAGGCGAGGATGCCGTCCTTGTCGGGGACATGATCGCGGATTGTCAGGCCGGCACTTTCCTCGCCGCCGATGAGGACCTTGCCCGCGGCGATATATTCGCCGATATACTTGAATCCGACCGGGGTTTCAAGTACCTGTCGCCCGTGGCTGCGGGCCACCGCGTCGACAAAGTGTGAGGTCGCCACCGAACGGGCCACATCCCCCGCTTCCCCCTTGACCCGCAACAGGTAATCGGCCAGCAGGGCAAGAATATAATTCGGTTCGTAATAACTGCCGTCACCATCGACAATGCCGTAACGGTCAGCGTCACCATCCGTTGCCAGACCGAGACCGATGGCCGCGTCGGAACGGATCATGGCAATGAAATCAGCAATGCAGGTCTCCGCCGGTTCCGGCGGCAGGCCGCCGAAGGTCGGGTCGATGTGATCGTTGAAGGTCACCACCTCAACCCCCGCCTCGCGCAGGATACGATCGAGATAGCCCCTCCCCGTTCCATAGAGGGGATTGACCGCTATCTTCAGGCCCGAAGCGGCGATGGCGGCAAAATCGATACGTCGACGCAGGGTTTCGAAATAGGCCGGCAACGGGTCGATTTCCACCACCAATCCTTCACGCACCGCCCGGTCCAGCGGCATGTCCCGGTAACAGACCTGTCCCAGCATGCGATTGGCGCGCTCTTCGATATCGCGCGTCGTCTCCGGCAGAGCCGGGCCTCCCGAAGCGGGAGAAAATTTCAAGCCGTTGTATTCGCAGGGATTGTGACTGGCGGTAAAATTGATGGCGGCGCCGGCCCGCCGGGCGAGTACCTCGTGGGCAATGACCGGCGTCGGCGTATCACGGTTGCAGATCCAGCTGCGGATACCTGACCCGGCCAGCACCCGGCAGGCCTCGTGGGCAAAGCGCCGCCCCATGAAGCGGGCGTCGTAGCCGACCACCACGCCGTCATCAGCCGCACCTTCAGCAACCAGATGGTCAGCGATCGCCTGGGTCACCACCCTGACATTTTCAAAGGTAAAATCCTCGGCCAGAATCCCCCGCCAGCCGGATGTCCCGAAAACAATTTTATTCATGTATCCTCCCCCTCATCCGGGTCGATCGGATCGCCTGAGCCGGCGCCCGTCAGCCTGTCCACCTCGAAGAATATCAGCACCTGCCCCGCAGGCATCATGACGCCTCCTCGTCCCATGTGTCCCAAAGGTGCGGCGCGGGGTAATTATCCCGCCCGGCAACATAGGGACAATCATCAGGCAAAACGCCCATGCCGAGAACCCGCGGCGACAGCGGCATACAATCCGGCTTGACCCGGGAACGCCGATCATAGACAGTGCAGAGCCGGGTTTCCAGATCCAGATAAGGACAGGGTTGATCAGTGTAATAAACCTCACCTTCGAATTCAATCTTCTCGTAGCAGCAACGGCCGCAACGCCGACAAATCTGCTCCCAACGGGAATGTTTTCTCATGCAGGAACTCCTCAGAACATCTTCACTTTCAGGTTCGGCGTCTGTGCTCAGGCTAAAGGATCAGGGCGCCGTCGTCAACAGATGCCCTGCAACCCAAATCCACCGGCAATTTCGGGATTCAGGTGTCGTTACGGATGAATCTGCTTCGTTGCCTTCACCGATTCGGTGCTCAACGTAGCTCGGCTACGTTTCCGCCCGAATCGGCATGGCGCCTTGCATCTCTACCCGTCCCGCCACCCTCGGTCCACAAAACAGCCGGTGGATTCGGGTGCAAGTTTTCGTTGACAGTCCACTCCGGAATCGGGTAAAAGGGGGGTCTTGGGAAAAAACAGAGACGACTCTTGATACTATAAAGTAAGGAGACTCCAGTCATGCAGTGTCAAACAGTTCTTCCCGGTACCGAGTGTACCTTCTGGGGCAAAAACGGTTGCAGTTTCGAAGGCAATTCCTGCCAGCAGATCGTCGAGCAGTGCGAAGGTTGCGCACGCGTCGTCGAAGGTTCGATCGGCAAGGTCTGTTCGGTCGCCCCGGCGCCGGCCAGGAAATGGGCCGTCAATATCTGCAATTTCGCCACCCATCAGAAGGTTGAAAAGAAGGTGGTCGAGCAGCGCATCAACCCGCTCAAGGCCTCCAAGCGCGGCGGCCACTGAGTCGCACCCGCAAATCGTTTCAGACAAAAAAGGCAGACCCGAAAGGGCCTGCCTTTTTTGTGTTCAACCTGAATCTGCGGGGTCATATAATTCACTGATTCAGGTTCACATCAGGAAAAAAGCAGAAACAGCATCGGCAGCAGAAAGGCAGTCAGCAACCCGTTGAGACCGATGGCCAACCCGGCGACCGCCCCCCCGAGACGATCCACCTCCAGCATCCGCGCGGTACCGATCCCGTGAGCCGCGGTACCGACCGCCAGGCCGATGGCAACCCGGTTCCGCAGCCCGATCAGGCGACAGAACTCGGGCCCGCAGATGGCTCCGAGACAACCGGTCATGACCACCAGCGCCGCTGTCAGGGGAGCGATCCCGCCGATCTTTTCGACGATACTGATGGCGATCGGTGTGGTCACCGACTTCGGCGCCAGCGAGAGGACCACGTCGTGGCTGCCGCCGAGCAACCAGGCCAGGCCGGATGCTGACATCACCGACGCCAGGCCGCCGGCGGCAACGCCGACCAGAATCGGCGTCCGCCGCGCCCAGATCTCACGGCGCCGCGCGTAGAGCGGAACCGCCAGGGCAACCACCGACGGACCGAGCAGGAAGAGAATATAGTGCCCGCCGACGGCATAGCTGCGGTAGGGGATCCTGCAGGCCAGCAGCAACAGGATGATACCGAGAATGGAGAGCGCCACCGGGTTGCAGAAAAGGCTCCCGGTCCGGCGGTAGAGCATCTGCGCCAGGGCGTAGACGACAATCGTCAGGGTGATGCCGAACAGCGGCGTGGCAAAGAACTCACTCGGCATGTTCGCCCCCTTCCCGGTCCAGCAGGCTGGCGACCCAACCGGTCACCGCCATGACCACGAAGGTGCTGACAACCGTAGCGATACTGATCGGCAGCCACTCCCGGGCGATCAGGCCGCCATAGACCATCACCCCGACACCGGCCGGAACAAAGAAAAGCGCCAGGTGCGACAACAGCAATTCGGCCGCCTCCTCGATCCAGGTCAGCTTCACCCAGCCGCAACCGAGGGCCGCCAGCAGCAACGCCATACCGATCACATTGCCTGGAATCGGAATTCCGCTCCAGCGGCTCAGCAGTTCGCCGAAAAACTGGAATCCGAGCAGGACGGCAAATCCATGAATCATCTTCCTTCCCTCAGCTTTTCAAACCGGCGATCACGGCCGTCACCTCGTCACGGATCTGTCGGGCCTCATCGCCGGACTCCAGGCGCAGGAATGTTTCAAAAGCGGCGATTGCGTCCCGAACCTGCTCACGGTCAAGACAGATATTTCCCAACGTCAGCCAGGCGAAGGCGAACTCGGGATCGAGCTGCAGCGTCTTGCGGCACATGCTCTCGCCGCGGTCCAGATCACCGCCGTCATAATAGAGTTCACCCAGGTTGTAGTAGGCCTGGGGATCATCCGGTTCCAGTTCGGTCACCTTCTCATAGGCGGAAACAGCCGCCGCAACATCGCCCAGCGCGAAACAGGCGTCGCCGTAGGAATTGAGAGCGAAAACCGATTGCGGATCAAGGTTGAGCGCCTGCTTGTGGCAGACCAGGGCCTGCTGGTAATTTTCCTGCTGATAATGCAGAAGTCCCAGGCTGACCCAGGCGTCCACCTGTTCCCGGTCCAGCTCGATCACCCGCTCGTAGCAGCCGCGGGCCGCGGCGGCATCTCCCAGTTCAAAACAGGTATCACCCAGGGAGAAGATCAGCTCGATGTCATCGGGAAAGGTGGCGACCGCCTTCTCAAGCACCCGCCGGGACTCCGTCAATTTTTCGTTTTCAGCGAGAGCCTCGGCGAGCAGCAAAGGGATTTCGGCATCGTCACCGGCCTGCTGCAGGGCTTTGCGCAGGCACTTTTCGGCCATCTCGACCGCGCCGCGTTCAAGAGCAAGCCGCCCCTGTTCCTTCAACTCAGAACTCGTCCCGTTCATAAATTTTCTCCAGATAAGAAAGACCTGATGCCGGCCACCAGGCCGGGCGCGGTTGAGTCGATCACCGTGACGGGGCAACCGAGCCGGACGGACAGCTCCGCCGGACTCAGGTCATCCAGCAACTGCTCGCTGCCGTCACGCAGCACGATATCGGGCAACAGCAGTCCGGCCCCGAGGTCGACGCCCCGCAGATGGGAAAGGATATCCTCACCACAGATCAGCCCGGCGACACTGATTTCACCACCGAACAAACGACTGGGCACGGCCAGCACCTGCAGTTCGACCTCCGAACAGGCGGCGAGCTGATCAGCGAACGCCTGCAGTTCGGAGTGAAAGGAATGTCCGGTAATTGTCGTCAGGCGAAACGGCGGCAACCCGGCCGCGTCCCGCAGCGCGGCTTTCGTCCCCTGACGGAAAACGGCTATCAGGCCGATGCCGTTCTCCAGTTGGGGAAAACCTTCATAGTGTTCAGCCGACGGCAGCGGCCGCTGCGCCTTGAGATAGAATTCATCGGCGGCAAAGACGAAGCGTCCGCCGTCAGTTCGGAACTGCCGCTGCCGATCCTCAATCAAATCAAGCACCCTTTCCGCTTCGACACGAGAGGGCGTGCGCAATGTCGGCAATGCCTGACGATGACCGGTCAGGCCGACCGGCACCACAGCCAGCGATGCGATCCCGGGGCGCAGGTCGGCCAGCGCGGAGATGCTCTCCTGAAGCACGGCGCCATCATTGATGCCGGGACAGAGTACGATCTGGGTATGCAGGGTGATCCCGCCGCTGACCAGTTTTTTCAATAACGGCAGAACCGGCGGCGCCTGTTTGCCGAGCAGACGGTTGCGAATCTCCGGCGTCACGGCATGTACCGAAACATACAATGGCGAGAGTCGCTGTTCAAGAATGCGCCGCAGATCCGACTCGGCCAGGTTGGCCAGGGTCACATAAGCCCCGTAGAGGAAGGAGAAACGATAATCCTCGTCCTTGATATAGAGGGTCGAACGCAACCCGCGCGGGAGTTGATGAACGTAGCAGAATTGACAGTTGTTTCCGCAACGGCTCGGCTCCGGGTGGGCGAACTCCAGTCCCAGGTCATCCTCGACCCCGAGTTCGATTTCCAGTTCCCAGAGGTCACCGTCGGCCTTCTCGATCTGCAGCAGCAACGGGGAATCCGCCAGGTAAAAACGGGCGTCAATGAGATCGCGGATTGCATGCCCGTTCACCTCAAGGAGAAAATCTCCCGCTTCGATGTCCAGTTCCCGGCCGACAGATTCCGGGTGTACGGCGATAATCTCAAGCATCGAACCCATCGATCATAACGACCAGCGGCAGACCAAAAGACAACAGGCCCCCGTAACAACCCGGGGTTGTCAACGGGGACCTGTTATCGGTCTGACTTTGGGATGAAAATCAGTCCCGGCCGCCGTGCAGGCGGAAACTGCCGTCACTCGAAGTGATGGAGGAAATCGCGTGCTTGTAAAGCAGGATGTCACCACTGCTGTCAACCAGCACGCAGAAACTGTCAAACGACTTGATGAATCCCTCCAGCTTTTCGCCGGACATCATGGTGATGGCAACGCGCACCCTCTCTTTACGCGCCTGGTTGAGATACTGGTCCTGGATGTTGAATGGCGTCTTAGGCATGTCCGCTCCTTTTTAGGCTGCATTAAATTCGGCAATTAACTCTGTGATTCTAACAAACTCACGCTCGGGGTCAACCCAAATAATGGAAGAATCCCGGCGAAACCAGGTCATCTGACGCTTGGCATAGCGACGGCTGTTGCGTTTCACCAGCTCAATCGCGGTCGGCAGATCGCAATCTCCCCGCAGATAGGCCATCACTTCCTGGTAGCCGATGGTTTTCAGCCCCTTGACATCAGCGGGACATCCCGAGGCGAGCAGCGCCCTGACTTCATCGACCAGGCCGGCGGCAAACATCGCGTCAACCCGCTGTTCAATCCTCCGGTAAAGATGCTCCCTTTTCTGCAGCAGACCCAGCTTCAGCAGCCGGAACGGATGTTCGGAAAAGGCATGGCGGGCCTGAAAATCGGACATCCGGCAACCGCTCAGCGCCTCGACCTCCAGGGCCCTGACAATGCGCACCTGATCATTGGGACTGAGCCTGGCGGCGGTCGGCGGGTCAACCTGCTGAAGCCGCCGGTAGAGCCTGCCGAGACCATGTTCTCTCGCTTCGGCCTCCAACGCGGCACGCAGCCGGGGGTCGGCCGGCGGCGTCTCCGCCAGTCCAGCCGTCAGGGCCTGGATGTAAAGCCCGGTGCCACCGACCAGCAACGGCCATTGACCACGGGCGGCGATGTCGGCAATCGCCGCGTTTGCCAGATCGACAAAATCGGCGACGCTGAACGGTTGTTCGGGTTCCACCAGGTCAATCAGGTGATGCCGAACCCGGGAGAGTTCTTCGGCGGTCGGTTTGGCGGTGCCGATATCGAGCCGCCGGTAAACCTGGCGGGAATCGGCCGATATGATCTCAACAGGAAACTGTTCGGCAAGACTCAGCGCCAGACCGGTTTTGCCGCTGGCGGTCGGACCGCAGATCACCAGCAACGGTTGCTTCGGTTCATTCGTCATGGTCAAATCCGGTGAAAGAACTTTTCCACCTCGGCCAGGCTGAGGCGATGCATCACCGGACGGCCATGGGGACACTGGGCACTGAAATCGATACTGTCAAGGTCCTTCAGCAAGGCCCGGATCTGCGCCTCGGTCAGGGCCTGATTGGCACGCACCATCCGGTGACAGGCCATCAGGATCAGAACCTTGTCCAGGGCCTCTTCGATCAGCGAACTGCTGCCGAGACCGGCAAGTTCAGCGGCGACATCACGCACCAGTTGTTCCGCATCACTGCCCGACAGCAACTGGGGAACCGCCTTGAGGACAAAAGCATTGCCGCCGAACGGTTCCAGTTCGAACCCGAGTCGGCCGAGCTTTTCAAGGTTCTCCTGCAGACGACACTGTTCCAGGTGACTGAATTCCAGCACCGGCGGGAACAACAGGCTCTGGCGCTCAATGCCCCCCTGCCGCCATTGGGCACGCAGGCGTTCGAAACCGACCCGTTCATGGGCGGCATGCTGATCGATCAGCAACAGGTCCGGACCATCCTGGCAAAGCAGGTAGCTGTTGTGATACTGGCCGATCAGCCGCAGCCCGGAAAAAAAGCCGGCATCCTCCTCAACAGTTTCTGCCGCGGGCGCCGACGGCATGGCAAAAACGGGCCGCGAATCCGGGGACGGTGACGGCGTCCGGGCATAACGCTGCAGGCTTTCACGAATTTCCGCCTGACGATCAGTTCCCGACGGGGACGGCGTTTTCTCCGACATCGGGAGGACGGCACCCGGTCCAGACGCCTCCGCACCCGGCGTCGGCCCGGGATCGGCCGGAGAAACCCAGGACGACTCACGCAGGGCATCGGCAAGACCGGCGACGATAAAATCGTGGACCTGACTCTGCTGTCGGAAACGAACTTCATGCTTGGTCGGATGCACATTGACATCCACCAGTTCCGGGTCAAGTTCCAGGAACAGCACCACGACCGGATACCGCCCCTTGGGCAACAGGGTCCGGTAACCGTCGAGCACGGCATGCTGGACGACGCGATCACGAATATAGCGGCCGTTGACAAACGTGTAGATCGTCCCGCTGGTGGCCCGGTTGGTCTGCGGGGGAGAGATCAGACCATGGATACGGCAGTCGGGTCCGGCAGCATCAATCTCCACCAGGTCTGAGGCCAGGTGTCTGCCAAGCAGGTTGGCAACCCGGGCACGCAATCCTTCGGCGCGACGCACGTCGATCAAGGCGCGACCATTGTGCAACAATCGAAACTGGATATCGGGATGGGCCAGGGCCGTCCTGGTGACCACTTCACCGATGTGTGCCAACTCGGTTTCGTCGCGGCGCAGAAATTTGCGCCTGGCGGGCAACCGGGAGAAGAGGTCTCGAACCTCGACACTGGTCCCGGGAGCCATTCCGCAGACATCGGCCCGTTTGACCTCGCCGCCATCGAGGAGCAGTTCCATACCCGCTTCACACTGCGGCGGACGGGAACGCAGCACCATGCGGGAGACGGCGGCGATGGACGGCAGGGCCTCACCGCGAAAGCCGAGAGTCTGCAATTTGAATAAATCGTCGGCGGAGGATATCTTGCTGGTGGCATGCCGCTCCAGACAGAGGAAGATATCGTCCCGGTCCATGCCGCAACCATCATCGACAAGACGAATCAGTTTCTTGCCGCCCTTCTCGATTTCAATGGTGATATCGCGGGCGCCGGCATCGATAGAATTTTCCAGCAGTTCCTTGACCACCGAGGCGGGGCGTTCGACAACCTCACCGGCAGCAATCTTGTTGCACAGATTTTCCGGCAGGATTTTGATCTGGCTGGTCATAAAAGTAGGGAGCGGCGGGAAACTTCAACCGCGGCAGACGGCCGATTGCGGATCATTTCTTTTCGAGACTGTCCAGCATGCTTTCGATCTCGGCCAGGTCATCCGCCTCGCTGCGCGGCGGCGGCGCAACCACCGGCTGCTGCAGCAACCCGAGATCGCCGACAACGCTGTTGAGCACCTGGGCATTGACACGCGGCAACTTGCGCAGATAAGCCTCGAACAGGCAGTTGTCACAGATGGTATTGATCAGGCGCGGCACCCCGCCGGCATAACGGTGTATGGCAGGCACCGTATCGGCGTCAAACAACATCCGCGGGGCCTTGGCAACGCGCAGACGGTGCTTGATATAGGCTTCGGTCGTCTCTACGGGCATCGACTTGAGGTGATACTTGACCGCCACCCGCTGCGCCAGCGGCTCATCAAGACGCAGACAGTCTTCAACCTCGGGCAACCCGAAGAAGATGATATTGAGCAACTTCTTGCCGGGGATTTCAAGATTGAGCAGGCCGCGGAATTCTTCCATCAGTTCCCGCGATTCAAGCATTTGCGCCTCATCGATCAGCACCACCGCCCGGCGACCGCTTTCCTCGATATCCAGCAGCCGGTCATAAAGCTGCTTGAGCAGCGTCAACCGGTCCATGGCGGGAGCCTCCACCCCCAACTGCATGGCGATCCGGGTCAGAATCCATTCCTGGGTGATCCCGGAATGAACCATCACCAGCAACGAAGATTCATATTTTTCTTCCGGCAGGTTTTCCAGCATCCGGCGGGCCAGGGTGGTCTTCCCTGTGCCGACACCACCGATCAGCACCGCCAGCCCCTTGTTCGAGTCAATGGCGTACATCAACCGCAACAGGGCCTGACTGTGTTGTTCCGTGTCGTAATAGAAACGGGCATCAGGAGCATTTGAAAATGGTTCACGCTCAAGCCCGAACTGCTCTAGATAACTCATAAACTCACTTAGAGATAGGTGACTTTTTTCCTGTTTCCAGCCGTTCCTACGTTACCGGCCAGATCATTTTCCGCCATCCCCAACCGGTCCCGCAGCTGTTTAATGCGAACCCCGACATCACGATAGAAGTGGTCTGATTCCGCCACCTTGAGAAAACACTCCAGGGCTTCTTCCGCCATACCGGCCCGTTCCTTGAGCTGCCCGATTTCAAACGTCAGATTAAGGCGTTCATCGGGACCGATACCGGGGTAGGCCAGAGCAAGCCTGAAAACTTCTTCAGCGGCGTCAAAGTTGCCCGTTTCGACCAGGCAGAGAGCCTTCAAAGACAAGCTGTCCAATCGCCTTACAGGATGATTCATGGCGAGATCGAACTCCTTGATGGCGTCTTCCAGCAGACCCATCTCCTTGTAGGCGATGCCGAGATTATAGTGGGACTCCGCATCTTCCGGGAGCATGTCCGCTGCCCCCTCATACTGCGTTCTGCGAAAGGCGTCATCCCAGTCAAAGGCACTCTCGTCCTCATCGGGCAGGGATTCCGCCACAGGCTCTTCAGGCCGGGTTGAAGCCGGGGCCGCTTTACCCTGCCGGACGGCAATTTCAGCAAGAAGATTACGTGCTTCAATACACACGGCATCAAAATCGAGAATCTCCCGGCAGACCCGCTCAGCCTCGGCCAACAAGCCCTGCTGCATATAAAATCCGGCTTCTTCAAGACGCGCGGGAATATCCACGACAGTTTCCGCGGCCGGCTCTTCGACTTCTTCGACTTCTTCGACTTCTTCGACTTCCTCGACTTCCTCGACTTCCTCGACTTCCTCGACTTCCTCGACTTCCTCGACTTCCTCGACTTCCTCGACTTCCTCGACTTCCTCGAGCGCTTCCAACTCGACAACTTCTTCTGCAACGGTTTCCGAATCCCGGTCAGAACGGGCGGCAAGCTCGGCCAGCTTCGGCTCCTGCTCCCCCTGAACGGTCGTTACGGATTCAACAACCGCATCAGCCGACACGAAGTTCGAATCGTCCATCGTCTCCGACACCGGGGATTCGTCATCGAACTCAAGCTCGAGTTCGAGTTCAACCTCTACCGCCGAGACGTCCTCCTGATCGGATTTCTCATCCATTACTGCGGCGGCGTCCCCGGCGACGACTGACGATGACATCATGTCCAGCTCGGGTTCCCCGCTGTCGTTGCCGGCAACTTCTTCGAGGAATTCCAGCGGCACTTCATCGGCGGGCAACTCTGACGATGGCGACTCATTTTCTTCCACGGCCGGAACCGGCTCACCACCCTCGAAAGGCACTTCCAGCGGCGCCCCTTCAGGCACATTGTCTTCAATACTTTCAAGATCACCGACAACATCGGTCAGCAGATCATCGTCGAGGGTCTCGAGATCCTCAACCAGACCGTCCTCCGAGGTGGAAGCCGGTTCATTGTTGCTCGACATCAGGTCAAAAAGCTTGTCACCGTCTCCGGAAATTTCGTAGATGGCATGCAGGGTTTTGATAACCCGCTCATTCTGCGGCAGTTCTTCCCTCAAGGTTTCGTAACATGCCTTGAGGGCCCTGATCCGGTCCGATTCGAAAAAGGCATCCTTCCATTCCTCCAACTCATCAAGAGCCCTCTCATAATCCCCGCCGTCGAGACAAGCCTGGATCAGAGCCTGCCGCAAATCCAGATCGTCGCCGTTCCGGTCCAGCAACCGTTGATACGTCAAGCGTTCACTGTCATAGTCGGCGACCACCCGATAACCATGGGCAAGGCAACGCAACACCTGTTCCGCCTCGCCATCGCCGGTCAGCAACTGCTTGAGCAGGGCGATCCCGGCCGCCGGTTGCCCGGTACGAATCAGAGCATCGCCCTTATGCAGAAGGATCTCCGGGTCTTCCGGAAAAAAGGGCAGAAACATATTGCAAAGATTCAGGATTTTACCGAAATCATCCTTTTCCAGCAGCCGTTGCAGAACTTCCTGAAATTCCTCCCGCGCCTTATCGCGCATCCCGCTGCAGGCACAGGACTCGGCATATTTGACCAGGACATTGAGATTCTCAGGTTCAAGCTCTTTCATTTTCTGCAGCACGCTGATCGCCTCGGCGGCCATCTGGTGCTGCTCATAATAAGCCACCAGGCTGCGATATTCGGCCAGGGCATTACCGATCAGACCCTGCTTTTCATTCAGCTCAGCAAGCCGATGATAAATTTTGATCTGGCCCTCATCGAGCTTCTGCATCTGCTTGTAAACAGCGATCGCTTTCAGGTAGAACCCATTTTCTGAATAGTACCTGGCAACGGCTTCATATTCTTCGAGGGCATTATCGAGTTGGTGGGCACGGCTGTAAAGTTCGGCCAGTTTCTGCCGGCTGCGGATATCCTTGGGATCGATTTCCACGATTTTCTGGAAATCCCGGATCGCCTTGGCGACCTGTCCTTTCTGGAGGTTCTTTTGCGCGGACGCGAGAAGTTTTGCTTTATTCGACACGGACTATCCCTCGGATCGCAAAAACACACAAAGTAAAGTAGAAATTTAAACCAACAGGCATTGATCTGTCAAGCGATCAATAACAATTTTTGCTAGAGTTGGCGCCTAGTTACGCCACCGACAATCGATTCGAAACGTTGCTTCATGTCCTCGAACCCGGGACGGTCCATCAACCCGTATGTATACTTCTTTCCTTCCTCGACACCGGGTTGATCCAGCGGGTCAACGCCGAACAATCCACCGGCGAACAACGTCTGTACCTCGAACAGGTAAACGAGGCCACCGACATTCTGTGGAGAAACCCGGTCCAGGGTCAGGGTGCAGTTGGGCCGGCCGTTACTGGTCAGGGCAGCCGCCGTGGCCTGCTGTTCGGCTTGGATCAGCTCGGTCATGCTGCGTCCGGAAAGGTAATCAAGATGCCCGGCTCCGGGAAACGCCGGGAAGACCAGGTCCCGACCATAGTCTTCGACCGCGAGAAAGGTCACCACCTTGTCGAAGGGCCCCTCCATGTAGAGTTGTACCTGGGAATGCTGATCTGTCGTTCCGAGCGCCTTGACCGGTGTGGGGCCGACATGCACCCGGCTGCCATCGAGAGCTGTTCGCTTGCCGAGGCTCTCGGCCCAGAGCTGACGATACCAGTCGGCAATATCGCGCAACCGGTCACTGTAAGGCATCAACACGGAGATATGCTGCCCCTTGCGATAGGACAGGACCTGCAGGGCGGCATTGAGATAAGCGGGATTTTCCAGCAGATCGGAGCGGGTGGCCCGTTCCTCCATCTCGGCCGCGCCGGCAAGCAGGGCGTCGATATCAACCCCGGCAACGGCCAGCGGCAACAGGCCGACCGGAGTCAGAACGGAAAAACGACCACCGACACCACTCGGGATGGCACAGCTGGTCAACTGTTCACGCTCCGCCAATTCACGCAAGCTGCCGGACTCGGGATCGGTAATCACGACCAGGTGATCGCGCCAGCGGTCACCGAGAGCGGTTTCCAGCCAATGTCGGGCGATCATCAGCTGACAGCTGGTCTCCACCGTGGAGCCCGACTTGGAAATAACGCAGAAGATGGTTTCATCGGGAGTCAGCAGGTCGAGAGCTTCACCGAAACCGGCCGGATCAACATTGTCGAGGATCAGCAACCGGGGCCGCCCATCCCGTTCAACAGCAGGCAGCAGGTTGTGATAAAGAGGACGCAGGGCGCGAAAGAGCGCCAGGGTGCCGAGGGCCGAACCGCCGATTCCCAGCACGACGAAATGGCTGCAGCGTCCGGCCAACTGGTCGCCCAGTTGTTTCACAGATTCCAGCACCACGCGATCAAACGGCAGGTCGTAAAACGGCAGCAGGCCCTGCTCACGGCGCTGCATCAAGTCCTGATGGATGGCCTGGGCGGGTTTCCGCAGGGCATCCAGTTCATTCGGGCTGATGCCGCAAGGTTCACCGATGGCGTCAGCAAGCATATTGGTGTAGTCAAGGCGGATCGACATGAGGTTCCCTCCTCCGGAAAAGCTTAGGTATCAAATCCGATCATTTTCCCGAATCGGTGGGTTCCTGTCGGATGGAGAGCGTAAGTGCTTGGCCTGAATGGGATTGCCAAAAATTTAAAGCGCACCCACAGGTTCGCTGGTCATTTCTGGGAAGCTCAGGCAGGTCAATGACTGGCGCTATCCGCCGACAAGGGGCTCACGGATTCAGGATTCATATTATGACAAGTTCTAAAGGCTTTTCAAACGATCGATCTCCCCGGCATTCAAAATCCGCATTTTTCCGGTCGGCAGGTCGCCCAGATCCAGAAATCCCAGGCGGATGCGCTTCAACCGGCTGACCGACAAACCGACCGCTTCACACATCCTGCGAACCTGCCGATTGCGTCCTTCACGGATCGTGATTTCCAGCCAGGCGTGCCCCCCCGAACTACCCCGGACGCGAACCACGGCCGGAGCCGTGATCCCGTCAGCAAGCGCCACGCCACGCTCCAGCTTGCGACGGATCTCCGCGGTCACCGCACCCCGGATTCGAACCAGGTAGGTTTTTTCCACCTTGTGACGCGGGTGAGCAAGATGCTGGGCCAGTTCACCGTCGTTGGTCAGCAGCAGCAGCCCTTCGGTATTGTAATCGAGGCGACCCACCGGGAACAGCCGCGGCAGATGCGGCGGCAGCAGGTCGAGGACGGTTCGCCGACCCTGCGGGTCGCTGACGGTGGTCACGCAACCAGTCGGTTTATTGAGCAGCAGGGTGACTTTTTCAGCCGCTCCCGGCAACGGTCGGCCGTCCACCAGCACCACGTCAACGGCGGGATCAACCCGGCAACCGAGATTGGGCATCTCCCCGTTGACCGTAACCCGCCCCGCCCGGATCCATTCCTCGGCGGTGCGCCGCGAACAGAGACCGGCCGCGGCGATGACTTTCTGCAGGCGTTCCGCCATGGCAATCACACCGCCGGCTCAGACCGACGACTCCTCTGCAGCCTGATCATCGGCCGTAAACGGCAACGGAAGATCGGCAATTTCCTGATCGAGATCAATTTCACTGAATTCCTTCAGAGTCGGCAGATCATTGAGACTGCGCAGACCGAACACCTCCAGGAATTCGCGCGTGGTGCCGTAAATCAAGGGTCTGCCGGCAACTTCCTTCTTGCCAAGAATACGGATCAGGTGTTTGTCAAGCAGAGTCTTGATCACCCCGCCGGAATCGACCCCCCGCAGATACTCGACATCACCACGAGTTACCGGCTGACGATAGGCGATGATGGCCAGGCTCTCCAGTGCCGCCCGGGAAAACCGGAACGGTTTGCTGCAATTGAGCTGTCGCACCGCCTCGACATGACGGGCCGCGGTGCGGAACTGGTAACCGCCGGCAACCTCGGCCAGCCTGATGCCACCGTCACGCCGGTGATACTCTTCGGCCAGTTCCTGCAGGGCGGATTGCACCAGAGCGCGGTCACAGGCGACCAGTTCGGCCAACCGGTCAGCCTTGAGCGGGACATCGGAAACGAACACCATCGCTTCCAGCATTCCTTTCAGATCAGTGATATCCAAGGCTGTCCTCCTCCGGCAGGGAACCATTCAGGGGCTCGGCATCGGCAATCGGAAAAAGCCAGATCGAACCGCAACGATCATTCTGCATCAGTTTGACGGTGCGCATCTTGACCAGTTCCAGCATCGCCAGAAATGTGGCAATGACGTCATTGCGGCGCGGTTTCTCCTGAAACAGATCGCTGAAGGCCAGACTGTCGCAACCACTCAACAGGCCGAGGATATGGTTGATGCGTTCGGCAATCGAAACCTGTTCCAGCCCGACCTCATGGGCAACATCCCGCGGCGCCCGGGCGAGAATATCCTGCAATGCCTCGACCAGGTCATAGATACCGACCTCGTAGAAACCGGCATCTTCCTCTTCCACGGCCAGCTCGGGAGCGGTGAACTTGCGGGCAAAGACATCACGACCGAGCAGTTCACGCTCATCGAGATCAAGGGCGGCGTCCTTGTATTTCTGGTATTCAAGCAGACGTCTGACCAGTTCGGCGCGCGGATCTTCCTCTTCCTCTTCGACCAGTTCATCTTCCGACGGCGGCAGCAGCAGCTTCGATTTGATGTACAGCAGGGTTGAGGCCATCACCAGAAATTCACCGGCGACATCGAGGTTCATATGGTGCATGGCGTCAAGGATCGCGAGATACTGCTCGGTAATGCGGGTAACCTGGATATCCCAGATCTCCATTTCATTCTTTTTGATCAGGTGCAGCAGCAGATCAAGCGGCCCCTCGAAATTCTCCAGCTTGATATCAAGGTTCATCGCTACCGCCCAACCAGGATGCCGGCCATCTGATGAACCACCGGGGCCGCCGGACCGGAAAGTACGGCGACCAGGGACCAGATCAACGGGCCGAGAAACCCGCTCCAGATCGGGGTGTAGAAGATCAGGACCAGGACCAGAACGAAACCGAACGGTTCCAGCCGCGCCAGCTGCATGCCGTAACGTTCCGGCAGCAGACCGACCATCACCCGACCACCGTCGAGAGGCGGTAAAGGAAAGAGATTGAAGATACCGAGCAGAACATTGATGAAAAGACTGGAGGCGATCATCAGGGCAACCGGTTGCAGAACATGGTCGAAGGCCATGTCGCCGGCAAAACGTCCACCGTAAAGAAAAACCACCCGCAGCAACAGGGCCGAGAGTACGGCGATCAACAGGTTGGCCGCCGGACCGGCCAACGCCACCAGGACCATTCCCTGGCGCGGGTTGCGAAGGTTGCCGAAATTGACCGGTACCGGCCGTGCCCAGCCGAAGCCGAACAGCACCAGGGCCAGGGTGCCGATCGGGTCGAGATGGCGGAAAGGGTTGAGGGTCAACCGCCCCAGCAGTCGCGCCGTCGGGTCGCCCAGTTTTTCCGCGACAAATCCGTGGGCGACCTCATGCAGGGTGATGGCAAACAGGGCCGGTACCAGCATGATCGAGATTTTGGCAATCAGGGTTTCCAAAAGCGGTGATCTTTCTCGACAGGGTTGAGGGCTGTGCCGGCAATCGGCAGCGAAAGGTTGTTCAGGTTTTGATGCTTTCGCAACAACGTAATGTTGTTGGCTGAGGCAGCAAGGCGTGCGTTTGTCGGGCAATGAGGCGCACTGACGTACGTCGAAGCAGCAAGACAAGCGCAGCAACGCAGCTGCTGGTGAGTTTTTGCGACGCCATCAGGTTTTAGCAAACCGCCCGGGACAAGTCAATCAACGGTGGCACCTGGTTCGGAACGGCAACGCAGAAAACGTTTTCGCACCAGGGCCAGTTCATCATCGCGGCTGTGCAGACGGCCATTGAGGCGCCCGGCAAGCAGGGTATCGAGAATCTCCCGGAACAGGGGGCCGGGAGGAAGGCCGAGCCGTTCGAGGTCATGGCCGTTCAATTCACAGCGGACCTGCTGCAGGCTGGAGAGATAGTGTCCCACCCACTGGCGGATACTGTCATCGCCCAGGGCCATCAGGAAAAGCAGCATCTCGCTGTCCAGCGGGCGAAGCATCCGGTACAGATCACTCGCTTTCGGTTCTGTTCCGCGCCTCACCCGGCGCCTGAGCCCGGCCAGCACCTTCTTGGCAGCACGACGCTGCTCGCACAACAGGTCCAGGAAGCGGGGGGCCACCTTCAGTCGACGGCACATCCCGAGCATGCTGTCATCGTCGAGCCTGGCCGTCAGGCTGAGCAGAAAAACCAACCAGGGTTCACAGGGTTGATGCAGGTAGAGTAATTGATACCAGTGAACAACCCTGCGGGTTTCAGCCACCAGCCCCGGCATCCGGGCATCGACTTTCAGATTCGGATGAATGTACTTGAGCAGGTCAAGATCAGCCATCCGCTGGATAGCCGGCCAGGGATCGGGTTCCCGTAGAATCAGCTCCAGTTCGCGAAACAGGCGATTACCGCCGACCCGTTCGATGAACCCCTGGCGCACGGCACTGCGCAGCAGGTGTTCGGTCGGCCGCCCCATGCGGAACCCGAGGCGCTGTTCAAAACGAACCGCCCGATAGACACGGGTCGGGTCCTCGACAAAACTGAGATTGTGCAGCACCCGCACGGCGCGGTCCTTGAGGTCCCGCTGGCCGCCGAAGAAATCCAGCAGTTCGCCGAAACTGCCCTCGTTCAGGGCGATGGCCAGGGTGTTGATGGTGAAATCCCGCCGGAACAGGTCCAGCTTGATCGAGGCATATTCAACCGTCGGCAGCGCCGCCGGCTGCTGGTAGTACTCCATCCGCGCCGAGGCGACATCGACCTTGAATCCATCAGCAAAGATCAGCACCGCGGTGCCGAATTTCTGATGGGTCCGCAACCGACAGCCTTCCCGGGCGGCGATTTCGCGGGCAAAAGCGATGCCGTCTCCTTCCACCACCAGGTCGACATCAAAATTATCCTGCCGCAGCAGCAGGTCCCTGACCATGCCGCCAACCAGGTAGACCTGCGCCCCCAGCTCTTCACCGACCCGACCGAAACTGCGCAGCCGCTGCTGGAGATCCCGCGGCAGACGTTCGCGCATGAACCGTCCGAGCTGCTTTTTTTTCAGCCATGGACCGCCCATCCGGCGTTGCCCCGGAAGCGCCTGCCCGTGCGGGTGCTGTTCAAAGGAAAGCAGCTGCCGCAACAGATCGGTGCGAGTCAATACCCCGACCAGCCGCCCCTCCTCGACAACCGGCACCAGGCGCTGGTTGTCGGCCACGATCAGTTCCTGCAGCTGGTGCAGCGGCGTTTCGGGACTGACCGTGGTGAAAGAACCATCCATGTAGCTGCCGACCGAATGGGCCTGAAGGCCGTGATGGGCCGCCTTGTCGACCGTCTGCCGACTGATCAGGCCGACAACCTGACCGGTGTCATCGAGTACCGGCAGGACATTGACATTGTAACGATTCAACAATTCACGCGCGGTGCCGATGGTTTCCCCGGCGGCGACCGACTTGACCGGGCTGGACATCAGCTGCCCGGCCAGCCAGCGCGGACGGACCTGGCGCTGCAGAACCTGCGGCAGACGGTCAAGTACCTGAACCAGCGTCTGGTCGCGCACGGTGCCCGAAGCGGCGAAGGGATGACCGCCACCACCGAATTCCTCGAGAATGGCGCCGACATGGACCTCGGGGATACGCGACCGGCCGACCAGAAAAATCCGGTCCGCCATCCGCACCGCGATGATCAGGGCGTCAAGATTCTCCATATCCTTGAGCTTGTGCGCCAGCACCGCCAGGTCACCGACATACTGTTCACTGGTCGCCTGACTGATGCAGATCTCATGACCGTTGACAGTCAGGATCTGGCGGTTCTGCAGCAACTGGTGCAGCAGCCCGACCTGGTCGGCGGTCAACTCCTGAGTCAGAAAATCCGCGACCGCGGAGAGCGCCGCGCCGCAATCGAGCAGAAAGGCGGCGGCTTCGAAATCGGCGCGGGTGGTGGAACTGAACTGCAGGCTGCCGGTATCTTCATAGAGACCGAGCATCATCAGCGTCGCCTCATCGGCATCGGGACGGATCTGCTGTTCGGCGAACAACTGGCAGAAGAGCGTAACGGTTGACCCCACCGGCCTGATCACTTCATAAGTCCCATGGAGGTCGCCGGGTCCGGTCGGATGATGATCGTAGATATGCACCTCAACACCGGGCCGGCGGGCGACCTCGCCGAAAGGTCCGATGCGGTCCGACTGCCGGACGTCGACCAGGATCAGCCGTTCGACCTGCTCCATATCGATGTCGCGCAGGCGCTTGAAGTCGTAGGCGTAGATGGTGCTGCGCAGGAAGAATTCCCGCAGGTTGCGTTCCTGCGAGCCGGGAAAAACCATCTCGGCGTCCGGGTACAGCTTGCGCGCTGCCACCATGGCGCCAAGACAGTCGAAATCGGCATTGATGTGGGTGGTGATAACGTCCATAGGGCGCTTCGCGCCGGGCGCCGGGCACTGGGCGCCGGGCACTGGGCAGTTTACCTGAATCAGTGAGTTTCTGTTGGATGGAGAGTGCAAGTGCTTGGTCTGAATGAGCTTTGCAAAAATCTGAAGCGCACCCATAGGTTCGCTGGTGATTTTTGGGAAGCTCAGACAGATCAATGACTTGTGCTATACGCCGACAAGGAGCTCACTGATTCAGGGTTTAGGTATCGCCGGGAACAAGGGGAAGTCCCCCTCAGCTAAGGGGACTGTCCCCTTCCGCCGAAATCCTGAAAGAAATTATACCTCAAGACTGCCGATCAGCTCCCGGATGTCCGCGATTCCCTCCTCTATGCAGAACCGTTCCAGGCCGTCGATCACCTGCTGCATGGCATCCGGATCGACGAAGTTGGCGGTACCGACCTGCACCGCCTGCGCCCCGGCGATGAGGAATTCGAGGGCATCCTCGGCGCTGCTGATGCCGCCGACACCGATCACCGGGATAGCGACCGCCTGCACCACCTGGTACACCATGCGAACGGCAACCGGGCGGATCGCCGGTCCCGACAGCCCACCGGTGCGGTTGGCAATTTTCGGCTTCCTTCGGCGCACGTCAATCGACATGCCGGTCAGGGTATTGATGCAGCTGACCGCGTCGGCGCCGGCATCGGCCACCGCCCGGGCGATCACGGTAATATCGGTGACGTTCGGCGTCAGCTTGACAATCAGCGGTTTGTCGAGATTCTTCCGCACCACGTCGACCGCCTGGTGGGCGGCCTGCGGATCGGTACCGAAGACAATCCCTCCCTGCTTGACGTTGGGACAGGAAATATTCAGCTCAACCGCCGCCAGTTCGGGAATCTCGTTCAGCCGTCGGGCGACCTCGCCGTATTCCTCCAAGGTATTGCCGAAGAAGTTGGCAATCACCGGGGTATTGATTTCCCGCAGGAAGGGCATCTTGTGTTCGATAAAGGCATCCACCCCGACATTCTGCAGGCCGATGGCGTTGAGCATGCCGCTGACCGTTTCACAGATGCGCGGGGTCGGATTGCCGGCCTTGGGCCGCAGCGACAGGCCCTTGGTGACAATCGCGCCAAGCCGGTTGAGATCGAGATAGGGGGCGAACTCTTCACCATAACCGAAGGTTCCCGACGCCGGCATGACCGGATTTTTCATCCGCAGTCCGGCGATTTCCACCGCCAGGGAGACTTTGGCCGTTGATTGCTGCGACATCATTTACATCCCTCGCAAGTGCCTTCGGTCCGGTCCAGGCGGTCCCAGGCCAGTTGTTCTGCACGGAAAACCGGACCTTCCTTACAGGTACAGAGAAAGCGCGGACTGGTTTCGGAATGGCCGACACCCTTGACCACGCAACCGAGACAGGCGCCGACCCCGCAGGCCATCAGGGCTTCCAGCGACACCTGCAGCGGCACCTGGCGCTGACGGCAGATGCCATAAACCGCTTCGAGCATCGGCAGCGGTCCGCAGGCAAAGACTTCGGCGTCGGGATCAGCGTCGAGCTGCTGCTGCAGAACCGCGGTCACCAGGCCGCGATCGCCTAGGCTGCCGTCTTCGGTTGAAACGTAGGTCTGCACGCCGAGACGTTCGAACTCGGTCACGACGATGATATCGTCACGGGTGCGCCCCCCCATCAGCAGCCTGACTTCGCTGCCGTCGACCAGCTGCTCGGCGAGCATATAGAGAGGAACCAGACCGATACCGCCGCCGACAAGGATTTTGCGCCGTCCCGGCTCGCCGCCATCGAAACCGCGCCCCAGGGGCCCGAGAATCTCCACCCGATCACCATGGTGCAGTTCGCTCATCATGGCCGTCCCCTGGCCGACCACTTTGTAGAGAATTTCCAGGTATTCAACCGGCGGCAGGCCATCAACATCCGAAGGTTGAAACCCGGTACGGAAGATGCCGAAGGGGCGGCGCAGCAGCGGCAGCAGCGACAACTGCACCCGGAACATCAGAAACTGGCCGGCACGGCAATCGGCAACAGCACCGGGAGCCTGAATCCGCATGCGCCAGTAACCGGGGGATATCTCCTGGTTGGCCAGGATTCGGGTCTTGAAGTTTGACATGAAACAGTCTCTCCTGGTTTTGCAAAAGGGTCAACGCCGGCAAGGTGTTTTCCCCAGGCTGAGCAAAAATGTCCAGATGCAAGGCGTCCACACACCCGCGGCATAAGGCGTACCGGAAGGTACGTCGTTGACGCGGGGGAAGGACAACGCCGCAGATGGGCGTTTTTTATCAGCCTGCAAGGCTAACAATCCGGGTCGGGTCTCCGCCAGTCCATCAACAGGGCGTCCTCGCCGTCGTGATAATAGCCCCGGCGACAATCGGAAACCCGGAACCCGAGTGCCCGGTAGAGGGCGATGGCGCCCCGGTTGCCGCTCCGGACTTCAAGGAAGGCACGGGCCACTCCGGGATCGGCAAGAACCTCCGCCAGCAGACGGCGGGCAATCCCGCGACGCCGATAATCGGGATCGGTTGCGACGTTGTGGATTTCCAGTTCGTCACCGATCTGCCAGCAGCACAGGTAACCGGCAATACTGCCGTCGAGTTCCGCCACATGGAAACGTGCCACCGGGTTGCCCAGTTCCCGGCAAAAAAGCTCCTGACTCCAGGGGTGAGGCTGACAACGACGCTCAAGTGCGGTAATCTTTTCAAGATCGTCAGCCGTCAGGCGGCGGATGTACAGTCTGTTCATGGCGAGACAGCATGATAGTTGAGCCACAGCTCTCTGTAAAGGATTGTTGCAATCTGTCCGAGACTCTTTGTCCGGCCGCAGGAGGCGGATTCAGCATTGACACCCCGGCAACATTGATTTAAAAAAGGGTCCACTTCGCCTGAATCCGTGAGTTCCTGTTGGATGGAGAGTGCAAGTGCTTGGCCTGCTTGTGCTATCCGCCGACAAAAGTGCTCACTGATTCAGGCTTCAGCCAGAGGAGTTCCACCTTGTCCAGAGACAAGCAGATGACCTACAAGGATGCCGGCGTCGATATCGATGCCGGCAATCGTTTCGTGCAATTGATCAAGCCCCTGGTCAAGGCAGCTTCGCGGCCCGAAGTACTGACCGACATCGGCGGCTTCGGAGGCCTCTTTTCGCTCAATACCGGCAAGTATCAGAACCCGGTTCTGGTGTCCTCGACCGATGGCGTCGGCACCAAGCTGAAGCTGGCCTTCATGCTTGACAAACACGACACCGTCGGCATCGACCTGGTGGCCATGTGCGTCAATGACATCATCGTCCAGGGGGCCGAGCCGCTCTTCTTCCTCGACTACCTGGCGACCGGAAAGCTGGCACCGGAGAAGGCGGCCGAAATCGTTGCCGGCATCTCCGAAGGTTGTGTGCAGTCCGGCTGTGCCCTGATCGGCGGCGAAACAGCGGAAATGCCGGGCATGTACGGCAACGGGGAATACGATCTGGCCGGCTTCACGGTCGGCGTGGTCGACAACAACAGCATCATCGACGGGTCAGCCATTACCGACGGAGATCTGGTCATCGGCATCGGCTCGAGCGGTCTGCACTCCAACGGTTACTCCCTGGCCCGCAAGGTTTTTCTCGAAACCATGGGGCTCTCCCTCGATGCCCGCCTTGACGGCCTGGAAGGCACCCTCGGTGAAGAACTGATCACCCCGACCCGGATCTACGTCAAATCGATCCTCAACCTGCTGCGGGATTTCGAAATCAAGGGGATGGCCCATATCACCGGCGGCGGCCTGCTGGAAAATGTCCCGCGGGTGCTGCCGCGCCACTGCCGGGTCGACATCGACACCACCGTCTGGCCCAAACCGGCTATTTTTGAACGACTGCGCGAAGGCGGCAACATCGCCCCGCAGGAGATGTACCGGACCTTCAACTACGGTATCGGCATGGTGCTGATCGTTCCCGCCGCGCAGGCCGACGACATCCTGGTCCGGCTCGGCGGCCTGGAGGAACAGGCCTGGCAGATCGGTACCGTCTCCCTCTGTAAAGACGGCGAAGAACAGGTCATCCTGCATGGTGTCGGAGATTAACGGGCCATGTCCGGCAAACTGAAAATCGGCGTCCTGGCCTCAGGAAGCGGCACCAATCTGCAGGCGATCATCGACCGTTGCCGGGACGGCAGCCTGGATGCCTCCATCGCGCTGGTGATCAGCAACAACCCCGGCGCCGGTTGCCTGGAACGTGCCGCGGCCGCCGACATCACCACCCTCTGCATCGATCATCGACAGTTCAGCAGTCGCGCCGACTTCGATCACCGGGTCGTCTCCGCACTGCAGCAGGCAGGGGTTGAACTGGTGGTCCTGGCCGGTTTCATGCGGTTGATCAGCGACGTCTTCCTCGAAGCCTTTCCCGGACGCATCATCAACATTCACCCCGCCCTGTTGCCGGCCTTTCCCGGCCTGCACGTGCAGCGCAAAGCGATTGAATACGGCGCCCGTTTTTCCGGCTGCACGGTTCATTTCGTCGACGGCGGTGTCGACACCGGGCCGATCATCCTGCAGGCTGTGGTTCCGGTCCTGGAAGATGACGACGAGGAGAGCCTCGCCGCCCGCATTCTGGTCGAGGAACACCGTATCTACCCCCGCGCCATTCAACTGTTCGCCGAAGGGCGACTGCGGATCGAGGGCCGCAGGGTCCGCATCACCCCATCGGTCTCCCCCCTGCGGGCGAGCCTGATCAACCCCCCGCTGGACGACTGACCAAACGGCCATGAGCGAGCGCAAGGCGGAACCGATTCTTGTCAGCAGCTGTCTCCTCGGTCTGCCGACCCGCTACGACGGCAGATGCAAAGCCAACAGCGCCGTTCGCGTCTTTCTACAGCGGCACAACCTGATTCCGATACCGGTCTGCCCGGAACAGCTCGCCGGTCTGCCCACGCCGCGCCCCCAAACCCGTTTTACCCGCGGTGACGGGCGGTCACTGCTCAACGGTGACGGCGAGGTCCGCAACGAATTGCAGCAACCGGTCAGCAGCCTCTTCCTCAAGGGAGCCGGACAGACGCTGGCGATTGCCCGGCTGTGCGGCTGCCGGCGCGCTATTTTCAAGGAACGCAGCCCCTCCTGCGGCAGCCGCCACATTTACCTGGAAGAACGGGTTGTCCCCGGAATGGGCGTTGCCGCGGCCCTTCTCGAACAGCACGGAATCGAGCTCTGGTCGGAAGAGAACCTGCCGGAAGGATGAATCATGGCCAATCAGCATTACGACCTGATCATCGCCGGCGATGCCCCCGGGGCACGCATCGCCGGAATCCTGCTCGGCCGCAGGGGACTGCGCGTCCTGCACCTGCATGGCCGGGGCTGGCCGCAATACCTGCTCCGGAACAGCTCGATTCTGCTTGACGATCTGCTCGATCAGCTGCAGGCCCGTCACTGCCTGACCGCAACGGTCCCGATCCAACTGCATTTCGAGACAACCTGTATCGAAATCCACGGCAGCAGCCCCTGGCAGGATGAGATCCGCCGGGAGTTGCCGCAATCCTACCCGCAGATCATCGCCCTGCTCGACCAGCTGCAGCGCTGGGGGCAGACGCTGCAACACACCCTGCGCGAAATCGGCGGCAGCCCCGTCTTCAACCTTCGTCACAAGGTTCGCTGGCCCCTGGCATGCCGCCGCAAGGGGCTGCCTGGCGGTCTTCTGCGCCAGTCCTTTGCCGACTGGTGCGCCCGGCAACCGATCTGTGCCGAAGGCCGTCAGCTGTGCCGCTCCCTGCTGGCCGCTGTCTGCCTGATTCCAGCCACCAACCTGAGCCTGGCCGAAGCCGCTCTGGCCTGGGACCAACTGCTCGGCCGGCAGTCCGTGGCCGGCGCTGTTCTCGACAAACTGCTCGAACAGCGCCTGGCCGATACCGGTGCGACCCGGCGCCCCCTGGAGCAGCTCAGCGGTCTGAATTCCCTCCGTTCGGGAACTGTCCAATGTCACCTCGGCGCGGAAACGGTCTCCTGCGATCGACTGCTGCTGGCGGCCCGACCGACTCCCCCGGTCCCGGGTTGGCCGGAGTCACAGGGCGGTCCGGCACTATGGGAGTTGCAGAGACCAACTACGCAACCATCGAAGCTGCTGGCGCCGCGATTGTTGATCCATTCTCCGGCGGCAGCGTTTCAACTTGCCCTGGGACGCAACCAGAACCGGCCGGAAATCTACCTGCGTTGCCCGGCGGAGATCGATCCGGCAACGGACCTGGCGGTCGAACTGAGTTGTCTGTTCCCCGGAGATCAGCCCGCATTCAACCGGCTGCAGAACGGCCAGGCCCCCGCATCCTCCGGTCCATGCGGCGAGCGCGGGGCGCTCCGGCCCGCCAGGGCTCTCTACCAGGCCTGTGCCGAACAGCTCTATCCCGCTCTCGGGCTGCTTGGCGAAGCCCTGGTCGCCCTGACCTTGACCGGCATGAAGAAAAAAGGACCATAGCCGTCCTGTGAGTTGAAAAAGTCCCTTGCATTCTTTTCCGAAGCATGCTAGAAAATTGCGTTCTGAATCTTGAGGAGGTATCGATCGATGGCCAAGGTATGTGAAATCTGCGGAAAAAAACCGACGACCGGCAACAATGTCAGTCATGCACATAACAAAACCCGTAAAGTCTGGAATCCGAATCTGCAGAAGGTCAGGGCCCTGCGGAACGGTCAGGTCCGGGCGATCAAGGTCTGTACCCGCTGCATCCGTTCCGGAGCGGTGGTCAAGGCCGGCTGACGCAACCGGCAGCTGAAACTGAAAAAGGCGGTTCGCCCTCGGGGTGAACCGCCTTTTTTGTGCACCGGCAACGGGGCCAGTCCCCTTCATCAAGGGGGACTGGCCCCGTTGCCTTGCGCGTCATCTCACATCTCACATCTCACATCTCACATCTCACATCTCACATCTCACATCTC